>NZ_DKHD01000052.1:47619-47828 GCF_002453565.1 Pseudomonas sp. UBA6753 | reverse complement strand
TGCGCTGGCTTCGGGATCACGCAGTACCTGTGGGAGCGGCCGTGGCCGCGAACACCGGCACAGCCGGTGCCATGCACCGCGTCGCCTGCTTCGCGGGCTTGCCCGCTCCCACAGCTACTGCGCGGGCTTCGGGATCACGCTGTACCTGTGGGAGCGGCCGTGGCCGCGAACACCGGCGCAGCCGATGCCATCCACCGCGTCGCCTGCTT
>NZ_DKHD01000052.1:0-47569 GCF_002453565.1 Pseudomonas sp. UBA6753 | reverse complement strand
TGCGCTGGCTTCGGGATCACGCTGTACCTGTGGGAGCGGCCTTAGCCGCGAACACCGGCGCAGCCGGTGCCATGCACCGCGTCGCCCGCTTCCAGAGGTACTGCGCTGGCTTCGGGTTAACGCTGTACCTGTGGGAGCGGCTTTAGCCGCGAACACCGGCGCAGCCGGTGCCATACACCGAGGTGCCTGCTTCGCGGGCTTGCCCGCTCCCACAGGTACTGCGCTGGCTTCGGGGTCACGCTGTACCTGTGGGAGCGGCCGTGGCCGCGAACACCGACGCAGCCGGTGCCATGCACCGCGTCGCCTGCTTCGCGGGCTTGCCCGCTCCCACAAATGCCGGTGACATCCACAGCTTCATTTGCTTGCCTACAACACCACTGCCCTGCTACTTCCCCTCCCCAACCGGCTCCACCCGCTGCACCACGATCTGCATATGGCTCGCCATGTCGCTCAGTATCACCTCCCCTTCCTTGTACTCCGGGGTGATCATCAGCGAGCGGACAAAATGCTCGTTGCCACCTTCGCGCTTTTGCACGTTCTCGAACGCCACGATGATCGTGTCGTTGCGCCAGTTGCTGATGTCGAAACCGCCCGCAGCAACGAACTCACTAATGTCGCGCTCGTCGTTGAACACATTGGCAGGCAGGATCAGCAGGCGGTCCTTGAGAAACACCTGATAATACTGGCGAGGCCCCACCGGCCAGTTCTGCTCCACCACGTGTTCGATGCGCCAGTGATGGACGTTATTCTCATAGACCACGACACGCTCGACCTTATGGCCATTGCAAGCAACGAGCAAGGGCAATAGCAAACCACCGAGCCAGGTACGCGTTCGGCGCAGATTCATCCCGATCCCCTCGTTACATCAGAGAAAGGTGTCATTTGGAGGTTTTAGCCGCGCGACGGTTGATTTTTCGGATGTCCCGATACTCCACCAGGCGCACGCGCATCTGGCGGTAACGCTGGCTGTTGATGATCAGCAGAGCCAGCAAACCGAACACCAGGACGGAAATGTACGCCCCCATGTGCGGGCGATAACCGTAGCTGGGCAATGCGGCGAGCAAGGCAACCACGAGGATGCCGATCACACCGCGCACGCCCCAGGCAAAGCCACGCACCATGGCAATATGCGAGGCGGCGCTCACTACACCGGCTGCCGCCAGCACCATCACCGAGAGTTCAGGGTCTGAGCTGCGCATATAGGTGGAGAACACCAGCGAGACGGTGCCGCCCAGCGCCATGCAGGAAAAGAAAAACTCGGCAATGAACACGCCGAAATAACGGGAAAGAAACGCTTGCAGCTCCTGGTCACGGGTCACTCGGTAATCTCCTCGTAAAGCCCCACTGCAACCGATTGCACGAAGCTACTGCTGCCAAAGCCCGACAAGCCGCCTATCGAGTCTTTGATCAAGGTACGCGTGGCATGCTGAATTTCGGTAGGGGTAAAACGTTTGATCGCAGTACCCGCCGCTTGCTTCAGCTTGAGCTGCTTGGCAGTGAGCGACGGATGCTTGATGAGCAGAAGCTCCTCGGCCAAAGCCTTGCGTTGCTGCCGGGAAAGGCTATGGAACAGCTCCCTCCAGCCCTTGCCGGTCGCCGCTTTGCGAGCCTGCAGGAACCGCACGGTGTTCAGGCTCGATGCGCCCACACCTGCCAGCGCGACGCCGTCCAGTATGCTCATCACGGTCTGGACCGTGTCGTTACTGTCGAGCCAGTCGTTCTGCCCTGGGTCGAACACTTCGTTGAACACTCGGTACCCGCCCATCATGCACTGCCCGGTACCCGCAGCCGCGGCGGCATAACCGACCGCCGTCAACACCATGCTGGCGCCGCCAGTGAACGGTACGGCAATGGTGCCACTGAACATGACGACCCAACCAAGATAAGCCGAGAGGCAACCCAGACTGGCGTTCACGGCCTCTGCCATCACCTTGCGCTCACGCGCGCCGGTTTGCAGCTGGGTCATGAACTGTTCAGGTGACTTGTAAGGTGCTGCCTCCTGCAGAATCACACGCTTGGGCGCAATGCTGCAGATAGGCTTGAATTCGCGCAGGACGATCACGTTGTACTCGGCATCGATATAGACAACACCAGCACCCACGATACCCGGGTCGGCATCGATGGCCCTGAACAGCTTCTGCTGGTCGACGGTCAGCAGCAGCCGCTGACGCGCCATTTGCTGCCGGTAGCCGCCCAGGGCGCCGGACATAAGATCAGTCACGACAACTCTCCTTGATTCGAAAAGCCGCTGCGCCGGCCCACGCACGCCCCATGCAGGTCAGGCGACCTGCCAGGGGCTGCACGTGCACCAGCGCGAGCGCAACGGAGCGTGGGTTACACGTTCGGGCAAGGCACCGGCGCCCAGTCACCCATGTCGGGGCTGCGGCACATCTTGTTGACCTGGTCGACGCCGGCATTGGCCACCTGCTGGGCTTCGGCTTTCTTGGTAGTGGCCTTCTGCAGGGTCTTCTCGGTGGCGACCGCCTCTTGCGGCACCTTCGTGTTCACCTTGACGGCCTGGGTCTTCTTCTTGCCAGTGGTGGTCTTGGGCGGCTCAGCCACGGTTGCCACATCAGTACGAGCCACACCAACCTGCTTGAGGTCCTGCTCGTAGGCCTGGGTGTAGTTGTCGAGGTTTTCCGCAACGCGGCCGTTGACGGTGGCCAGCAGCTTGTTCGACTCCTGCAGGCCCGAGACGATCTCGGCCAGGCGCTTGCGCCCTTCGGTGTCGTTGATGCGGTTGGCCTTGCGGCCGTCGATCAGGCTGGTGAACTCACGCTGGTAGCAGCTTTGCGAAGCCTTGGCATAGGCCGTGGTGCGGTCCAGGTCGGCAGCGCTCTTGTCGATGTCGGTGGCGTACGAGGCAATACGCTGCTTGTCGTCACTGATCTGCTTCTGGCGCTCGGTGTAGTAACCGGCCGCACCGCCCACCAGGGCACCACCCGCCGCACCGATGGCTGCGTTGCGGCCGCGGTTGTCGCCGTCGACCAGGGCGCCGGTCAAGGCACCGCCGAGGGCCCCGATGACGGCGCCTGTGGCAACCGAGCGGGTCATGTCACCGTCGGTGGAGCGCAGGTGCTGCACGGGCTCGTAGCAGCTCGGGTAGTACTCGACCTTGGTCGTGGCACCAACCTTGGACACCGGAGAGCTGGAGCAGCCCGCCAGCAGGACAGTGCTGAAACCGGCGGCGAGCAGCAGGGCGGAACGGGCATGGGTAGCCGTGAAGATGGTCTTGAACATGTCACTTTCTCACGTGGGTGGTTAAAACGGGGGGCTTCATGCCACCCCGCGGTTGCGTCAGGCAGAAGCCACTACGAAGGCCGCGCGGCGGCCGATGCCAGGAGCTCCTTGAGGATCGTTGCCGGGTCGGCCCGCCGGTTCTGGCGGTACTCCCCAACATGGCGAACGAACAGGGTCGCGCGGCTCACCAGGCTCTTGCCCAGGACCGGTTTGCGATTGAGTTCTTCCTTGACCCGCTGGAACTGCGCCTGGATCACCGCATCGGTGTAGCGCGTACCACTGGCCAGGTTGTCGATGTAGATCGCCACGGCGCCATCGAGGGCGGCGCGGCCGTTGGCGATGGCTGCGGCGTACATGCTCACGGTGGTCTGGTCGCCACGCGCCTTGGCCTCGGCCTGGGTGTTGCGCAGGTTGGTCAGGCGAATGTTGTAGTTGTTGATGGTCTCGGCCACCAGCGCGGCAGACTGGATCAGGTTGCCGGCAGCCTCTTCGCGCTGGCGACCGATCAGCGAAACGCTGCGCTTGAGTTCTTCGTTGACCAGCCCCAGCTCGGCCTGCTGGCGCGGGTCGGGGGTGGCGGCGATGATGCTGTCCAGGCGCTTGGTCGGGTCCTGCACGGCATCAATATCGTCGGTCAGGCTGGCCAGGCGCCCTTCCTTTTGCCACTGCTCGAACAGTTCCTGGTAACGCGAACGGGGCGCCGACAGGGCGCCGATGGCCACCCGGAAGCCCGTGGTCTCGTTGCGCTGCTCGGTACCGTCAGCGCCGAACAGCGGGTACTCGCGGCGCATGCCGGTAAACAGCGTGCCCTCGCCTTCCAGGTAGTTGCCGCCCTTGACCACGAAGCCACCATAGGCGCCTTGCAAGCGGCCGGCATGCACCAGCTGGAACGACTCCTGAACCATTTCGGCGGCATTGCCGATCACATCGAACAGCCCCAGCGGGTTCGGCAGCCGGGTACCGATCGGCATCAGGCGTGCGGCCTGCCCGGTGCCGCCAGCCACCTGGTTGAACACTGCCCAGTCGCCAAGCGGCCCGTCGCTGTCACTGCCCTGGACCTTGCGCGGGAACAGCCGCCCTTCCAGTTCCTGGCGGCTTACCGCAGAGCCGCCACGGGCAGCGAACTCCCACTCCACTTCGGTGGGCAGGCGCACAAAACCGACCCCGCCGTCCTCGGCCTTGCTGCCCCGGCCACTGACCGGCAGCAGGTCACGGTGATGCTTGAGCAGCCAGGCACTGTAGACCGCGGCAAAGCGCTCGGCCTCGAAGCGCGACAGCTTGACCTTGGGCAGGCGCCCCGCCGCCGTGGTATCGGGCTGACAGGCCGGCGCCGCCTCGCCGCTGGCCAGCGACTGGGCCTGAGCCATCACCTGGGCATACTGCCGGGCGCTGACCTCGTACTTGCCAATGAAATACATCATCGGCTTGAGCGGGCCAGCCTGGTCGAGTTCGGGCAGGTTGGGGGCGACAGCCTTCTGCCAGGCGGGCGAAAGGTCCTGGAGGCTGAACTGGCCATTGATGAAGTCACGCCGATAACCGGAAATGAACGACTGCTGGTAGCCGGCCTCGCCCTCGCTGAACGGGTAGCCGAGGTTGACCTCGCGGTCGTCCAGGCTGCCCTGGGCCAGCACGTAGACGCTGCGCAGTACCAGTTCGCCGCCGCATGGCAGCGGCAGGCTGACGTCGCCCGGCAAGGGCTTGGGGTTGTCCAGCTTGCTGGTGTCGACCGGCTGCGCCGGGGCGCTGGCGGCAGCGGCGTTGGCCGGCTTGGCAGGCGGCTCGTCGGTACCCGGCGAACAGGCCGCCAGGCCCAGCGTGGTCAGAAGCAGGGCCGTAGCCCCGAGACGAAGTTCAGACATCACGGATTCCTTGACTGGCATCGATGCGCGTCACCCGCCAGCCACCCAGGGCAGCAGCGGCTGTGCTGGCCAGCAGCACCGCAGACAACGCAACGAAGTAATGCATGGGCAACAGATGGCTGGCGTATTCGCCTGGCACCTGCGTGAAGATCCGGTTGAGGCCCTGCTCGGCCAGCAAATACAGGGCGCCGGCAACTGCGGCCGCCAGCACGCCGCTGTACAGCGCCTGCAGCACCACGAACAGCAGCAGCGCGGCCGTGCCGAACCCCAGCAGGCGCAGCACCGCCAGCTCACGCTGCTTGCGCTGTACCGCCGCCACCGCGCCAGCGGCGATGGCTGCCACGGCACCGGCCACGGCCAGGCTGGTGATGATCCAGAACACCAGGTCAAGGTTGCGGCTCAGGGCCTGCACCTGGGCGATCTGCGCTGCCTGGGTCGATACCAGCCACTTGCGTTCGGCAAAGTAGGCGCGCAGCGTCTCGACATCAGCCAGCCCACGGGCATACAGGCGAAACGCCGGGTATATCCGCCGCGCATCATTGCCTGCGGCCTCGCCCGGCCAGCCCAGCGCCGGCACGCCGCGGCCGTCGCGGTAGTCCTCGACCGCTTCGAGCAGGGCCAGGGAAGCAAACAGGCCATCGCGCTCGAACGCCGCCAACGGCAGCACGGCAGCTACCTGCAGGCGCGTCTGGCGCCATTGCACCTGGCCGGCCTGCTGCCGGCTGAAGCTGGCCTGCAGCTCATCACCGGCAGCGGCCCCGAGCTTCTCGGCAGCGGTAAAGCTCAGTACCACCTGCTGCAGGCCCTGCGGCGGCGGCACCTGTTGCAACAAGGGGTCACCGGCAGCGGTCGGCAGCATCTCGACGGTTACCGCACGCCTCTTGGCAGGCAGCAGCAGCTCCGCAGTGGCGGCGATCTGCCGGGTCCGCGCGATGGCGAAGGCGACGTCCGGTCGCTGCCCCAGGGCTTCGATGAAATCGGCGCGGAAACGGCCACCGCCCAAGGGAATGATCTCGCGTACGCTCGGGTCGCGTTGCAGCCGCTCGGTCAGGCTGCCGACCAGGCCGAACTTGAGACCGAACAGCACCAGCAAGGGCGCGATCACCGCGACCAGCGCCAACACGCTGCACGCCGACAGCCGCGCATCGTTGCGGTAGTCCTGCCAGGCCAGGCCGGCGATCAGCCACGGGCGCATCAGACGGCCTGCGCCAAGGTGGCGGTGACGCCGCCGTCGGCATCGCGCCGGCAGGCCATGCGCAGCACGCTCAACCCGGCCCGGCGCGCCAGCGCTTCGTCATGGGTGGCGAGCACGCAGGTCACCCGGCGCGCCTGTGCCTCGCGCAGCAGCAACTGCATGACCCGCTCGGCGTTCACCGGGTCCAGCGCCGCGGTAGGCTCGTCGGCCAGCAACAATGCCGGGGCATGCGCCAGGGCCCGGGCGCAGCTGACCCGCTGACGTTGCCCCAGCGACAACGCGGCAGGTTTCTTGGCCAGCTGGTCATGCACGTCCAGCGCCTCGGCCAGGCGTTCGACGCTGCCGTCCTCGCCCAGCCCCAACAGCTGCCGTGGCAGGCGGATATTGCCACGCACATCGAGGAAACCGAGCAATCCGCCGGCCTGCAGCACATAGCCCAGCTGGCGGCTGCGCAGTGCCGCCAACTGGTCGAGGCGGCGCTGGCGCCACAGGCCAGCCACATCGGTGCCGGCGAAGACGAAGCCCTCGGCGGCATCCGGCGCCAGCACCAGCGCCAGCAGGTCGAGCAAGGTACTCTTGCCGCAGCCGCTGGGGCCGACCAGGGCCACCCGTGCCCCTGCCGCCAGCTGCAGCCGGTCGATCTGCAGGCTGTAGCGCTGGGCCCCCTGGCCGCGCGTCTTGTGCACCGCGTGCAGGCTGATCATCACGGCAGCGTCGACAGCGGTACACGGTACAGGGCATCGCCCGGCTCGGCCTTGCCGAAGCGCACCCAGTTGGCCATGTCGTTGTGGAAGGTTTCGTACAGGCGGATCTTCGAGTCCAGCTCGTCGATGAAATCCTCCTGTTCGGCCACCGACAGCGACAGCCACAGGTCCTCGGTCATGCTCAGGGACTTGCTGCGGTACGGCAGGCCTTCGAGGTATTCGCCCAGTACCCCGCCCTGGGCCAGGTTTGCGCCCTTGCGCAGGGCACCCGGATCGCGGCTCATGTAGGCGCTCGCGCTGGCGATCTCGTTGAAGAAATCACCCGGCGAACTGCGGGTCTTGCGCGCGGCATCGACGATCAGCTTCAGCGACTGCTGCAGGTCATTGAGCTGCAGCTTGGTCAGCATCACGCACACCTGCAGGCTCGGCAACGCCGGGTTGGCCAGGTCATGGTCGGCGGCCCAGGCGCTGACCAGTTGCGGCGCCTGGCTGGCGCCGTTACGGCCGAGGAAGTCCATGTGCATGGCATAACCGATCGCCTGGGACTTCGCCGCCAGGCTCGCGCCCGAGCCCAACTGGGGCAACGGCTGTGGCTGCTGTTCACGCACCTGGTGCACCAGTTCGGCGAACGTCGAGCCGATCTCGCGCACGCGCTCGCCAAAGGCGCCCACATCGCCGCCCGGCACAGCCACGTACAGGTCACCGATCTGCGGGTTGCTGTCGGCGGTAAGCACGCGGTACTGGCTTTCGGCAGCGCCATGGTTTTTTACACCGGCCGGGGTGCGCAGGTGCAGGGCGTAGATCCTGATCTGCTTGCTCAACGCAGCCTGGCGAACCTCGGCCTCGTTCATCTGTGTGCTGCTGTAAGGGTCGTTCTTGCGCAGGGCACCGGCATCGCTGACCAGCAGGACGATGCGCCCGCCATAGCCCGACCAGTCCATGCCCTCCACGGCCTGCATCACGCCGGCAAAGGCATCTTCGTTGAACGAATGGCTGGAGACGCTGGTGGCCTTGACCTGCGCGGCAGCCTTGAGGAAGCGCGCCGGGTCGCGGCCCTCCTCCAGGCTGACCAGGGTCTTGCTCAGGTAGTCCAGGCCCGGGGTGCGCTTGACGCTGTTGCGAAAGCCCACCAGGCCGAAGCTGACATTGCCCAGCTCGCCCCGTGCAGCCAGTTGCGCCTGCAGTTCGCTGACCACCTGGCGCACGCGGTCGATGTAGGGTTGCATCGACACCGACGTGTCGACCACCAGGACGATGCCGGTACGGAAGCGGTTGTCCGTTGCCACGGCCGCACCGGCAGCCGTGGCCGCCTGGCTGCGAACGCTGCTGCCGGGGTCGATGGAGGCGACGTTGAGCAACTGCACCGGCTGGCCATCGGCGCCGAAGCTTTCGCGGTAGTCGAAGATCGGCATCAGGTAGAACTGGTTCTGCGGCACCGCGCTGGCGGCGGGCTCCAGGGCCAGCACCTGGGGCACCTGGTCGGGCTCGTTCTGCGCCTTGAGCAGGTCGGCGCGGGCCTTGCCGGTGTCGTCGAGCAGTTGCTGCAGGTCATCGGCCTGGCGCATGAACATCACCGGTGAACGGCCGGAACGCTCGGTAAACTTCAGCACCAGGCTTTGCTTCCAGTCGCTGGTTTGTGCCGCAGGCAACCAGCCGTCGCGCTGGCCGCTGCTGGAGGCGCCAACTTCCAGCCAGGGCTGGCCGTCGATGTCCTTGCGCTGGTACACGTACAGCACCGAGAACGCCGGCAGCGGTTCACCCGCGCTGTCACCGGGCCGTGCGCGCAGTTGCGCTTCGGGCTTGCTCAGCACGCGTTGGAACAGGGTTTTCTTGCCCGGCATCAACAAAGGCCGGCCGTCTTCGCTGGCCGCTGGCGGTGGAGCGGTTGGCGTCAGCGGTTCGCTCGCGGTTTGCGCCACGGGTGGCTGCACATCCGGTTGGTCGCTGCCACTGCGCAACCAGAACAAGGTCGCGCCCAGGCCCAGTGCCGCGGCTATGGCCACGGCCAGCATGGCCTTGGCCGGCATGCCCGAGGCTGGTTTCGGCGGCGCAGCGGGCCTGGGCCGGGACGGCTCCTTTGCAGGCGCGGTTGAGGCCACCGGCTCGGCCGTGGCCTGCGGAATATCGATGGACACCGGCGTCAGGCCGCCAAGGTCTGCCTTGCCCGGCATCGCGACCGGCAACGGCCGGATCACTGTGCTGTCCTGGTCATCGGCAGGCAAGCGGTCGAGTGCGGCCAGCAACGCGTCGGCATCGGCGAAGCGTTGATCAGGGTCCTTGGCCAGCAGCCCGCGCAGGATGTCCTGGTAGCGCCCGTGCTCGATGGGCAGCTCCGGTAGTGGCTCGGTCAGGTGGGCCAGTGCGGTCGACAACGCATCGGTGCCACGGTAGGGCAGCTCGCCGACAAGGATCTCGTACAGCACCACCCCAAGCGCATACAGGTCGGCGCGGCCGTCGATGTCCATGCCCCGCGCCTGCTCCGGGCTCATGTAGCTCGGGGTGCCGACGGCGAAGCCAGCCTGGGTGAACTGGGTGCGGTCATCCAGCGACTTGGCGATGCCAAAGTCCGAGAGCACCGCCGTGCCGTCGGCGCGGAACAGGATGTTGGCCGGTTTCACGTCGCGGTGCACCAACCCCTGGCCGTGGGCATAACCCAGCGCCTGGGCGATCTGCCGCACGTACAGCAAGCCCTGCTCGGGTGCAAGCCCGGCGGCGATGCGCTCCTTGAGGGTGCCGCTGGGCAGGTACTCCATGGCCATGTAGTACAGCTCGCCGACGTTGCCGATGTCATGGATGGTGGCGATGTGCGGGTGCGCCAGCCGCGCCAGGGTGCGCCCTTCGCGCAGGAAGCGCTCGCAGAAGGTAGGGTCGGCGGCAAGGCTCGCGGCCATCACCTTCAGCGCCACCTTGCGCTGCAGCGAGCGCTGGGTGGCCAGGTAGACGCTGGCCATGGCGCCCTGGCCAATCTCGCTGTCGATGTCGAATCCGGGAATCTGCATGTTCGGGGTGCTCTTCATTTCGCCTTCACCACCACGGCGGTGATGTTGTCAGGGGCGCCACGGGTCAGCCCCAGGTGCACCAGGCTGCGGACCACCTGATAGGGGTCGGCGTGGCCGAGCACGTCGGCGATCTCGTGGTCTTCGGCGGTCTTGTTCAAGCCGTCGCTGCACAACAGGTAGGTATCGCCCGGCTGTACCTGCACATCCACCGCCTGGAGTTCGAGCTGGTCCTCGACGCCGATGGCGCGGGTGACGATGTTGCCGCGCGGGTGCACGCGGGCTTCGGCCTCGTTGAGCAGGCCGCTGTCCTGCAGTTCCTGGACATAGCTGTGGTCATGCGACAGGCGCTCGATGCGGCCATCGCGCAGCCGATACAGGCGGCTGTCACCGGCCCACAGGCCTACCGCCCGGTCGCCGCGGGCGGCCAGGACCACCACCGTGCTGCCCATCATCGCCACGCCCCGGCGCAAGGTCTCCTCGCGTACCGCGCGGTTGACCCGGGCCAAGGTGTCGCGCAGGGCCTGGGTGAAATCCTCCAACCCATCGATGAGCGGCAACTGGCGCAGGCTGTCCACGGCCAGGCTGCTCACATAGTCGCCGGCGGCATGCCCACCCATGCCGTCGGCAACGGCCCACAGGCCATCCCAGGTCAGCTCCAGGCAGGCGTCTTCGTTGATCTTGCGGACCATGCCTACATGGCTGTAGCTGGCCGCGCTGTAGTGCACGCGGCTCATGCTGGTCTCGCCTCGCTGCCCAGCAGGAACGCGGCGAACTGCTCGCTGCGCGGCAGGCCCTGGCTACGCAGCAGGCCAGGTGCGATCCGCTCGCTGCCCAGGCCCCACCACAGGCTCATGCCTTCGCAGGCACATTCGGCCAGGGCCAACGCCCTGCCCTGCGGCGTGCTGCCGTCCAGCCGCTGCAACCCGCCCATGGCCACTCGTGGCCCCTGCAGCAGCGGCCGGGGTTGGTCGAAAGGCTGCAAGGCTGCCTCGAAATGCTCGAAAGCCGCATCCGCTTCAAGCGTGCCCAGCAACGCCGCCTCGACACCTTCGAACCACTCATCGGCCCCACCAACGATGCCTGCGATCGCCACCCCGGGCTCCAGCACCTGCGCCACGCTCAGCGGAAAATACCGCCCCACCCGGTCGATGCTCGGCATCAGCACGCCGACCACCGCGTCCGGGCCACACACCCCAGGCGCCAGGGCAAAGCGCCACAACGGGCTGACCAGGTAGGCCTGCAGCCAGGCCTCGCCAAGCGCCTGCTGGCTGGCCTGGATACCGGCGGCCAGCCACTGGTCCCAGGGCTGGATGAAGGTCTGTGGCAAGCCACGGCTGACGAAGTCGCCGCGGCAGGCCAGTTTTCCGTAGAAACCCACGTCGCTCACAGATGCTCCGGCAGGCTGAAACCGCTGACCACTCGGCTGCGGAACGGGTTGAAGGCGCTGCTGGCACGCAGCTCGTACGACACGCTGGCGCCATCCACGCGCAAACGCAGGTTGAAACGCTCCGGCGAGCTGCCAGCCACCAGGTCGGCCTGGTCGAGCAGGCGGAACCACGCCCATGGGCCCTCCACGGTCAGCCCCGAACGGCCGCTGGCCGATGGCGGCGCGATCGACAGGCGAACCACGCCGATGCTGTTCGGGTTGGGCCACTGCAACGCCACCGGGCGGCTCGGGCCGTGGTCGTAGCTGACTTGCTGGCCGTCGAGATCGAGCAGGAACTGGGTGATGCTCGCGTCCATCGCCACCGGCTTGAGCTCGAAACGCACGCTTGGCTGCAGGCCGTTACCGCTGCGGAAGAACGCGTCGCGGATGGTCGCCGCGCGCTGGAAGGTGTACAGCACATTGCCGCTGATCCCGAGCTTCTGCGCAGCGCCCGGCTGCCAGCTCCAGGGCGTGCTGGAAGTATTGACGTAGGGCTGCAGGTACTTGCGGAAGTAGTTGTCCATCACCCCGCCGACCCCGAAGAACTGGCCGAAGTCTTCCAGGGTGGCGTCGCGCGAACTGCCGGCCACCAGCGGGTAGCGGCCGCTGAGCGACTGGCGGTAGACATTCAGCACTTCGCTGGCCCAGGCGGCATTGAGCTGGTTGCGCACCCCGCCCATGACGATGCCATGGGTCGAGCCGAGTACCGAACTGACCAGGTTCTGCACCACCCTGGGCTGGCGCGCCGCGCCGAGGGCTACCCGTTGCGCCGCAGCCTGGGCCTGGTTCTTGGCCTCGCCGAGCAAGGCGTCGCCGCTGGCACCGACCATGGCGCTGACCTGCACGTAGAGCGCATTGAGGTCGGTGAGCAAGCCGTCGATGGCGGCGGGCTGGCCTTCACCGCTACCGACCAGCGTGGCCAGCTCGGAGAAATGCGCGGTCACCGGGTCCTGCGTGCGGGCCGCGGGGCTGTCGACGGGCAGCGGCGCGTCGCCGAGCAGCCCGCCAAGGCGCTGGCGCAGCTGGTCGACACCGGCCTGCTCGGCCTTGTCCTGGACCTTGTCGAGCGTGGTCGGCTGCGCCAGGTTGGTTTCACGGGCCACCGCCTGCAACAGCTGCTTCATCGGCGAGGTCGGCCCGGACAGCACCCGCAGAACATCGGCGGCTTGGCCAACGCTGGTGACAGGCACGACGTCCAGGTCGTCGAGCAGGGCATCCCAGTGGCGGATGTAATCCTGGTAGTAGAGTTGCTGCACATCGTCGGCCAGGCGTTTGGCATCGCCCGCTTCGCCCGGCGCGCGGCCCAGTACCCAGCGTTCCTCGGCCAGCGTGGTGCTCTGCGCCAGGCTGGCGGCGAGAAATGCCTGGCGGTAGCCCTGCACGGTGAACAGCCCCGGCAGCGGCTCGCTCAACGGCTTGCCGCTCTTGAAGCGAAACACCAGGGCGGCATCACGCCCGGCAGCGTCGCTGACGCGGAAGTCTTCGACCCCGCCTGGCAGCTTCTGGCGCTTGACGCGGTCGTAAACACGCTGGGCCACCGGCAACTGCTGCAGCTGGCGACGGGTGTCGTCGATCAGGCGCTGGTCCAGGCGTGCGTTCGGCGGACGTTTCTCGAACAGCGCCGCCAGGTGCTGCCCCAGGGCTTGACGCAGGTCGGGCGCAAGGTCGCGGGGTAACTGGCGCTCCCAGTCGAGGGTGATCCAGGCCTTGATGAAGTCTGGGTCGTAATGCTCGGCATCAGCCAGCATCAGGTAGGCCTTGAGCCCTTCGTAGAGGTAATCGGATGGCCCCCCGGCATACAGCTGTTCCTCGATGCGGGTGACCAGGCGCGGGGCGAAAATGGCGATCAGCAGCTTGCGGTACAGGCTCTGCGATTCGCTTTCGAGCATGTCGCCCTGGTACAGGCCCAGGCCCTCGGCCCAGTTGGGAGGGTCGTCGGCCAGGTGGCGGACGGCGTTGAGCAGCGGCAGCACGTCGACCACGTTGCGCTGCGCAGGGCTCAGGCCTTGCACGCTTTTGCCCAGTGGCTGAAGGCGGCTGTCGACTTCGGCGATGTATTGCTGGTTGGCCCGATAACTGAGGGCCCACAAGGTCCCGACCAACAGCACCAGCGCCACGCTCACGGCCAGCGCACCACGGGCGATCCACCGGCGCCGCCGCTCCACCTTGGGGTTGCTGCCGACCAGGCCACGCTCGGCGAAGGCCACGGCAGTGAACAACCGCTCGATGAAATAGCTGCGCCCGCTACCGCTCTGGCGTGCCAGGTGCGCACGGTCCAGGCCCATGCTCTGGGCCATGCTGCCGATCAGCCGGTCGATGGGGCTGCCTTCCTGGGTGCCGCTGGTGAAGTACACACCGCGCAGCAACGCCCGTGCCTCGAAGGCATTGGGCTTGAAGATGCCGTCGAGGAAGGCCTTGAGGTTGCCACGCAGGGCGGCGAACTGTTGCACGAAGCCGTAGACAAGGTCGCGCCGGGCCGGGTCGCGTTCCTGTTGCAGGCGCTCGACCAGGCGCTCACCGAGCCGCCGCTCGAGCAATGCGAACTCGTTGTCGAACTGCGCCAACGGGCCGTCAGCGCCCTGCTCCAGGGTATCCAGCGGGAAGGTCATGCCCCACACCTGGGCGCGCTCGTCCTTGCCCAGGTTGTCGAAGAACTCCATGAAGCCCGGCACCAGGTCGAGCTTGGTCAGCATCAGGTAAACCGGGAAGCGCACGCCCAGCTGGCTGTACAGCTCCTGGATACGCGCGCGGATCGCCGCGGCGTGGGCGGCGCGCTCGGCGTCGCTGCCCAGCAGCAGGTCGGACAGGCTGATGGCGATGAATGCACCGTCGATGGGGCGGCGCGAGCGCTGGGTCTTGAGCAGGTCGAGAAAGCCCAGCCAGGCCGCCTTGTCGACCTGGGCGTGGCTGTCCTGGGTGGTGTAGCGGCCGGCAGTGTCGAGCAGCACCGCCTGGTCGGTGAACCACCAGTCGCAGTTGCGCGTGCCGCCCACACCGCGGATGGCGCCCTCGCCCAGTTGCGCGGCCAGCGGGAAGTGCAGGCCGGAGTTGACCAGCGCGGTGGTCTTGCCAGAGCCGGGCGGGCCGATGATCACGTACCACGGCAGCTCGTAAAGATTGCGACGCTCGTCACCGCCCAGGCGGGCCTTCTTCAACAGGGCCAGGGCCTCGTCCATGCGCTGGCGCAGCGCCGCCAGCTCTTCGGTGGTGGCCACGCTGGCAGGGTCCGGGGCGGTTTCTGCGGCCAGGCTCTGCATGACCTTGGCCGCCTGCCGGCGCGCCTGCACGATGCGCCAGGCGCGGTAGCCGCCCCACAGGGCGAACAGCAGGACGATCAGCAGCCAGCGTGGCGTGGGCGACGCCAGCATTTCCAGCAACGGCCCGACGAACCAGATGATCAGGCTCAGGGCGATCAGGCCCAGCAGCGGGATCACCCAGCGAATGACAAAACTGAAAAACGCCTTCACTCGACGCCCTCCGCCAGAACGGTGATTTCAACCCGGCGATTCTTCGCCCGGCCCTGCGCGGTGTCGTTCGACGCCAGTGGTTCGGTGTCGCTCAGCCCTTGGGCGCTGAAGCGCTCGGGTTGCCCGGTGCGCGCGGCGAGGATGCCCTTGACCTCTTCGGCGCGCGCCTGCGACAACGCCCAGTTGGACGGGAAGCGCAACGTCGCGATGCGCTGGTTGTCGCTGTGCCCGGTGACCCGGACATTGCCCTTGACCTTGGCCACAGCCTCGGCGATGCGCAGCATCAGCGGCTGGAAATCGCCCTTGATGCTGGCGCTGGCGCTGGCGAACAGCTCGTCACCGCGAATGGTCACCACCGAGCGGTCGACCGCGTCTTCGACGGAAACCCGGCCGGCCTTGATGTCATCGGCGAGGAACCCGGCCAGGCGCGGGCGCTCCACGGGCTTGGGCTGCAGCACCGGGCGGTCCATGGCTTGTACCGGGATTTCGCCCAGCGCGTGGATACCCCGGAACACCGGCTCGGCATCGGCGGCCAGCTTCAGGCGCAGGCCGAACAACAGCAGCAACAGCAATGCCGCTGCCACCGCCAGGCCCACCCATGGCGGCACGAACTGGGCCAGGCGGTCACGGCTGACAGCCACCCCACGCCAGTGTGGCGAGAGTTCGCGCTCACGCTCGCCACGGGCACTGCGAATTGCCGCAGCGGTACGCTCGCGCAGCGCTTCGAGCTGGGCGCGGCCATCGTTCATGACCCGGTAGCGGCCCTCGAAGCCGAGGCTGGTGCACAGGTACAACAGCTCCAGCAGGTTGAGGCGTTCGCGCGGGCTCTGCAGGCAATGCTCCATCAGCTGGAACACCTTCTCACCGCCCCAGGCCTCGTTGTGCACCGTGATCAGCAAGCTCTGGCGGCTCCAGTCGCTGGCACTGCCCCACGGCGTGCTGAGCACCGCCTCGTCCAGCGCGGTGCACAGCGCATAGCGCGCCAGCAGCACCTCGTTGCGCACCACACCGGCGGCTTCAGCACGGGTCTCGAACTGGCGCAGATAGGCCAGCAACTGCGCCCGCAGGCTGGCCGGCGCCGAATGAGCGATGGTGTTGCGCAGGCGGGTAAGCAAGGCCAGCAACGGCCCGGCCGCCTGCTCGAGCGGGTTGACACCCACGCCCTGGCCAGGCGCCAGGGGCTCGGCCGGTACCTGCAACGGCGGCGGCTGCGGCGCTGGCGCGGCGGGTTGCGGGACAGCACGGCCACCGGGGCGCGGCATGAACTGGGTACGGTCGTTGGCCTGCGGATCTTCCGGGTGCATCGCGGGTTATCCTCGAATGGCCCAGAAGGCCAGGCTCAGGCCGGGGAACTCGCCGGCAACGTAGAAGGCAAAGCCACCGGAGTGTTGCAACTGCTTCCAGTGCTCGCTGCCCCGGTCGAGCTCGAAGTAGGTGGAGCCGGCATGGAACGGGATCTGCCGGGGCGCCACCGGCAACGGCAGCAGGCCGATGCCCGGCAGTTGCAGGTTGACCAGGTCGCGGATGTGCTCCACCGAGCCGATCTTGCTCTGTTGGCCAAAGCGGCTACGCAGCGTCTCGCTGGGCACATCGGCACGCACCACCAGGACGAAACTGGCGCTGTCGAGCAGGCTGCGGTCGGCAAGCATGCCAACGTGGATGCCGTAGGCCTTCTCGACGATGGGAATGGCCACCGCCTTGCTGTCGATCAGCGTCGACAAGGCCTCGCGCAAGGCGGCCATCACTGGCGCGAAGGTCGCTGCCAGGTCGTCGTGCTGATACACCGGGAAGCTGTGCGGGCGACGGCCATCGCGGGTGAAGGTGGCGAACTCGCCAGCCAGGGCCACCAGCTCGCTGTACAGCCGCTCGGGGTGCAGCGGGCTCAGCTGGTTGAGGTGTTCGACCAGCGGCTGGGCGCGGTTGACCAGTTGCAGCAGCATGAAGTCGGCAATCTCCGACGCCCCGCCATTGGCCGAGGCGACCACCCTGCCCGCCAGCGCTTCGCCACGTTGGTGCAGCAGGCCCAGCAGCTCGCCGCAAAAGCCGGACAGTTGCTGGCTGGCCGCCACATCGAGTACAGGCGGGATGTAGCTGTCATCCACCACCAGCGCGCGGTCGGCGCGCTTTTCGCGGATGCGCAGCATGCCGAGGACGGCGTAGTCGCTCAGGCCGTCCTCGCTGCGCAGCAGGCGCAGGGCGCGGCTGCCGAGGGCCAGCGGGGCACGGTTTTCGAACGGCGCGTTGTCGTCGCGCACCTCGCTGACACGGCTGACATAGCGGGCGCCAGCGACGGCTTCGCCCTCGTCGACGGTGTCGCGGGCCCCCGCCCGCTTCAGTGGCAGCCCCAGGTGGACAACGCCATCGCGCAGATCGTCGGGCACTTCCAGCGGCGCAGGTGGCAGGTCGTCGCGGGGGATGTCGAACGGCGTGCCGTCGGGCAGCAAGCCGCGGGCGCTGAGAATCGCCACCTTGCCCTGGGCAAGCAGGCCCTGGTCGAGCAGCAGCTCGGAGAAACCCCAGGCGGCCACGCTCAGCGGCCGGTTGCGGGCGTCGACCAGGTGTTCGAGGTAGCGATCATGCTGTTGGAAATGCTGGGTCGTGATGAACATGCCTTCCGACCACACCACGCGATTGTTCCAGGACATGGGGACTCCGATTGCCTAGCGGGCAGGTTCAGGTTGGGGGGTGGCCAAGGCGCTGCGTACGGCACGCACATCGAGGCTGATCTGATAGTCCCGCGGCGGCACCGGCAGCACGCTGCGCCACTGGGCCTGGTCGATCTCGCGGTAACCGACCACCAGGCCGATGTGGCGAGTGGCAGGGTCGAGCGGACGTTCCAGGCGCAACTGCCCGCCGGGCTGCAACAGCACTTCGTCCTGGTCGATCAGGTCGGCGCCGAGGGTGGCCTGGGCGCGTTCGGCCAGGGCGAAGTAGTCGGCGCGGGCAAATGCGGCGCTGTTCTTCAGCTCGTACAGGCGCACCCGTACCGGCGCAGGCGTGCCGCCAGGGCCCGGGTTCAGCCCCTCGGCGGCACTGAAATACAGGGTCACGGCTGCGCTGTCCGGTGCACTGTCGGCAGCGGGGGCAACCGGCGTGTCCTTGCTGCAGGCAGCCAGCAGCACCAGGCTCAGGGCTGCGACCAGTCGTATTGCTTTCATCCTTGTCCTCTTGACGTACCGTGGTCTTCCTGGGTGCGCTCAACTACGTTGCAAACGGCTGCTATGGGCTTCGTAGGCGCGGCTGAATTCGCGGCCGAACAGTTCCTGGAAATCGTCTTCGGCTTCACGGGAGATTTGCCCGTAAAGCTCGGTGAACTGCTGCCAGCAGTGGGCCTGGCGCGAGCCACCGAACAACTTGGCCAGCCCCGCCGCAGGTGCCAGGCGCTGCTCCAGGCGCGCCGGCTGGAAACACGCGAGCAGGTGCTTGATTGCGGCCTGCACGCCCGCCATCACCGCCAGCTGGTGGGCGCGCACATCATCGAAGCTTTCGCGCACGGCCTGGTCCGGCGCCATGAACGCCTGGTTACCGTGACGCAGCAACAGCAGCAACGCCTCGTCAGCATTGGGGGCGAACTTCAGCGGGTTGTTCTGCACCGGGGCGATGGTGGTCTGCTGCATGCGGAACTCGCCCTTCAGGCTGCTGCGTGCACGCAACACGTCGATCAGGCCCTCCACCATCAAGCGGTAGCTCTGGCCGATGGCCTCCATTTGCGCGGCGGCGTCGGCAGCGTCGATGCGCAGGTGCTCGATACCGGCGCCGCGCAGGAACGCCTGCAGCAACGCATCGCTGCTTGCGGCTGGCGCAGGTGCGGCGACTGGTGCGCCTGCAGCAGGCTGTACAGGCGCTGCCGGAACGGCTGGCGCAGGCGGCGCAGTCGGGGCCGGGGTCTGTGCCGGTGCCGGTGCCGAGCCGAACAGGTTCCAGTCTTCCGGGATCATCCCCGGCGCAGCCGGTTCGGCGGCCGGGGCAGGCGCCACCACCGGGGTTGGCGGGCGGAAGTCGTGCTGCTGAGCCGGCACATGGTCGGGCTGGCTGACCGGCGGCACGCTCGAGGGGCCGAGGAAGTCGAACAGGTCAGGCAGCGTGTCGTGGTTCGACGCACCTTGCAGGAACGCAGCCGGCGCACCGGAAATCGGCGGGGCGGGAACGGCCGGGGCCGCCACCTGGTTGGCCATCAGCGCCTCGAAACTGTGTACCTGGGGTTCGCCCTCCAGGGCGCCAGGCAGGTTCGCCTCGATGCGCGCCTGTATCTCGTATTCCCCAATACGGATAACTTCGCCATCCAGCAACTGCTCACTGTTACCGCGACGCAAGCGAATACCGGCACGAACTAATTCCACACCGTTCGTACTGTCATCGGTCAAAAAATATCGCCCTTCCTTGAACTGGATCACACAATGCCGGGCCGATACCAACCGCTCGGGGTCAGGAAGTACCCAGTCATTGTCCGCCGCACGGCCAAGCGTGATGGCACCGGTTTCCAGCCGCATCTCCGGGCATTGCCCGGGAGTAATCTTGTGGTAACTAGTGATAGTTAGGCAAAGTGCCATCACGCCTCCATGCATCCATTTAAAACATCGACCCATCCATTTGAGTTGTTTTTCCACAGCCACTCAAATACAGCTGAACCCCTTGATTTACGGGGGCTTCGTGCACACAACCGAACGTACGACGGCTATTCAACGCTAATGCCGAGGCTAACCGAATGGAATCGGACGAGTGGTGCTCGGTAACTGCCAACAAATTCACAGCTGGCACCCGGGGGCGCGTAGCTTACCTTGACACTCGCGAATAAATAAACCATAAATGCGCAACTTCGAAGTGCCAAAATAATATCACCATGATATCACCCCGGCACTCTTTGGAAAGTTTGTGCGCCAGTTCACACTTGCAACTTCGCACAACAACACGCCCTCACCAAGGGCCGATATGGAGATCGAATTCTGGTGAACGCATCGCCGCTGCTCGCCGCTGTTTCCGCTGACTTTCCCTGCGGCGATGACCTCGAATATGACGCCGAGTTTCTGCAACTGGAGCGTGACGCCCAGGGCCGCCCCGAGCGCGTCATGGGCGACGCCGTCCAGCCTGCCGAGCCACCACAGTGGCGCGATATCGAGCAGGCAAGCACGAACCTGCTGCAACGCAGCAAGGACCTGCGCATCACCCATTTCCTGCTTCAGGCCAACCTGGCCCTGCACGGCCTCCCAGGGCTTGCCGCCAGCCTGGAACTGATCCGCGATCTGCTCGGCGAGTACTGGCTGCACCTGCACCCACAACTGGACGCCGCCGACGACAACGACCCTACGGTACGGGTCAACGCCCTGGCCGGCCTGGCCTGCGACACCAACATCGCGCTGCTGCGTGACGCCGTGCTGGTGCGCTCCCGTGCCTTTGGCCCGGTCACCCTGCGCGCGGCACTGCACGCCGCAGGCGTGCAGCATTTCGCCAGCGAACAGCTCAGCGCCGAGGAACTGGCCGCCGCCCTGCGTGACGCCGACGCCGACCAGCTGCAGCAATGCCAAGAGGCGCTGCGGCTGGCCCGCGAGGCGGTGGACGCCATCGAGAGCCGGGTCAACGACCAGGTCGGGTCGGCCAGCGGTATCGATTTGTCAGCCTTGCGCCAGCCGCTGCGCCAGGTGCAGCAGGTACTGGCTGACTACTGCCCCGACGGGGCGGGCCCAGCCCCGCAAGCCGGTGACACGCCGGCTGCCGAGCGCGATGACGAGCAGCAGGCGATCGCCAGTGCCGCCCCGGGCACACGGCCGGCTGCCCGCCCTGGTGAAGTCAACAGCCGCGAAGACGTGCAGCAGAGCCTTGACCGCCTGCTGCAGTACTACGCCCGCCACGAACCATCAAGCCCGTTGCCGGTACTGCTGCACCGGGCGAAGAAGCTGGTCCATGCCGATTTCGCAACCATTGTGCGCGACCTGATCCCCGATGGCTGGTCGCAATTCGAGAACCTGCGCGGCCCCGAGGACAACTGACGTCCTCGGCCCGCATCAACACCGACGCCCGCAACGAACAGCGCCGCCGTACCGGCGACCAGGAGGAACAACGTGGCGAAAGACAGCTCCCAGAAATTCATCGCGCGCAACCGTGCGCCGCGGGTGCAGATCGAATATGACGTCGAGCTCTACGGCGCCGAAAAGAAAGTCCAATTGCCGTTCGTCATGGGCGTGCTGTCGGACCTTGCCGGCAAGCCGGCCGAGCCGCTGCCAGCGGTGGCCGAGCGCAAGTTCCTGGAAATCGACGTAGACAACTTCGACTCGCGCCTGAAGGCGATGAAGCCACGCGTGGCCTTCAACGTGCCCAACGAACTGACCGGCGAAGGCAACCTGAGCCTGGACATCACCTTCGAGAGCATGGACGACTTCAGCCCGGCCGCCGTGGCGCGCAAGGTCGACGCCCTCAACCAGCTGCTCGAGGCCCGCACCCAATTGGCCAACCTGCTGACCTACATGGACGGCAAGACCGGTGCCGAGGACATCATCCTCAAGGCCATCAAGGACCCGGCCCTGCTGCAAGCCCTGGCCAGCGCACCGAAACCCGTCGACAACGAGCCCAAGGCCTGAGGAGACAGCCCATGAACGATCCATTGCGCGACGCCCAGGCCCAGCCGGGAGCTGCCACCCAGGACCCGAGCGAGTTCGCCGCCCTGCTGCTGCAGGAATTCAAGCCCAAGACCGAACGTGCCAAGGAAGCGGTCGAAAGCGCCGTGCGTACCTTGGCCGAGCAGGCCCTGGCGCAGACCAGCCTGGTGTCCAACGATGCCATTGGCTCGATCGAGCAGATCATTGCCGCCATCGACGCCAAGCTGACAGCACAGGTCAACCAGATCATCCATCACAACGACTTCCAGCAGCTGGAAAGCGCCTGGCGTGGCCTGCACTACCTGGTCAACAACACCGAGAGCGACGAGCAGCTGAAGATCCGCGTGCTCAACGTCTCGAAGACCGAGCTGCACAAGACCTTGAAGAAATTCAAGGGCACTGCCTGGGACCAGAGCCCGGTGTTCAAGAAGCTGTACGAGGAAGAGTACGGCCAGTTCGGCGGCGAACCTTATGGCTGCCTGGTCGGCGACTACTACTTCGACCAGTCGCCACCCGACGTCGAGCTGCTGGGCGAAATGTCGAAGGTCTGCGCCTCGATGCACGCGCCGTTCATTGCCGCCGCATCGCCGACCGTGATGGGCATGGGCTCCTGGCAGGAGCTGAGCAACCCGCGCGACCTGACCAAGATCTTCACCACCCCGGAATACGCCAGCTGGCGCTCGCTGCGTGAGTCCGAAGACTCCCGCTACATCGGCCTGACCATGCCGCGCTTCCTGGCGCGTCTGCCTTATGGCGCCAAAACCGACCCGGTCGAGGCATTTGCCTTCGAAGAAGACACCGACGGCGCCGACAGCAGCAAGTACACCTGGGCCAACGCCGCCTATGCCATGGCCGTGAACATCAACCGCTCGTTCAAGTACTACGGCTGGTGCTCGCGCATTCGTGGCGTGGAGTCGGGTGGCGAAGTGCAGGGCCTGCCGGCGCACACCTTCCCCACCGACGACGGTGGCGTGGACATGAAGTGCCCGACCGAAATCGCCATTTCCGACCGCCGCGAAGCGGAGCTGGCCAAGAACGGGTTCATGCCGCTGTTGCACAAGAAGAACACCGACTTCGCTGCCTTCATTGGTGCCCAGTCGCTGCAGAAGCCGGCCGAGTATGACGACCCGGACGCCACCGCCAACGCCAACCTGGCCGCGCGCCTGCCGTACCTGTTCGCCACCTGCCGCTTCGCTCACTACCTCAAGTGCATCGTTCGCGACAAGATCGGCTCGTTCAAGGAGAAGGACGAGATGCAGCGCTGGCTGCAGGACTGGATCCTCAACTACGTCGACGGCGACCCGGCGCACTCCACCGAGACCACCAAGGCCCAGCACCCGCTGGCAGCCGCCGAGGTTGTGGTCGAGGACGTCGAAGGCAACCCGGGTTACTACAACTCGCGCTTCTACCTGCGCCCGCACTACCAGCTAGAAGGGCTGACCGTGTCGCTGCGCCTGGTATCGAAGCTGCCTTCGGCCAAAGGGGCCTGACAGCCCCGGGGGCTGCCTGACAGCCCCAACTGCACCAAACCGCCAACCTGACGCGTAATACCGAGGACACCATGGCTGTAGACATTTTCATCAAGATCGGCGACATCAAGGGCGAGTCCCACGACAAGGCCCACAAGGACGAAATCGACGTGCTCAACTGGAGCTGGGGCATGTCCCAGTCCGGCAACATGCACATGGGCAGCGGCGGCGGCTCGGGCAAGGTCAACATCCAGGACCTGTCGATCACCAAGTATATCGACAAGGCCAGCCCCAACCTGATGGCCCACTGCTCCAGCGGCAAGCACATCGACAAGGTCAAGCTGACCGTGCGCAAGGCCGGGGGCGAGAGCCAGGTCGAGTACCTGATCATCAACCTTGAAGAAGTCATCATCAGCTCGCTGAGCACTGGTGGCTCGGGCAGCGACGACCGCCTGACGGAGCACGTGACCCTGAACTTCGCCAAGGTCACCGTCGACTATCAGCCGCAGAAAGCCGACGGCACCAAGGAAGGCGGCCCGATCAAGTACGGCTGGAACATCCGTTCCAACGTCAAGATCTGACCGACCGCGCCCGCGCCGCCTTGGCTGGCGCGGGCGCCTTCCCCCACCTCACCCGCTCACGGTGAACCCCATGGCCAAGCCTTCTTTCATCAACCTCTGGAATGCCTACCCGACCGACTCCTCGCCTTGCGACGGCGGCTGGGACAACCAGTGCGCCATCCGCATGAGTATCGCGCTCAACGGCGAGCACACCATCAAGGTAAACGCCGGTACCTACAGCGAACCACGTTGTGCCCATGGCCATGCCCGGGGTGCCGAATCGCTGGCCAACTGGCTGTGGAAGCACCATCTTGGCGCCCCGCTGCAACTGAGCGGCAGCGCAAGCGACCGCCTCAAGCTCGGCGAAAAGCGCGGCATCATCTTCTTCAAGGACTGCTTCGCCCGTGCCGGGCAGGCATTCGAAAACCGTACCGGCGATCACATCGATTTGTGGGACAGAGGCCGGGTCACGGGCTATTTCGCCGACCAGGCCCATCGTTCCAAGGCCGTCTGGTTCTGGGAGCTGAAATGAAACGTGCACCCAAAGCCATGCCGGCCCTGCTGGTCGCGTTCGCTCTGAATGCCTGTGCACAGCCCCCCGCTCCGTCGTCGAACGCGGCGCCTGAGGTCAGCCTTGCCGGGAAAAAACTCGTGCTGGTGAACCACGAAGGCCGCTGCGCGCTGCGCAAGGCCGATGCCTCGCTGTTGCAGTTGGAGATGCCCTGGCCCTGCCAGCTCAGCCCGGAGCGAGATGGCGGCAAGCCTCGCGTGGAGCAGTTCAATGACGCGCAGATCATCATTGTCAGCCATGTGCAGCCAGACCCGTCACAACCCGGCCGTTGCGAAAGCCAGTACCAGGCTGTTCGCCAGCTGGGCGAGCGACTGGAGCCTTCCATCCTGGCACGTGGCGCCAGCTGCTCGAACGGCCCTGTAGACCAGAAGAACTTCGTGGGGCTGTTCGAGTGGTAGCCGAAATCGCCGCCCGCGACCGTCTGCAGCCCTCGCTGCTGGACCGCCTGACCGACGACGACCCGGGCAACCCGCAGGAAGCGCCGGACAAGCGCGTGCTCAGTCTGCACCAGCTCAAGGCCTCGGTACTGCGCGACCTCGCCTGGTTGCTCAACACCACTTCGCTGCTCGACAGCGCCGCGACCCTGGGCACCCCGGCCGGGGCTTCGGTGATCAACTACGGCCTGCCGGCCCTGGCCGGCAACAGCGCCTCGAACATCGACCTGGCCGCCCTGGAGCGCATCATCCACCAGGCCATCGCTACCTACGAGCCACGCATCCTCGCCCATACCCTGAAGGTGCGTGCCCAGGCCGCACCCGGCGAGATGAATGCCAACGCCCTGAGTTTCGAAATCGAAGGTGACCTGTGGGCCCAGCCGGCGGCCTTGCCGTTGCTGCTGCAGACCGAGGTGGACCTTGAGTCCGGCCATGTGCGCGTGGCCCCTGCCGAACGCCGGAGGCGTGCATGAACCCGCGCCTGCTCGAGCTGTACAACCAGGAGCTGCAGCACATCCGCGAAAGTGCGGCGGAGTTCGCCCGGGAATACCCGAAGATCGCCGGGCGCCTGACGCTGTCCGGGATCGAGTGTGCCGACCCCTATGTCGAGCGCCTGCTCGAAGGCTTCGCCTACCTCACCGCGCGGGTGCAACTGAAGCTGGATGCCGAGTACCCGACCTTCACCCACAACCTGCTGGAGATCGCCTACCCGCACTACCTGGCGCCGACCCCGTCGATGACCGTGGTGCAACTGCAGACCGACCCCGACGAGGGTTCACTGGCCGCCGGGTTCCGCCTGCCGCGTGACAGCGTGCTGCGCGCCAACCTGGGGCGCAACTCGCAAACCCCGTGCGAGTTCCGCAGCACCCAGGACGTCACCCTCTGGCCCTTGCAGGTAGCCCGCGCCGAGTACTTCGGCAACCCCGGCGCGGTGCTCGGGCGCCTGGCCAGCAGCGTGCCGCAGGCCCGCGCCGGCCTGCGCCTGACCCTGCGCAGTGGCGCCGAGGTGCCGTTCGCCAGCTTGCCGCTCAGCCATCTGCCGCTGTACCTCAACGGTGCCGACGAAACCCCGTTCCGCCTCTACGAGCAACTGCTGGGCAGCGCCTGTGCGGTGTTCGTGCGCCAACCCGGCGCTGATTGGGTGGAACGTATTCCGGTCGAACAGGCCCTGCGCCCGTGTGGCTTCGATGACCGTGAAGCGGCGTTGCCGGTGGTGCCCCAGGCCTTCCAGGGCTACCGCCTGTTGCAGGAGTACTTCGCCCTGCCGCAGCGCTTCCTGTTCGTCGATTTTGCCGGGCTGGAGCAGGCCGTACAGCGCTGCACCGGCCAGACGCTGGAAGTGCTGGTATTGTTCGAACGCTTCGACCAGAGCCTGGAGAGCAGCGTCGGCGCGAGCCAGTTCGTGCCGTTCTGCACCCCGGCGATCAACCTGTTCCCGCGCCGGGTCGACCGCCTGCACCTTTCCGATCGGGTGCATGAGCACCACGTGATCGCCGACCGCACCAGGCCCACCGATTTCGAGATCCATTCCCTGCAGCGGGTCACCGGCCACGGCACCGGGCCGGATCAGGAATTCCTGCCGTTCTACGCGGTGCGCGACCCGTCGCGCTACGGCCGCGACCAGGCCTACTACATCGTGCGCCGGGAGCCGCGGGTGCTGTCCAGCGACCAGCGACGCAATGGCACCCGCTCCAGCTACATGGGCAGCGAAACGTTCATCAGCCTGGTCGACGGCCAGCAGGCACCCTACCGTCACGACCTGCGCCAGCTGGGTATCAGCGCCCTGTGCAGCAACCGCGACCTGCCACTGTTCATGAGTGTTGGCGACGGGCGCAGCGACTTCAGCCTGGCCGACAGCGCACCGGTTGCCGGCGTGCGTTGCCTGGCCGGCCCGAGCCGGCCCAAGGCCAGCCATGCCCATGACAACCGCGCCTGGCGCCTGATCAGCCAGCTGTCGCTGAACTACCTGTCGCTGGCCGAGCACGGCCAGGGCGCCGCCGCCCTGCGCGAATTGTTGCGCCTGTATGGCGACCCGCAGGACAGCGCCCTGAACCTGCAGATCGACGGCCTGCGCGACGTCAGCAGCAAGCCCTGCACCCGACGCCTGCCGATGCCCGGGCCGATCGTTTTCGGGCGTGGCCTGGAGATCACCCTGACCTTCGACGAAAACGCCTTCCGCGGGACCGGCGTGTTCCTGCTCGGCGCGGTGTTCGAGCGTTTCCTGACCCGCTATGTGTCGATCAACAGCTTCACCGAAACGGTACTGCGCACCAGCGAACGCGGCGAGATCATGCGCTGGTCGGCCAAACCGGGGCGCAGGCCAACCTTATGAACACCTTGCAGGCCATGCAGGACGAGCCTTGGGCGTACGACTTCTTCCAGGCGCTGCGCCGCCTCGAAGCGCAATACCCCGAGCTGCCACGCTTCGGTCATTCCCAGCGCCTGGCCGACGAGCCTGTGCGCCTGGGCCAGCGCCTGGACTGCGGGTTCGCACCGTCGACCCTGGCATCGGTCAGCGCCGACGGCAACCAGCCGGCGCGCCTGGAGCAGTTTTTCTTCGGCCTCGGAGGCCCCAACGGGCCGCTGCCACTGCACCTGACCGAATACATGCGCGAGCGCCAGCGCAACCATGCCGATTCGACCAGCAAGGCGTTCCTCGACGTCTTCCATCACCGCCTGCTGAGCCTGTTCTACCGTGCCTGGGCCGAAGCCCGACCGACCGTCAGCCACGATCGCCCGGGTGATGACTACTGGGCCGCGCGCCTGGCGGCGCTCAGTGGCCGTGGCCAACCCGAACTGCAAGGCCAGGGCGCGCTGGCCGACACCGCCAAACTGCACTGGTCCGGCCACCTGAGCGCGCAAACGCGCTACCCGGACGGCCTGTGCAGCATCCTCAGCGGGTATTTCGGCGTGCCTGTGACACTGGAAGAGTACGTCGGCCAGTGGCTTGAGCTGCCCGAACGCAGCCAGCTCGGCGTGCGCGCCAACCGCCTGGGCGTGGACCTGTGCCTGGGCCGCTACGCCTGGGACCGCCAGCACAAGTTCCGGCTGTGCCTCGGCCCGCTCAGCCTCGACCAGTACCACGCCCTGCTGCCTGGCGGACAGGCCTTCGTCGAACTGGCGGCATGGGTCGCCGAATACCTGGGCCAGGAACTGGACTGGGACCTCAACCTGATCCTCGCGCAGGACCAGGTGCCTGCGCTGCAACTCAATGCCGGCCAACGCCTGGGCTTCGATACCTGGCTCGGCCGCCCTCCGCACGATGCACGCGACCTGAAGCTGGCCCGGTACTACGCCGACCAGCCGGCCGCCGCCCACCATACAAGGAACCAGGACCATGGGTGAAATCAGCCGCGCCGCGCTGTTCGGCAAACTCAACAGCGTCGCCTACAAGGCCATTGAGGCCGCAACGGTGTTCTGCAAGCTGCGGGGCAACCCCTATGTCGAACTGGTGCACTGGCTGCACCAGTTGCTGCAACTGCAGGACAGCGACCTGCACCGTATCGTGCGCCAGTTCGATATCGAGCCGGCGCGCCTGGCCCGCGACCTGACCGATGCACTGGACCGGCTGCCACGCGGTTCGACCTCGATCACCGACCTTTCCTCGCAGGTGGAAGAAGCCGTCGAGCGCGGCTGGGTATACGGCAGCCTGATGTTCGGCGAGAGCCAGGTGCGCAGCGGCTACCTGCTGGTCGGCATCCTCAAGACACCTGGCCTGCGCCATGCCCTGCTGGGGCTGTCGAACGAGTTCGCCAAGCTGAAGATCGAGGCATTGAGCGAACGCTTCGACGAGTACGTGGGAGACTCACCGGAAAACCACCTGGCCGCCACCGACGGCTTCAGCGCTGCGCAGCCTGGCGAGGCCAGCGGCGCCGTGGCGCCTGCGGCGATGGGCAAGCAGGAAGCACTCAAGCGCTTTACCGTCGACCTTACCGAACAGGCCCGAAGCGGCAAGCTCGACCCTATCGTCGGCCGTGACGAAGAGATCCGCCAGCTGGTCGATATCCTCATGCGACGCCGGCAAAACAACCCGATCCTTACCGGTGAAGCGGGTGTCGGCAAGACCGCCGTGGTCGAAGGGTTCGCCTTGCGCATCGTCGCTGGCGACGTGCCGCCGGCGCTCAAGGACGTCGAGCTGCGCAGCCTGGACGTCGGCCTGCTGCAGGCCGGCGCCAGCATGAAAGGCGAGTTCGAACAGCGTCTGCGCCAGGTGATCGAGGATGTACAGGCCTCGCCCAAACCGATCATCCTGTTCATCGATGAAGCCCATACCCTGGTCGGTGCCGGTGGCGCCGCCGGCACCGGCGATGCCGCCAACCTGCTCAAGCCGGCACTGGCCCGTGGCAGCCTGCGCACGGTGGCGGCTACCACCTGGGCCGAGTACAAGAAGCACATCGAGAAGGACCCGGCCCTGACCCGGCGCTTCCAGGTGGTGCAGGTGGACGAGCCGAGCGAAGCCAAGGCGCTGCTGATGATGCGTGGGGTGGCATCGACCATGGAGCACCACCACCAGGTGCAGATCCTCGACGAAGCACTCGAAGCCGCAGTCAAGCTGTCGCACCGCTACATCCCGGCGCGCCAGCTGCCGGACAAATCGGTGAGCCTGCTCGATACCGCCTGCGCGCGCGTGGCCATCAGCCTGCACGCGGTGCCGGCCGAGGTCGACGACAGCCGCCGGCGTATCGAGGCGCTGGAGGTCGAGCAGGCGATCATCGCCCGTGAAGCCGCCATCGGTGTGCCTACCGGGCAGCGCCAGGCCCAGGCCGACACCCTGCTGGCCGAAGAACGCCAACGCCTGGCCACGCTGGAAAGCCGCTGGGCCGAAGAGAAAGCTTTGGTCGACCAGTTGCTGGCCACCCGCGCCCAGCTGCGCGACCAGGCCGGGGTGGTCGACCAGGACGCGCAGGTGCCAGGCAACCCTGAACTGCGCGAAACGCTGGCCGACCTGCAACGGCGCCTGAGCGCCCTGCAAGGCGAGAGCCCGTTGATCCTGCCGACCGTGGATTACCAGGCAGTCGCCTCGGTGGTGGCCGACTGGACCGGGATTCCGGTGGGACGCATGGCGCGCAACGAGATCGAGACCGTGCTCAACCTCGACAGCCTGCTGGCCAGGCGCATCATTGGCCAGGACCACGCGCTTGAAATGATCGCCAAGCGCATCCAGACCTCACGCGCCGGCCTCGACAACCCGAACAAGCCGATTGGCGTGTTCATGCTCGCCGGCACCTCAGGCGTGGGCAAGACCGAGACCGCACTGGCCCTGGCCGAGGCGCTGTACGGCGGTGAACAGAACCTGATCACCATCAACATGAGCGAGTTCCAGGAGGCCCATACCGTCTCGACCCTCAAGGGCGCCCCACCTGGCTACGTCGGCTACGGCGAAGGCGGCGTGCTGACCGAGGCCGTGCGCCGCCGGCCGTACAGCGTGGTGCTGTTGGACGAGGTGGAAAAGGCCCACCCGGACGTGCACGAGATCTTCTTCCAGGTGTTCGACAAGGGCGTGATGGAGGACGGCGAAGGCCGCCAGATCGATTTCCGCAACACGCTGATTCTGCTCACCACCAACGCCGGTACCGAGCTCATTGCACGCACTTGCAGCGACCCACAGGCCCTGCCCGACCCGGACGCGGTGGCCAGCCAGCTGCGCAAGCCGCTGCTGGAAATCTTCCCGCCGGCGCTGCTCGGCCGCCTGGTGACCATCCCCTACTACCCGCTCAGCGACGCCATGCTCAAGGCCATCACCCGCCTGCAACTGGAGCGCATCCGCAAGCGCGTGGAAGGCACGCACAAGGTCGGCTTCGCCTACGACGAAGGGGTGGTGGAGCTGATCGTCTCGCGCTGTACCGAAACCGAAAGCGGTGGCCGCATGATCGACGCCATCCTCACCAACGGCCTGCTGCCGGACATGAGCCGCGAGTTCCTCACCCGCATGCTCGAAGGCAAGCCGCTGGCGAGCGTACGCATCAGCCGCCGCGACAACGACTTGCACTATGACTTCGGCGCAGCCGACTGACAGGACGGACCATGCTGTTCACGCAGTTCACGCGCCTGGCGCAGATCAACAGCCCGTTGGGGCCGGACAAGCTGATCCTGGCCGAAATGGGTGGCAGCGACGAGCTCGGCCGCCTGTTCGACTATGAGCTGCAGCTGACCAGCGACGACCCGGCCATCGACCTCAATGCCCTGCTGGGCAAGCCGATGAGCCTGAGCGTGCAGCAGGGCCTCGGCACGTCACGTTACTTCCATGGCATCGTCGCCCGCTGCAGCCAGTCGGTGGACCAGGGCCAGTTCGCCAGCTACCGGGTCACCCTGCGCCCGTGGCTGTGGCTGCTGACCCGCACCAGCGACTGCCGTATCTTCCAGCACCTGAGCGCGCCACAGATCATCAAGCAGGTGTTTCGCGACCTGGGCTTTTCCGACTTCGAGGATGCCCTGAGCCGCAGCTACCGCGAACGCGAATACTGCGTGCAGTACCGCGAGACCAGCTTCGACTTCGTCAGCCGGTTGATGGAAGAGGAAGGCATCTACTACTTCTTCCGCCACGAAGCGCAGCGCCACGTGCTGGTGCTGGCCGACGCCTATGGCGCGCACCCGCAGGTGCCTGGCTACGAAAGCGTGCCCTTCTACCCGCCGGACGGGCAGCACCGCGAGCGTGACCACATCAACGACTGGCACCTGGCACAGGAAGTCCAGCCCGGTTCCCTGGAGCTCAACGACTACGACTTCCAGCGCCCCAGCGCGCGCATCGACGTGCGCTCGGCCATGCCACGCCCGCACCAGGCCGGTGACTACCCACTGTACGACTACCCCGGCGCCTACCAGCAGAGCCAGGATGGCGAACACTACGCGCGTACTCGCCTGGAGTCGCTGCAGAGCCTGCACGAGCGGGTCGAGCTGCGCGGCAACGCCCGCGGCCTGGGCAGTGGCCACCTGTTCAGCCTCAGCGGGTTCACCCGCCAGGACCAGAACCGCGAGTACCTGATCGTCGGCGCACGCTACTACGTGCATCAGGAGCGCCTGGAAAGCGGCACCGGCAGCAGCGCAGCGCAATTCGAAAGCAACCTCAGCTGCATCGACGCACAGCAGAGCTTCCGCCCGCAGGGCAGCACCGTGCGGCCGATCGTCAAGGGCCCGCAAACCGCCGTGGTGGTCGGGCCCGCTGGCGAGGAAATCTGGACCGACCAATATGGCCGGGTGAAGGTGCACTTCCACTGGGACCGCCACGACCAGTCCAACGAGAACAGCTCCTGCTGGATCCGCGTATCGCAGGCCTGGGCCGGCAAGAACTGGGGCTCGATGCAGATCCCGCGCATCGGCCAGGAGGTGATCGTCAGCTTCCTCGAAGGCGACCCCGACCGGCCCATCATCACTGGCCGCGTCTACAACGCCGAACAGAGCGTGCCCTACGACTTGCCCGCCAATGCTACGCAAAGCGGCATGAAGAGCCGCTCGAGCAAAGGCGGCAGCCCGGCCAATTTCAATGAAATCCGCATGGAAGACAAAAAGGGCGCCGAGCAGATCTACGTGCATGCCGAGCGCAACATGGACACCGTGGTCGAGCAGAGCGAGACGCTGGCGGTCGGCATCAACCGTACCCAGACGGTGGGCATGCTGGAAACCATCACCATCGGCCAGGACCGCATCCGCGCCGTGCGCCGTGACGACATGTTGCTGGTCGGCGCCAGCAAGACCGATAGCGTCAGCACCAGCTACCTGATCGAAGTGGGAGAAAACCTGCGCCTGGTGTGCGGCAAGAGCGTGATCGAGCTCAACGCCAGCGGCCAGATCAATATCAGCTGCGAGCAGTTCAGCTTCCATGCCAGGCAGAACGGCGAGATCAATACCGACGGCACCCTCGACTTGAACGTCGGCAGTGGTGCGCAGACCGCGCCCGACAACCAGGGTGTGAAAAAGACCATCGACGACTCGGTGAAGGCGATCTTCTCCGGCTCCGACCAGTAACGAGACCTGTCATGAGTTATCGCGTCAACGAATTCCGCCTGGCCCTGCCCGATGCCGCCGTGCAGGACAGCAGTATCAACATCCTGCGTTTCGAGGCACTGGCCACCTCGCTGATCATCAGCCGCAGCCTGCTGGCCGAAGGCGAGACCTTGCAGAGCAATTTCGATGGCCAGTTGCAGCGCCTGCAGCAGCAGGTCAAGGACCTGCGCATGCAGCCCGCCCAGGCGGTGCAGGTAGGCGCCGGGCAGGCGATCGCCGCCATCGAGCTGACCAGCCAGTTCAGCAAGGGCCAGGAGAAGGTCTATCAGTACCAGCTGGCCCTGGTGCTGCCTGGCACGCGCAAGATGTTTGCCCTGAGCTACGTCAAGGCCAGCCCGCTGGGCGCGGCCGAAGCGGCGCACTGGGCAAGCATCAAGCAGTCGCTCGACTTCGACAGCCTGGGCTGATCGCGCACCATGTCCGACGCACTGTGGGCCGCCCGCGAAGGCGACGCGCTGATGCACACCTCGATGCTGGCCGACATCGTCGGGGGTGTGCTGGAAATCGCCGCCACGGTGGCCATCGGCGCCCTGGCCACTGCCGCAGTGGCGGCGGCATTCGGCCTGACCGTGGCCACCGGCGGCCTGGGCTGCTTCGTGCTGGGCGCGGTGGTCGGCCTGGTGGTCGGTGTGGTCATGGCCAAGACCGGCGCCGATACAGGCCTTAGCCGATTATGCGAGGGCATCGGCAATTTCCTGTTCCCGCCGTCGGTGCAGGCCAACATCATCAGTGGCTCGTCGAACACTCGCACCAACGGCAAGCGCGCGGCACGTGCTGCCGGCGTCGTCACCGGCCCGCCGGCACCGTTGGCGCAGGCCGGGGCCGAGGCTGGCGAGGCGAAGGAAGAAACCTTCCTCGACATGGCCAAGGGCTTTTTCTCGCAAATGTGGCGGCCGACCGTGGCCACGCCCGCCGCCAATACCTTGCCGGCACCGGACGACAAGGTACTTTGCAGCAAGCACCCGCCGATGCCACCGCAGTACCTGGCCGAGGGGTCCAGCAAGGTGCTGATCAATGGCCACCCGGCCTGCCGCAGCGGTGACCGCAGCACCTGCGAAGCGGTGATCGTCGATGGCGGCCTGGTGTCGAACAACGTGCGCATCGGCGGCGAGCCGATCGTGGTGCGCGAGATTCGCAGCGGCAAGACGCCGGGCATCGGCCTGGCAGTGACCGCATTGATGCTGCTGCGCGGGCGTGGCGGCAAGTTCTACAGCAAGTTCGGCTGCATGTTGGTGGGCGGCGTGAGCAGCGTCGTTACCGGCCAGGTGACCGGCGCCCTGACCCAGGCCATGGCCGGTTCGCCCAACCCGGTACATGCGGCTACCGGCGGCAAGGTCCTGTGTGGCGATGAAGACCTCGACTTCACCGTGCAGGCAACCCTGCCAATCGCCTGGCAACGCTTCTACAACAGCCATGACGAGCGGGTCGACGGCCTGTTCGGCGCGGGCTGGAGCGTGCCCTACGAAGTTTCGGTACAGGTTGGTGCAGACGATCACCTGGTGCTGATCGACGAGCAGGCACGCCGGGTGGACATGGGCATCATTACCTTGGGTGATGCGGTGTTCAGCGTCGGTGAAGGGCTGAGCGTACGCCGGGCGCACAACGGCGAACTGCTGACCGAAAGCCGCGAAGGCGAGTATCGGCTGTTCCAGCCGACCCCGGGGCGCCCCGATCGACTGCGCCTGAGCCAGATCGGTGATCGCAACGACAACCGGATCTATCTGGACTACGACAACCAGGGCCGCCTTTGCCAGTTGCGCGACACCTTCGACCAGGTGCGTGTCAGCCTGGGCTACAGCGAACAATGGCCGCAACGGGTGAGCCACATCGACTTCCACGCGGCGAGCGGCGAATCGCAACGCCTGGCCAGCTATGGCCATGACGCCAATGGCGACCTCGCGCAGGTGTTGGATGGCACAGGCCAGCCGTTGCGCAGTTTCGCCTATGACGCCGCCCGACGCATGATCGAACACCGTACCGGCGGCGGCCTGTGCTGTTTCTACGAATGGGCGCAGCACGAGGACGGTTGGCGGGTGGTGCGGCATTGGACCAACGGTGGCGACACCTACGCCTTCGAATACGACGTGACCGCAGGCATCACCCGGGTGACCGACAGTCTGGGGCGCATTGCCGTGCGCCACTGGAACCAGCAGTACCAGATCACCACCTATACCGATGCCCTTGAGCGGACCTGGCGCTTCGAATGGAATGACGAGCGCCAGTTGCTTGCGGCCAGCGACCCCATGGATGGACGCTGGCAGTTCTTCTACGATGAGTCGGGCAACCTTGCCGAGACCGTCGACCCGCTGGGGCGTAGCGAGTCGACCGAGTGGCTTGAGCATTGGTCGCTGCCTCGCTGCCAGACAGACTCGGCAGGGCAGCGTTGGACCTTCACCTATGACCAACGCGGCAATTGCACGCGCCAGACCGACCCGTTGGGCCAGCACACCCGCTATCGCCATGACAGCCAGGGCAACCCAGTCGAAATCGTCGATGCCAACGGTTCCAGCCGTCACCTGCGCTGGAACGAACGGGGCCTGGTGGTCGAACAGCGGGACTGCTCCGGCTACCTGACCCGCCTCGCCTACGACCCCTTGGGCCACCTGCAATCGATTACCGACGCCCAGGGCGAGCGCACCGACTACCAGCATGACGACAAAGGTCGCTTGCGCAGCGTGACCTTGCCCGATGGCCGCAGCGAAGCGTTTGCCCTCGATGCCAGCGGCCTGTTGGCCCAGCACATCGACACGGCAGGTCACGTTACCCAATACCGGCGTAACCGCCGTGGCCAGCTGGAGCTGCGCATTGATGCGCTCGGCCGGCAGGTACGCTACCACCATGACGACTATGGGCGCCTGCTCGCGCTGTACAACGAAAATGGCGAGGCCTACGGTTTCGAATGGGATGCAGGCGACCGGCTGATTGCCGAGCGCGATCTGGACGGTGGCCTGAGGCGCTACCAGTACGACCCGCTGGACAACCTTGTACAGGTCACCTTCCTACCTGCGCCAGGCAGCGAGGAGGCGCCCATCATTCACCGCATGGCGTATGACGCAGGCCGTCGCCTGCTGACCCGTCATACCGATGAGGGACGCACCGACTACTGCAACGACCCACTGGACAACGTGGTTGCGATACGTCGTACCACTGTGGATGGCCAGGTCGAGGAACTGGGCTTCGCTTTCGATGCACTGGGCCAGTTGCTCGAAGAACACAGCGCGCAGGGCAGCGTGCAGTACCAGTACGACCCGCTCGGCAATGTCACCCGCACGCGGGTGCCCGACGGCCGCTGGATCAACCGCCTGTACTACGGCAGCGGGCACCTGCACCAGGTCAACCTCGATGGCAAGGTGGTGTGCGATTTCGAGCGTGACCGTGTTCACCGGGAAACACTGCGACTGCAGGGCAACCTGGCGATCCAACGCCAATACGACCGTGGCGGGCGCCTGCGCACCTTGCTCCGCCGCCCGACAGCACAACCCAGCCGGCTGCCGGCGCCAGACCAGCAGCGTTATCAGTTCGACGCAGCCGACCAACTGGCCGTACGCGAGGTGCAACACCCGGGCAACGGGTATTTACAGGCTTTTCAGCACGATGGCTGCGGCTATGTCCTGGGCCGTCAGGACAGCCCGACCGGCCAGCGCGAAGCGTTCCGCTACGACCCGGCTGGCAACCTGCTCGACCCGGTGGCGGCCAGTGCCGGGCTGGTCCGGCACAACCGTGTGCTCACCTTCGAGGACAAGCGCTATCGCTACGATGGCTTCGGTCGCCTGGTGGAAAAGCGCAGCCGCCGACGCGGCACGCAGCTTTTTCGCTATGACGCCGAGCACCGGCTGGTCCAGGTACGCAACCTGCAAGCCGGGCGGGAGCGCATCATCGACATGCGCTACGACCCGATGGGCCGGCGCACGGAGAAGATCGAATCGACGCTCGACGGCCAGGTGGTCGGCCGCACCCGCTTCAACTGGAGTGGCCTGCGCCTGCTAGGTGAGCAGCACAATGGCCGGCAGGCGTTGTACCTGTATGAAGACGATGGCCACGAACCGCTGGCCCGGGTGGATGGCCTGGGCGCTCACCAGCAAGTGCTGCATTACCACAATGACATCAACGGCCTGCCGGAGCAGTTGACCGATGACACCGGCGAGGTCGTGTGGTCGGCGCGCTACCTGACCTGGGGCGCAAGTTGGGATGAACAGCGCGCCCCCCGCCTGCCGGAAGAACAGAACCTGCGCTTTCAGGGCCAGTATCTGGACCGCGAAATCGGCCTGCACTACAACCTGTTCCGCTTCTACGACCCGGATATAGGCCGTTTTACCCAGCCAGACCCGATCGGTTTGGCCGGTGGTTTGAACCTCTACGAGTATGCGCCCAACCCGTTTACCTGGATCGACCCATGGGGTCTGTTGAAGGAAGGCGAGACCGCGGGCTATGGTGCCAAGGCGCACCGGGGCGATGGCCTTGAAGCTCATGAGATTCTGCGTAACAAGTTCTTGCAGGACACCGGTATTGCACCGAAAAACCGCAGGATGCGTGGCAACCCTTCGATTGCCCTGACGCCTAAGCACCATGACCAAGTGCATGCCGCAGAGAACCGGTTGCGCAAGGCAATGGGCCTCAAGCCTAACCAGATGCTCAAGAGCGGTAAGCTTGAGATCCGTTTGATGTCCAAGGCTATCTACCAATCGCTGGTCAGCCAGGGAGATGTCACAATCCAACAACTCAGAACGGCCCGGCGTTACGCCAAGTCGTTCGCAAAAAGCAAAGGGTGTTACTAGCCATGAAGAAAATCGTGTTGTCCCAACAAGATCGCGGCTTCGGCCAGATCGGCGGTGCGCCTTTGCTCAAGGACCTCTCCTTGTGGCCAGCCAACCCGCAAACCGGTGGGCTGCTGACGCCCATCCTGACCCTGACCGAACAGTTCCAACCAGCCCGGTTCGTCCCGCCAGGCATGGCTATCACGGTTTTCCTTGCCGTCGAGCAACAGCGAGACGGTGGCTTCAGCCGCCCGCTCCAGCGCCGCTATACGGTCAATCAGCAGTCGGAGCTGCAGAACGTCATCAGCAGTGGCTTTGCCCGGGTCATCCTGCATGAGCTCGCCAGCCAGCCACTGGAGTCCAGCAACCCGCCCTTGCTGCTGGAGCGAGCGTTCATCGATTTCGAAGAAATGACCGACGAGGAGCATGACGAGGAGCATGAGGACCAGGACAGCGGGATCGGCCTGAGCAAACCCAGCGGCCGGCCCTGCTGGCTGCAAGACCCGATCTATGAACCACCGCGCTACATGTTCATGATGCAGCTGGTGGACGCCGACGTGGCCGAAGCCAGCCCGCAGCATGCAGGGCTGTTCGGCGAAGGTAACGGCTACCTGTTCGTGGACATGCAGGCACGCCGTGGCAAGGAAGGCGACGAAGCCGGGTTCTTTTTCGTTCAGTACACCTGAATGGCCGATCAAGATCAGGTCCTGATGTGAACATTTACCATTTCGACAACCTGCCAACGCCTTGGGGAGACTGGGGCGCAACAATGGTCCAGGGCATGATCGCCTGGGACGAAGATACCGATGTAGACAGCATCGAGCGGGCCGGCCCGTACACCCCGGCCGCCTACATACGTTCGGGTTCGCTGGTGCTCACCCAACCGGTCAAGGAAGCCCTGGAAAAAAGCGGCCTGAAGGGGATCGGGCGTTACGAGCACCTGGAAAAGACGCATATCGTGCGCATCGACTGGCTGCACTGGGACACCAGCAAGCCCATTACCGATTACCTCGATCTAGAAGGCGGGCCGAGCTCGATCATCGACTCCCTGCCGCATGACCCTGAGCTTGCCGCGCGTATGCCGGAGTACTGGCAGGCATTCGTGGTGGGCAAGCTCAACCTGCTCAAGGACCCGCAGCATGACCCTGCCGACCTCGGCCAGTATCTCAAGGTGCTCAAGGCCGACGAGCAAGCCGATTTCTTCAAAGGGGATGTCTATCGTGGGTACTTCCTGAGCGAACGGGCCAAGGAGTGGCTGGAACAGCAGTGCCCAGGTTGCTTTACATTCACCCTGCTCGGTTGAATCAGTCCAGCTGCCGAGCCCTCAGTTCCTGTGCCAGCATGTCAATGAAGGCGCGGACCTTGGCCGAACCGTACTTGCTCTCCCGGTGCAGTATATGGATTGGCCAAGGCGCCTCTTCATAATCGGCAAGGATCACCTGCAGCTGCCCACTGGCCAATTCATCCGCAACTTGATACGACAGCAGGCGGGCAATGCCCAACCCGCCGCTGGCCGCAGCGATGGCGCCGTCATTGCTGGTCACCGTCAAGCGAGGCTTCATGCGCACCAGCGTCGGCTCATCGGTTACTCCGAAACGCCAGCCGGCTCGCGGCGACAGGTTGGTGGTGCCGATCACCGCATGCTCCGCCAGGTCGGACGGGTGCTTCGGCACGCCGTGGCGCGCCAGGTACTCGGGAGAGGCGCACAGCATGCGCCGGACCCTGCCCACCCGCAGTGCTTTGAGCCCGGAGTCGGGCAATGGGCCGATACGAACGGCCACGTCCATGCCCTCCTCGACCATGTTGACGATGCGGTCAAGGAAGTAGGCAGAAACGTCAACCTCGGGGTACTGCTGCAGGTAGTGGACGATGCACGGCATGACGAACTTCTTGCCGAACAGGATGGGTGCAGTGACGGCCAGGTCACCCTTGGGTGTGGCGTTGATGCCGGCGGCGGCTTCGTTGGCCTCGTGGATGCTGGCGAGGATATGCCGGGTGTCTTCCAGGTAGCGGCCCCCGGCTTCGGTCAGGCGTACGCTACGGGTGGTGCGCAGCAGCAGCTTGACCCCCAGCTGATCCTCCAGGGCGCTGACGGCACGGGTGACCGCGGCTGGAGAGATGTCCAGGCGGCGGGCAGCAGCGGCGAAGCTTTCCAGCTCGCCTACGGCGACGAACACCTTCATCAGGTGGATCTGGTCCATGCGGGCTCCTGGGGTCCATGAGGTGCGGGGATTATCTTTCATCCGAGCGTTTTGTGTTGCCTGTGCCGGCCTTTTCGCGGGCTTGCCCGCTCCCACAGGTTATTCACCATCCCTGAGGGAAGTGAAGTACCTGTGGGAGCGGGCGAGCCCGCGAAAGGTCCGGGACAAGCTACCTTACAGATCCAGCACCAACGCCTGCGCGCCCTCCTCCGGCCGGGCCGGCACGGCACAACAGATCAGCACCGACCCCGCCTCCGGCAGCTCGGCCGGCGGATTCGGGTAATGTACCTGACCACTGACCAAGCGGGTCTTGCAGGTACCACACGACCCACCTCGGCAACTGAACTCCGGCGACAATCCGCGAGCCTCGGCCAGCTCCAGCAGCGTCCCGCCACCCGGCGCCCAGCGCGCCTCCTTGGCTGAAGCCGCAAAGTACACCGGCACCGGCTCGCTGGCAGCGGGTGGCTGTTGCAGGGTGGGCTGGTCATCGTCGGTGTGCCGCCGGAGCGTCGACGGGCCAAAGGCTTCGGCATGGATCCGCGCATCCGGCACATGCACCCCGCGCAGCCCTTCATACAGGTCCTGGGTAAAACTGCCCGGGCCGCACAGATAGAAATCGTAGTCGTCCAGCGCCAGCGTGGCCTTGACCTGCTCGATACCCAGCCGACCGGCAAACTCGTAATCACGCCCCGCCAGCGCATGCGCTTCCGGCTGGCTCAGGGCGCGGTGCACGTGCAGCAGGCCGCCGGCCTGTTGCCGCAAGCTTGCCAGCTCCTCACGGAACGGCAGATCGGCCAGGCTGCGCGCCCCATGGAACAGATGAATGCGCCGTGCCTGCCCCTTGCTCAGCTGCTCGCGCAGCATGGCCAGTAACGGCGTGATACCCACACCCGCGCCAATCAGCACCAGCGGCCGTGTGCTCTGCTGGTCCAGCGTGAAGCTGCCCATTGGCGGGCGCACGTTCAGCATATCGCCTGCCACGACGCGCTCATGCAGGTGCCGCGAGGCCGGGCCCTGGGCTTTGACGCTGATGCGCAGGTAACCGTCGGAAGGCGCGCTGGACAGGCTGTAGGTGCGGATCAGCGCCACCTCACCGTCGAGCTGGACTTGCACCGGAACATGCTGCCCCGGCGCAAAGGCCATCGCACTGCCAGCAGGAGGCTCAAGGTAGAACGAGCGGATATCACGGCTTTCCTGCTCCACCCGCAGCACACGCCAGGCCTGCCATTGGCGCTGCCGCTGGCGTTGCTGCAGGCGTATGTCGGCCTCGGCCCAGGTGCCGGTCATCAGGCTGGTCGGCGCGTACTCCTTGAAAGCCCAACGCAGGGAAACGGCAGCCGGGCGCCACACCACCTGCTCGACCTCCAGCGTCCACAAGCGCTCGGCACCTTCGAACGCCTGGATGGCGGGGCTGTCCAGCAGCAACTCGGCATGCCCGTATAGCTGCAACACGTTGCCGTTGCTGAAATCGATGAACAGCAACCCTGCTTGCGGGTTCACCAGCAGGTTGCCCAGGGTGTTGAAGTGCAGGTTGCCAGCGTAGTCGGGAATGGTCAGGCGGTTGCCTTCGACCTTGACGAACCCGGGCCGCCCGCCACGGTGGGAGACATCCACCGAGCGCTGGCCGTCGCCATGCTCGACATAGCTGGCGACAAAGAAGGTGTCGGCTGCCTGGATCATGCTGACAGCCGAGGCATCGAGTGTCGTCGCATCGACACGCCCTTGGGCGGGTTCCGCGACACGGGTGTAGTCACGCAGCTGGATGTACTGCGGGCAGTTGCCGAACGACTGCTCCACAGTCACCTGCAGTTGCCCGTCGCCGGCCTGGTGGATCTGGCCGTTGAGGCGGTTGCGCCGGCGGGTGTGCAGTTCGATACCCAGCAGGCCGACCGCCTGCCCGGCAGCCAGCCCCGGGGTGGCGGGATCGTCTGCTGGCAGTTGAGTGTCGATCGTCAGCTGGCGCGGGTCCAGCGAGCTGACGAAACCTTCCGGCCCTTCCAACAGCGTTGCCCAGGGCCGCCCCAGTGCGTCCACGCTGGCGGCGACCATGAACGGCAACTGGTGATAGAAAACACGATGCTGGTCGGGCATGTAGTCACGAATGACCTTCTGCCCGAACGCCTCCATGCGCTCCGCGACACCGGCTTTTTCCTGCAGGGTCTTCTCCCCCGCATGCCAGGGCGAGGAGTGGTGGTCCGGGTTCTGTTGCATGGCGGCGTTCCTCGCAGTGGCGGGATGTCAGGCGCTGGTCTGCAGGCCGATCACGGTGCGTGGCATGGGCACGAAGCCCGGCAGCGCCTCGATCCGCGCCAGCCAGCTGCGCACGTTGGCATAGGGCTCCAGCGACACATTGCCCTCCGGTGCGTGGGCGATGTAGGAGTAGTTGGCGATATCGGCGATGGTGGGTGTGCTACCGGCCAGGAAGGGCGTGTTGGCCAGCTCGGCGTCGATCACCTTGAGCAGGGTATGGGCGCGGGTAATCACTTCGTCGGTGTTGAACGAGGCACCGAACACCGTGACCAGACGCGCGGCAGCAGGGCCGAAGGCCAACGGGCCGGCAGCGACCGACAGCCAGCGCTGGACGCGGGCGGCGGCAGCGGGTTCCTCGGGGAGCCAGGTGCCGTTGTCGTACTTCTTGGCCAGGTACACCAGAATGGCGTTGGAGTCGGCGACCACCGTGCCGTTGTCGTCGATGACCGGGACCTGGCCAAACGGGTTGAGGGCCAGAAAGTCCGGCTGCTTGTGCGCGCCTTTGGCCAGGTCGACGAACACCAGCTCGGTGGGCAGGTTCAGCAGCGAAAGCATCAGCTCGATGCGATGGGCGTGGCCGGACTTGGGGAAGTTGTAAAGCTTGATCGGGTTCGACATGGGCTTGGCTCCTGGTCAGCACCGGGGTGGGCTGGTGGAGCACATGCTGCACCGGTTCGGCTGGCAGCAGAATCCGTGTGGCGGGGAAACCATAATTTCGCGGGGCGAAACAATGGAGATATCCAGATCCGCGTATCCCCTGTGTAGGAGCGGCCCTATCGCGACACAAGGCCGCTCCTACAAAGGCAGGTACAAGATCAGTGCAGCTTGTTGAAATACCGGAACAACCCACGCGCAGCCTCGATCACCTGTGGCACACAAGCCTGGATGTCCGCTTCGCTCATCTGGTCCAGCAGCTCGAAGTTGTCCTCCAGCCCATGCAGCGAAATGGCCTTGAGCAGTTGGTCCTGCTCTGGCGGCAGCTCGGCCCAGCCAGCGACCTGAGTGCCGCGCATGTAGCCAAAGCACCACTCCTCCATGATGATCACACTGCCCTCTTCGCCTTCGCTTTCTTCGAACAGCGGCTCAAAGTGGTCGACATCGTCGCCCAACTCCTCCGCCACCTGGCTGGCATAGCGCAGCATCAATGCCGTATACGCCTCTTCATGTGCCGGCTTCTTGAATTTCGGCACCTTGCCACCAGCCACCGCGGGCAGCCACTGTTCCGGGGTGACAGTGGTCGGTGAGCTGGCCAGTGCAGTGAAAAAGCCATTGAGCTCGGCCAGGTTGAGTACCGAGTAGTCATTGCCGTAGGTGATCAGCAGGTCTTCGAGGCGGTCGAGTTCTTTTTCGCTGAGTGCGGGGAGCATGGGTGAACATCCTGGGAAGCAAAAGTGTGTGCACCCTAGCACAGCAACGCCCGAAGGGCTGCCCGCGCTTACAGCTTTGCGGGCAGATTGCTTAACGTTGCAACCAGCCATGCAGCTGCTTCTGCCTGCCGATACCGATCAACAGCCATAACAGAATGCGACACTTGCGCGGACACAACTGCCCCGCCATGTGTACCCCCTTGCTCTGCAGATCGATCTCGGCACCGGCAAATCCGTAAGAGGCCGTGGCTGTTGGGCCACTGCCTGTGCGGGTAGCAACAATCACCGGCAATGTGGGCGTGAGATGACCAAGCACTTCGGACCAGCTACCGGAAACGTGGCCTGCACCAAAACCGGCGATGACCAGCCCCTCGTAGCCCAGTGTCGCTGTAGCCTTCAACAACGCCGTATCTGCGTCCAGGCACGCTTCCAGCATTGCAACCCGATGCTCGGTGCGATGCGGTAACGGCAGCACCTCCCGTGGGCCAGGCGGCTGACGATACACCACGGTACCTTCCACAACATCACCCAGCGCTCCGTACCCGGGTGATTCAAATGCAGCCATTGCAAGGCTTGCCGTCTTGCGAACCCTTGCAGCACAGTGAACCTGATCATTCATCAGCACCAAAACGCCGCGCCCACGGCTGCCCGGCGCCAGTGCAACCTGCGCCGCAGCCAGCAGGTTGGCCGGGCCGTCGTTGCCCGGCTGGCTGGCCGCGCGCATGGCACCGGTCATTACCAATGGCGCATCGAACGGCCAGAGCAGATCGAGGAAATACGCCGTTTCCTCGAGGCTGTCGGTACCTTGGGTCAGTATCACCGCGTGTGCTCCGCGAGCCACCTCGCCCCGGGCCCAGGCCAGCACCTCGAGCATCGCCGCAAAACCCAGCGAGGCACTGGGGAGCAGACCCAGAGTGGCAGCTTCAAGCTGGGCCATCTCACGCAGTTGTGGCAACTCGGCCAGTTGCTCAGCGCAGTCAAGCTTGGGCATCACCCCGCATTCGCTTGCACTTGCCCGCATGCTCACCGTCCCTCCCAGGCTGGCGATCGACAACCTGGGCAGGTTTGCATGCGCTTTCATACGCCACCTCCAGCAAGCAGCCCGACCAGTGGAACGATCGCCAGTGTGCTGATGGCCATCGACACTACATTGCCGATGTAACCATGCATGCAGGCCGGCAAGCGCTGACTGATGGCCACCGCCAACGGTGGCGCTACCAGCGCGCCCAGCACTGAACTGGCTACGACCACTTGCCAGCCTCCACCGTGGGTGAGCACAGCGGCAGGTACGATAGAGACGATGGGAATGTAAGTGGGGTACCAGCCTCGCGCCTGCCATTGGCGACGCCAGAGCACGACTCCCACCAGTGATGCCAGCGCCTGCCCGGTAACCAGCGGTATCAGCAGCAGCGAGCCGTAGACTGGCGCAGCGGGGGCCAGCATGTATGCCAGGAACACCCCCAACAGCAGCCCGAGGCTGGCCAGTTCATTGCCAAAGAATGGCGCTTCGCTGAAATCGGCCAGTACACGCCGCAAGGTCCAGGCCACACCGTAATCGGGTTGGGCCGCAACGGGCTCAGGTGCGGCGGGCGGTTGGCTGGGCCGTACCCATGATGGAAAGCGCCAGCACAGCATGAACGCCACCACGCTTGCCAGCGCCATGCCGCTTACGTTGCCGACTACCACCGGCAACTGCAGGGGGTAGCACAGGTAATTGACCATGAACAGGCTGGCTGGCGTTACCAACAGCGCTCCCAGCAGTGCGCCGCTGATGGTCACCTGCCAACCCGCACCAAACAACAGCACCATGGCTGCTGGCAACGATACGAAAGCAACGAAGGTTGGTTGCCAGGTGCCACTGGCCAAGGTCCATCCCCACAACGCGTGACTGAGCAACAAGCCCAGCAGCGAACTGGTTAATACCCACGGCCATAATCCGCTGCCGTAGCAGATGGCAAAGCCGTGCCAGCGATACCCATGCACATGGGCCCAGTGCGCCAGGCAAGCTCCCAATAGCAAGCCCAGGGCGGGCAACTCATGCTTGTAGAAGGCCACTTCGCTGATATCACCAACTATCCAGCGCAGGCGGCTTAACGGCTGATCGAGCGTCGCGGCCAGTTGCGTGTAGTCCGGCCATTGGCCCTGTACGAGGCTGGCTGCCAGCAGCACCAGCAGGCAGGCAAGGATCAACACCGACAAACGCTGCCGGTTGGGGAAGAGTAGCGTTTTCATGTGCAACTCCTCAGCGGGGCATAGGTGCATGAAGGCGATAGCCAAGCGTCGCATCGTAAAGGTCGGTGCGCCTGTCTCGCGGCAAGTCGTTGAGGCTGTTCCAGATCGGTGCCGAGCGGGCGCTGCTGAGGTCGACATCGGCGTAGAGAATGCCCTCCTCCTCTGCACTGGCCACCTCGCCAATGGGCCAGCCATTGGTACCGGCAATCAGTGAACAGCCCAGGAAGCGACCGCCCCGCTCGCTACCTATGCGATTGGCGGCAGCGATGTAAACGTTGTTGGCGTGTGCCGCCGTCATGGTCAGGTAGGACGCCATGCAGCGCCCTGATTCATCGAACAGTGGTGGTGGCGTCCATACCCAGTTGTTCAGGCTGCAGATGATGTCGGCGCCTTGCGCAGCCATCAGCCGCGGCACTTCCGGGAACCAGATATCCCAGCAGATCATCAGGCCGATACGGCCGATCGGTGTCTCGAACACAGGGAAGCCCAGGTCGCCAGGGGTGAACCAGAGCTTTTCCTGGTTCCACAGATGGGCCTTGCGGTAATGCCCGAGCAAGCCCTGCGGACCGAACAGAACGGCACTGTCGAAAAGTTTCAGTCCCTCGCGTTCGGCAAAACCCGCAGCCAGATATACCTGGTACTCCTTGGCGAAATCCGCCCAGGCTTTCAGGCTGCGCCCCTCCTCCAGCGTTTCGGCGTGGGCATAGGCCTCTGCACGGGTGTGGAAGGTGTAGCCGGTGTTGGCCAGCTCGGGTAGCACGATCAGGTTGGCGCCTTCACGCGCCGCGCACCGGGCCAATGCCAGGCCCTTGCTCAGGTTGCCATCGCAATGCTCCAGCCCGACCTGAGGGTCGTACTGGATGACAGCGATACGTACGGGGCTGACGGGCGTGCAGTGTTCAGACATGACGGCTTCCTTTTATGGTTGTTTTGGAAGGGCGCCAGTAAAGCGGGGTTGGGCAAGGGAGTGACAGTCGGGGAGTTCCTATGGGATCGAAGGACAAGAGAAGTGTTCCAGTAGGAAATTCCCCACAAAAACTCCCGGATGCAGCTATTTCCCAGCTTGATAATGTGGGTAGTGGTTCAGGGTAAAGCCACCATTGAACGATGCCGATGTTCTGTTGCACAGGTTGATGACCACATCGAGCGCCGTGCGTAAACACGGCTCGGTCCAGCCGGCGTCAACAGAGAAGGACTCTCCAGCCAGATACAACCCTGAACTGGCACTCAGATCACGGTTGTACTTCATCAGGCTCACTGCATCGTAATAGGTCCCAGCCCGATACAACTTTGCGCAGCCAAGCGCGTTTCGATCAGTCATCCAACGCTGTATGCGAATGTTTCGGGTATCGATAAAAGGCGATATGGGTTCAGCCACGTTGCTGCAGCGAAGGAGGATCCGATCGAGTTCCTTCACGCACTTGTCGCCCAGTTCTTCATGCAATACGCTTGGCGAACTGCTCCGCAAAATGGCGCCATTTATCATAGACCTGCTGAAGCATCGCAGTGGGTGGTGGTGTCTTTCCTTCGGGATTGCGCCAGATCAACAGCGCAGGGTCTCTGTCACCCGCTAATTGCCCGTCACGAAGATATATTCCAGTGGTATTCACCCAAGGTGTCCCGGGATTTGGAAAATCGGAAATTCGTATCTCGAACAGCTTGGCGTAATAGGCCATAAGCGAACGCCCATCTTTTGGGGGCTCACCAGTCCTGTTGAAGAACGGCATGCGCATGGCCCCCATTTCAAAAGGGGTTACAGGCTGCTTGTGATTTCCTAAACACCAGCACCGACAATACAGATCCGGTGATCCGGCTGAGTGGCGTATGCAACTCCGCCCTCTTGTTCGAGTAGACGGCGATAATCAAAGCAAAGATCAGGAGGGTTAGGGTAACGCGCAGCCCACGGCTTTACGGACAGGGATGGCTCGATAGCCAGATCAGCAGGATGGTTGTGTGTTGAGCCGATGGTCATGGTCTCGTGTTCTCAATGAGTTGGGAACATGAGAATGATCAATCAAGAGATGCGTGAGTAGGTTGTTAATTAGCACCAACCGGCCACCACAGGATCGTGAGATATCTGTGGTGGCCGGGTTGATGTCAATAAAGCCGTTACGCCTTACACCGCCAGCGCGCGCTCACGCAGCTCGCTGTTGAGGATGCGGTCGTTCTCGCTGTAATCGACCGGGCAGTCGATTACGTGCACGCCCGGGGTCTTGATGCAGTGCTCGAGCAGCGGCAGCAGGCCTTCGG
>NZ_DKHD01000035.1:253602-264024 GCF_002453565.1 Pseudomonas sp. UBA6753 | reverse complement strand
TCCTCTTGGGAGGCGAAAGTCGAGATACTGGGAGCGGCCTTGTGTCGCGATGGGCTGCGAAGCAGCCCCAGAATCCTGTGCCTCAATAATAGGTCCGAGGCTGCTCGTCAGCCTTGTTCAGTACCGTCCCCACCAGGTTCACCCTGGCCAGGTGATGCAGGCAATCTTCGATTTCCTTCCTGTTGTTCATACCGTTGGCCACCACCAGCAGCACACAGTCGAACTTGGGGATCACGGTGATCGCATCGTCAGAGCTGAGCAACGGCGGCAAATCGAAAATACAGATGCGCGACTCGTAGCGGTTGCGCAGTTCGCTGATCAGGTTGTTCACTTTGGGCGACGACAGCATCTCGGTAGACAACGGCACCGGTACCCGCGTGGGCAGTACCACGAACCGAGGCAGGGTCGGGTTGACCAGGCAGTCCTGCAGCTCGGCCTTGTCCGTCAGAAACTCGTTCAACGCCTGGTCCATGGGCAGGCCCAGGCTGCTGCCGACCTTGGGCCGACGCAGGTCGAAGTCCACCAGCAGCGCAGTCTTGGTGGTGTGGTGGGCGATGCTCATGGCCAGGTTGATCGACAGCACCGTCTTGCCCGCTTCAGGGGTTGGCGAGGTGATGGCCAAGGTTCGCCAGCCATTCTCGTCCATGGTCCTGAGCACTTGCGTGCGCAGCAGGTCGATCGGCCCGTTCATGTTGGAGTTCTTGTTGTAGGCGACGATACGGTGACGCTCCAGGTGCTCCGCGCGCAGCGGCACCACCTTGGTGTTCACGTAATCGAACTGGCCAGGCACTTCCGCCAGCGCCGTACCTGGGGCGGGTGACAACGCCTGCGGAGTGCCCGGGGTAACCTGGTGAAGATTATTGCCAACAGCCGGCTTGGTCCTGTCCATCACTGCTTTCCTATGCAAACCGAGACATGACTTTGAACAACAGCACATCCAGTGGCATGTAGAACACGTGCACCAGCACCACCATGATAGCCGCCAGCACCAGTGCAGCCAGGATCAGCCAGTTGCGCCAACGCTTGCGCCTGGCCACATCGGCCTTGGTATCGATGTATGGCAGCGCCACCAGCACCCGCCTGCCCAGCAGGTTTTCCAGGGCACCGACGCCGCGAATGCGCTGGTTGAACATTTCCAGCAGCATCACCAGCGCACCGCCACCTGCCGGTGCCAGCACCAGGCCCAGCGCGGCGATTTTCTTGCGGTTGGGCTTGATCGGTTTCTCGGGCATCAGCGGTGGCTCCAGCAGCACAAAGCGCTCGGCCTTGTTCTCCTGCTCGAGGCTTTCGGTAATCTTCGCGCCCATTTCCTTGGCGCGGATTTCCTCGTACTTCTTGCGCGCGTTGTCGTGGTCACGCATCAAGGTCACCAGGCCACGCTCGACCTGCGGCGCCTCGAGGATCTCGGCCTCGTAGCCTTCCATCTTGCGGGTCAGCTCGCGCTTCTGCTCGGCCAGCGAAGCAATGCGCACCTGTGCCGCGCTCATCTTGGCGCGCACGCGGGCGACATCGAGGCCGACCGTGGAGGCCGCAGCCGTGCGATTGCCACTGGCTTCGAGCGCCTGGATCCTGCGCTTGACCGCCACCACATCGGGGTGGGCTTCCTTGTAGCGGCTCAGCAGCCGGGCATACTCGGCCTTCAGGCTGGGCAGGTCCTGGGGCTGCTCGGCACTGGCCACCCTGGGGCCTTCGCCGACCTTGGTAGCCAGCCCGGCACTGGCCGCGGACAGTTCCAGCTCAAGGTAACGCAGCTCTTCCTGGGCGGCCTTGTAATCACGGTCGACCTCGCGGAACTCCAGCTCCGAGCGTGACAGCATGTTCATGCGCAGGGTCTGGTGCTCGGGCAAGGCATTGGCGTGGGCCTGCTTGAAATCCGCCAGCTGGTTTTCCAGGCTGGCCAGCTCGGCACCCAGCTTGTTCGCCTCCTGGGTGAGGAACTCGGTGGTTTCGTTGGCCCGCTCGGTACGCTGCTTGAGGTTCTCGTTGAGGAACAGCGTGACCAACTCGTCGGCAACTTCCTTGGCCACCTCCGGCTGCTTGTGCTCGAAGGACACATTGAACGCCACGGTTGCTTCGCCGCGTCCGCGTACATAGGTGGTGAGGGTTTCGACCACGATGGCACTGCGCATGTGGTCGATCTTGTCGCTATCGCTGAAGCGCTTGTCGGGGAACAGGTTGTACTTGTCGATGATGCGCAGCAGGTTCTCGCGGGTCATCACCCGCTGGCGAATCACTTCGATGCGTTCATCGGCGAAGCTGGTGTTGTTGGTCGATACCAGCTCGGGTGAAATCTGCTGCGACTCCACCAGGATGGTGCCGGTCGACTGGTAGATCGGCGGCACCATCACTGCGACAGCGACGGTCGCGGCCAGAATGACTACGATGCTCACCCCCAACAACAGGGCCCGGTCCTTGATTATGGCGATGTAATCTCTGAGGGAGAGCTCGTAGTCGGACTTCATGGGGCCACCTGCCTGAAGTTCAGATGTCGGGGTACCTGTACGTCAACGTCAAACCCACGATCGTAGCGTTTGCATCAGCTTCGTGATCCTGCTGCCGATCCTTGTACATCAGCGACAGGCGCAGGTCCCAGTACGGCGAAAACTCGCGGCTGGCCCACACGCTGTAGGTCTGCAGGGTGTTGGGGGTCTGCCCTTTGCTGTCTTGCCAGGCAGCGTCCGCGCCCACCCGGGTCAATTCGCTGACGGCGTAACTCCACACACCGCGCACCTGGTCCAGCTCGGCGAAGCCGCCTTCGGCGCTGGCCACTGTGCTGCGTTCGGCGGTAAAGCTGGCGACGGCGCGCGCACCGGTATACAGCAGCGCTACCCCACCCTCCCCGCGTCGGCCACCTTCGTCACCGGAAACCTCGGTGACACCCACATGCGCATCGGCGCTGAGGCGTTCGGAGAACTGGTACTTGACCCCGACCGCCGGGCTGTAGCTGTTGGACGCCGTCGCCGTCTGGTCCTGCTCGGGCTCATAGCGCCGGGCGCCGAAGCGGCTGTACAGATCAGCCCGCTCGCTCCAGGCGTAGGTCCAGGTGAACACGTTGCCCAGTTCTTCGTAACCCGTCAGCGTGCTGATGTCATAACGGGCACGGTTGTACGTGGTTTCGTTGCTCAAGGTGCTGCGTTCGGTAACCGCCTGGCTCCAGTTGCCGGCCAGCGTATACAGCTTTTGCGTACCATCGGTGGTGACCACGCCGGTATCCAGCACCGTTCCCGACAGCGTCGAACTTTCGTTGTAACGCGCCAGCAGGCCAAACCGCCCGCGCTCGGTCTGGCGCTGCCAGCCCAGGCTTACGTCGGGGTCCTCACGGTTGTCGACCACCGCCGTGTCGGACGAGCGCAATACATGCACGCCCAGCCCCAACCTCAGTTCGTCACGGTCGAAGGTACCGATCAGGGTGTAATCCGGCGCGATGATCGTGCGCGTTATGCCCTTTTCACCCGACGACAGCAGCAAGGGGTTGCTGTCATGTTCGACGGATGTCGGTACCACCACCGTAGACTGCCAATTTGCTGCCAGGACTGTGTCCGTAAACGGCAACACCAAGATTGCCGTTGCAATGCTAGTTGTTCTGAGAAGAGGCATTAAGTGTTCTTATTAAAGGCAAGATCAAGGAACGACCAGCGTATCGCCAGCCTGCAGTTGGATGTTGGTGGACATATCCCGGCCAGACACCAGGTCTCTATATCGCACGGGCAGAATTTTTTGGGAAGCGCCGGTGCCACGCACTACTTTGATTTCGCTTTCATCTGCAAACTTGTCCAGGCCGCCCGACATGCTCAAAGCCTGCAGCACTGCCGTAGGGCCTGCCATTTGTACCGGCCCGGGCTTGATCACTTTGCCTTGTACATAGACCAGGTTGCCGGCGATGCTCTTGACGACAACGCTGACATTCGGGTCGGGGAGAAACTTCTCGAGTTTGGCAGCCACTTGTTTTTCAACGGTCGTCACATCCAGCCCGGCAACATCGATGCGCCCGGCCAGGGGGAACGTGATACTGCCATCGGGAAGTACGGTGGCTTCCTGGCGCAGGCTGTCTTCCTGCCATACCGAAACCATCACCACATCGCCGGGGCTGAGCAGGTAGGTAGCACTGTGCGGGTCGGCCGTACCGGCACCAGACCACACCATCAGCATGCAGAACGCGGCAAACATTGAACGCACCATGAGGGTCCCTCCGGCCGAAAAGGCCCGACAAAGAGCACTGAATGAGAACAACACACCAACTCTCGCTCCGCTTCGCGGCATACGCCAACCGCGATGGCCTCGATCTTCCAGAGGCCTTGCCTTGACGCTGTGCAGCCTGGGCTGTGCTGCCTGCAACCGTGGACCTGCACGGGCTACTGGCAATATAGCAACGGCTGGGGAATTGACAAGCCAGGCCCCGGGCCGCTGGCGTCAAGGGTTAAACCCAGGCTGGCGGACTCAGATCTTGTTCCTGTTGGCGACTGCCACAAAGCCAACGACAGCAAATGCAAAGAACCACCCTGCGGTTGAAACAGGGATGATACTGTTCTGATTGATATACATATCCGCCGCACGCGCCGCGCCACTCAACAGCGCCAGCAAAGACATCGATTTGATAATCAGAGCCGTGCGCATACGCCCCTCCTGTAAAGAGGAAAATCAACTATTTGTTGGCGTGGTGTTCGGAAGTTGTTTCACTGTTGAAATGAGCTTATGAACACAATGGCATTGCGTCAACGATTCGACACTATAATAAAATTCAATAGACGCCCATCAGTATCGTCAAAATATCGACGCGCAAGTTGAGCAAAGGGCGCTGTCTTGGTGGCGCCAACGTTTCATCGCTGAGAAAGGCAAGGCCGTGGGGCACTTTGGCGCCCCAACGTGTTACTCGTCTGCGTGGTGTACCACGACCAGCAACTGCGCCGGCAGCGGCCCCACCGACCTTAGCCGGTGGGGTGTCTGGGCATTGAAATGCAGGGCATCGCCTTGCTCCAGCAGCACCCGCTCGTTCATGAAGTCCACCTCCACCTGGCCGGCGTGGACGAACAGAAATTCTTCGCCAAGGTGTTCCTTGAACGTGGGGTCGCTGAACTCGGTCGGCGGCTGGATCAGGAACGGCAGCAGGCTGCGCTGCCCGACCTGGCTGGTGAGGGCCGCGTACCCCGGCCCTGCTCCGTCACCCACCAGGGCCTGGCGCTCGCCATGGCGCACCAGGCTGTAGCGGCTCTGGCCGGCCTGCTCTTCGGCGAACAGTTCTTCGACATTGACATTCAGTGCCCGCGCCAGCTTCAGCGCGGCGGCGATCGAGGGGGTGTTCAGGCCACGTTCGACCTTGGACAGATAGCTCTTGGTCATGCCGGTCTTGTCGGCCAGCAGCTCCAGGGTCATCCCCAGTTTCTTTCGCAGCAGTTTCAATCGGATAGACATGTGACGCGGGTTTCCCAGGCGAAGGCAGCCTGGCCATCATACGTGGACTGCCAGGGAAATGCTGGGGCTGCTGTGCAGCCCATCGCCGGCAAGCCAGGCTCCCACAGGTACTGCGCATGGCTTGGGGCCAATGCAGTCGATGTGGGAGCCTGGCTTGCCAGCGATGGGCCGCGCAGCGGCCCCGACTTTACGGCATCACCGGCGGCAGGTACTGCAACGTCGTACCCAATGCCCACAGCAACACCAGCACCAGTGGCACGTGCACCAGCAACTGCACGAACGAGAAGCCGATCAGGTCGCGTGCCTTGAGCCCCAGTACCCCCAGCAGCGGCAGCATGTAGAAAGGGTTGATCAGGTTCGGCAAGGCTTCGGCGGCGTTGTAGATCTGCACTGCCCAGCCCAGGTGGTACTGCAGGTCATTGGCCACCAGCATCACGTAGGGTGCCTCGATGATCCACTTGCCACCACCCGATGGGATGAAGAAGCCCAGCACCGCCGAATACACCCCCATCAGCACGGCATAGGTGTCATGCGTGGCGATCTGGGTGAAGAACAGCGAAATGTGGTGGGCCAAAGTCTGCTCGTCGAGGCCCTTCACCTGGGTGAGGATGGCCGCGATCGAACCATACAGCGGGAACTGGATCAGCACCCCGGTGGTGGTCGGCACCGCGCGCGCCACCGCATCGAGGAAGCTGCGCGGGCGCCAGTGCAGCAAGGCACCGAGCATGATGAACAACAGGTTGTAAGTGTTCAGCCCGGAAATGGCGGTAATCGCCGGCTTGGTGGCGAACTCCTGGTACAGCCAGCCGGCAGCCAGTGCCACCAGCAGCAGGATCAGGATGGGGCTGTGTTCCAGCCACTCGCCCGGGCGGGTACGCTGGGGTGACGGTGGCGCGGTGAAGCTGGGGTCGACCCCACAGTCCTGGGCGCTGCGCGCACTGTTCGGGCCCGGGGCCGTGGCGTAGGCGATCACCAGCGAGACCACCACCAACGCCGCCAGCATCACGCCGGACTGCCAGAGGAAGATGGTTTCGGTGAATGGGATCACCCCGGTAATCGACAGGATCGACGGTGGCAGGCTGGCCGGGTTGGCCTGCAGTTGCGCCGCCGACGAAGACAGGCCCAGCGCCCACACGGCACCCAGGCCCAGGTAGGCGGCTGCACCGGCGGCGCGGTAGTCCATCTTCAGTTCGGTGCGCCGGGCCAGGGCGCGCACCAGCAGGCCGCCGAACACCAGCGACAGGCCCCAGTTGAGCAGCGATGCCAGCATCGAGATCAGCGCCACCCAGCAAACTGCCGAACGGCCATTGCCGGGGATGCGCGCCAGGCGGTCGATCAGCCGCGCCGCGGGCGGCGAGCTGGCCACCACATAGCCGCCGATGACCACGAAGGCCATCTGCATGGTGAAGGGGATCAGGCTCCAGAAGCCATCGCCAAAGGCCTTGGCGGTGTCGGTCGGCTTGGCGCCCATGGCCAGGGCGCCAATGCACACCAGCAGCACCGCCAGGGCGGCAAACACCCAGGAATCGGGGAACCAGCGTTCGGCCCAGTTGGAGCAGCGCAAGGCAAAGCGCGCGGAACGGCTGTCTTGGATTTCAGCGGCCACAGTTCAATTCCTTTTATTGGTTTTATGAGGTGAAGCAGTACTGCCAGACAACGCAAAAACCCTGTGGGAACGGGCGTGCCNNGGCACGCCCGTTCCCACAGGGTAGGATCGCATGATGCGTTAGAAGGTCATTTCCTTCACATCAGCCGGCACGATCAGCTTGCCGGCGGTTTTCTCGATGATTTCCTCAACGCTCACCCCGGGCGCGGTCTCGCGCAGGATGAAGGCGCCGTCTTCGATTTCCAGGTAGGCCAGGTCGGTCAGCACCTTGCGGATGCAGCCAGCACCGGTCAACGGCAGGCTGCACTGCGGCAGCAGCTTGGACTCGCCGTCCTTGGAAGCGTGGGTCATGGTGACGATGATGTTCTCGGCACCGGCCACCAGGTCCATGGCGCCGCCCATGCCCTTCACCAGCTTGCCCGGGATCATCCACGAGGCGATGTTGCCTTGCACATCCACTTCGAAAGCGCCGAGCACGGTCAGGTCGACATGGCCGCCACGGATCATGGCGAACGACTGCGCCGAATCGAAGATCGAGGCACCGCGGCGGGCGGTGACGGTCTGCTTGCCGGCGTTGATCATGTCGGCATCGAGGGTGCCTTCGGTGGGGAATTCGCCCATGCCGAGCAGGCCGTTTTCCGATTGCAGCATCACATCCATGTCGGCGGGTACGTAGTTGGCCACCAGGGTCGGAATGCCGATGCCCAGGTTTACGTAGTAGCCGTCCTTCAGTTCACGGGCGACGCGTTGCGCCATCTGTTCGCGGGTCAGTGCCATGGTCAGGATCTCTTTGTTGTTCTGGTGGATGGCGCTCAGGCCTTGACGGTGCGCTTTTCGATACGCTTTTCGAAGGTGCCGACGATGACGCGGTCCACGTAGATGCCCGGGGTGTGGATCTCGCTGGGCAGCAGCACGCCAGGTTCGACGATCTCTTCCACTTCGACCACGGTGATCTTGCCGGCGGTGGCCGCCAGCGGGTTGAAGTTTTGCGCGGTGTTGCGGTACACCACGTTGCCGTAGTGGTCGGCCTTCCAGCCCTTGACGATGGCGAAGTCGCCGGTGATGGATTCTTCGAGGATGTACTTGCGGCCGTTGAACTCGCGCACTTCCTTGCCATCGGCAACCGGGGTGCCGTAGCCGGTGGCCGTGTAGAAGGCCGGGATGCCGGCGCCACCGGCGCGCATTTTCTCGGCGAGGGTGCCTTGCGGGGTCAGTTCCACTTCCAGCTCGCCGCTCAGCAGCTGGCGTTCGAACTCGGCGTTCTCGCCCACGTAGGAAGCGACCATCTTGCGGATCTGCCGGTCTTCCAGCAGCACGCCCAGGCCAAAGCCATCGACACCGCAGTTGTTGGAGACCACGGTCAGGCCCTTGACGCCACGGCGCTTGATTTCGCTGATAAGGTTTTCCGGGATGCCGCACAGGCCGAAACCACCAGCCAGTACCGTCATGTTGTCGGTCAGGCCTTCGAGGGCCTGTTCATAGGTTGCAACGCGCTTGTCCAGTCCGGCCATGCTGATCCGCCTTTTGTAGTTGTTGAACCGACGAGGCTGTCGGTGAGCGTGTGGGGACATCTTCACCGCAAGCGACTGATTTGTTAATTTTGTTTTCATCATCGATTGATAACTTTTGCAAAACAACCAAAAGGCCTGTCATGAACGTCAAGCAACTGCGCGCCTTTGTCGCTGTGGCCAAGTACCAGAGCTTCGCCCAGGCCGGTGAACACCTGCATGTCTCGCAACCGGCCCTGAGCCTGACCATCAAGGCCCTGGAAGAAAACCTTGGCGGCGCTCTGCTGAGCCGTACCACACGCAGCGTCAGCCTGACTGCCGAGGGCGAGGTACTGCTGCCGCTGGCGCGGCGCCTGCTGGCCGACTGGGACGACACCGAAGAAATGCTGCGCCAGCGTTTCACCCTGCAACTGGGCCGGGTTTCGGTGGCGGCCATGCCGGCCTTTGCTGGCAACCTGCTGCCCTACTCGCTCAAGGTATTTCGCCAGCGATACCCGAAGGTCAACGTCACGGTGCACGATGTGATCAACGAACAGGTGCAGGAGCTGGTGCGCCATCGCCGCGTCGAACTGGGCATCGGCTTCGAACCGGACAACATCGATGGCCTGGATTTCCACCCGTTGTACATGGACCGCTTCGTCGCCGTGGTGCCCGCCGATTCGCCCTTGGCGCAGCTGCCCCAGGTCAGCTGGGCACAGTTGCTGGCCGAAGACTTCGTGGCCCTGCAACGCCCTTCGGCGGTGCGCCTGCTGATGGAACAGAACGTGGCCGCCCAGCACGGCAAACTGGCGGTGGCTTTCGAGAGCCACCAGCTGTCGACCATCGGGCGCATGGTCGCCAGTGGCCTGGGGGTCAGTGCCGTGCCGGCACTGTGCATCAACCAGATGCAGGAGCTTGGCGCCCGCTGCGTCACCCTGGTCGAGCCCACGGTCGAGCGCCGCATCGGCGTGATTGCCCTCAGCGAACACAAGCTTTCCACGGCGGCGCAAGCGCTGCTTGAGGTACTGCTTTCCAATACCCGCATCCCGGAGGTGACATGCGTTACGTGAAACTGGCAGGTTCGAGCGTTCCGGCCATTGGCCAGGGCACCTGGTACATGGGTGAAGATCCGGCCCGCAAGGCGGCCGAGGTGGCGGCCCTGCAACAGGGTATCGAACTTGGCCTGAGCCTGATCGATACCGCCGAGATGTATGCCGAAGGTGGCGCGGAAGAAGTGGTTGGCCAGGCCATTGCCGGGCGCCGCGACCAGGTGTTCCTGGTCAGCAAGGTGTACCCGCACAATGCCAGCCGGCGCGGTATGGCGGCGGCCTGCGAACGCAGCCTCACGCGCCTGGGCACCGACTGCATCGACCTGTACCTGCTGCACTGGCGTGGCCAGCACCCACTGGAGGAAACCGTCGAGGCCTTCGAGCGCTTGCGCGAGCAAGGCAAGATCAAGCGCTGGGGTGTTTCCAATTTCGACGTCGACGACCTGCGCGAACTGCACAACCCCGATTGCGCCACCAACCAGGTGCTGTACAACCCGGCCCAGCGTGGCATCGAGTTCGACCTGTTGCCGTGGTGCGAAAAGCGCGCGCTACCGACCATGGCCTACTGCCCGCTGGCCCAGGCCGGGCGCCTGCTGCAGCACCCGGTGTTGGCGGAAATCGCCGAGCGCCATGGTGCGACGGCGGCCCAGGTCAGCCTGGCCTGGGTGACCCGTGATGATGGGGTGATAGCCATCCCCAAGGCCGTGACGCCCGAGCATGTGCGGTTGAATGCGGCTGCGGGTATGCTGACCTTGACCAGCGAAGACCTGCGGGCGATCGACCGGGCGTTCCCGGCACCGACGCGCAAGCAGCGGTTGGCGATGGTGTAGCGACTGGCACGGAATCGTTTTTTTGTGGGAGCGGGCGTGCC
>NZ_DKHD01000035.1:253362-253502 GCF_002453565.1 Pseudomonas sp. UBA6753 | reverse complement strand
TTGCCCGCTCCCACAAGGGCCCGCGCAAGGGTCGGGATTCGTGCAAGGCCATTTAACAGCGGGCTCACTTCATCAACGCGTTCCCGGTACCGACGCGCAAGTAGCGACTGGCACGAAATAGCTTTTTGTGGGAGCGGGCG
>NZ_DKHD01000035.1:0-253276 GCF_002453565.1 Pseudomonas sp. UBA6753 | reverse complement strand
GGCTTGCCCGCTCCCACAAGGGTCCGCGCAAGGGGCGGGATTCAGTGAAAGTCCCGGCTGCGTACGTCCAGCCCTTGCAACAGCGGGCTCACATCCTCCAGTCGCCGTGCTATCAGGTGGCGCACGCCATTCTCCTGCTCCAGCCGCCCGCTGACCTTGAGCAACTGCGACCCCACCAGCGCCCGCCGCTGCCGTTCGGCAAGCGCCCGCCACACCACCACATTGACCATGCCGTGCTCGTCCTCCAGGGTGACGAAGGTCACGCCACTGGCGGTCTGGGGCCGCTGGCGGCCCACCACCAACCCGGCCACGGCAATGTTGTCACCATGCCCGACATCTTGCAGCTCGCGCGAACTGCGACAGCCCAGCGCCCGCAGGCGTGAGCGCAACAAGGTCAGGGGATGCGGCCCAAGCGTGGTACCCAGGGCCTGGTAATCGGCCATCAGGTCCTCTGCCACACTGGGGACGGGCAGTTCGACGGTGCTTTCCGGCAAGGCTTCGATATCGGCGAACAAAGGCAACTGCGGCTGCACCGCCGCCACCTGCCAGCGCGCCTGGTGCCGGTCGCTGGCCAAGGCGCGCAGCGCGCCGGCATCGGCCAGGTGGGCGCGGGCACGCGAATCGAGCCCGGCACGCAGGCACAGGTCTTCGACATCGCGCCATGGCCGCTGCGCCCTCGCCTGCTCCAGGCGCCTGGCATCGGCCTCGGCAAGGCCGCGCACCAGGCGCAAGCCCATGCGAATGGCCAGCACCTCTCCAGGCTCAGGCTCGAGCGTGCAGTCCCAGTCACTGTGGCACACATCCACCGGCCTGACCTCGATACCCTGGCGCCGGGCCTCTTGCAGCAACTGGTCGGGGCTGTAGAAGCCCATGGGCCAGCTGTTGACCAGCGCGCAGGTGAAAATCGCCGGTTCATGGCACTTGAGCCAGCTGCTGGCATAGCACAGCAAGGCAAAGCTGGCCGCGTGCGACTCCGGAAAGCCATAGCTGCCAAAGCCCTTGATCTGCTCGAAGATGCGCTCGGCAAACGCCAAGTCATAACCATTGCGCAACATGCCCTGCACCAGCCGCTCGCGGTGCGGCTCCAGGCCGCCGTGGCGCTTCCAGGCGGCCATGCTGCGGCGCAACTGGTCGGCCTCGCCCGGGGTGTAGTCGGCCGCGACCATCGCCAGTTCCATCACCTGCTCCTGGAACAGCGGCACGCCCAAGGTACGCTCGAACACTTCCTTCAGTTGCGGCGAGGGGTACGTCACCGGCTCCTGCTTCAGCCGCCGGCGCAGGTAAGGGTGGACCATGTCGCCCTGGATCGGCCCGGGGCGGACGATGGCCACCTCGATGACCAGGTCGTAGAACTTTTTCGGCCGAAGCCGCGGCAACATGGCCATTTGCGCGCGGGACTCGATCTGGAACACGCCCATGGTCTCGGCACGGCTGATCATCGCGTAGGTGGCCGGGTCTTCGGCGGGGATGGTCGCCAGGGTCAGGTGCCGGCCACGGTGGCGTTGCAGCAGGTCGAAGCAACGGCGCAAGGCGCTGAGCATGCCCAGCGCCAGCACGTCGACCTTGAGCAGGCCGACCATGTCCAGGTCGTCCTTGTCCCACTGGATCACCGTGCGCTCCGGCATCGCGGCATTCTCCACCGGCACCAGTTCGTCCAGAGGTTGCTGCGAGATAACGAAGCCGCCCGGGTGCTGTGACAGGTGCCGGGGGAAACCGATCAGTTCGCCGGCCAGTACCAGCACCCGGCGCAGCGAAGGGCTGCCCGCCTCGAAACCAGCCTCGGCCAGGCGCTGGTCGTCGGGTATGCGATCGCTCCAGCGGCCACAGCATTTGGCCAGGGCGTCCACCTGGTCGGCGGGCAGCCCCAGCACCCGCGCCACATCCCGCACCGCACCGGCGGCATGGTAGGTGTTGACCACCGCAGTGAGCGCCGCCCGGTGCCGGCCATAGCGGCGGAACACATACTGGATCACCTCCTCGCGCCGGTCGTGCTCGAAGTCCACGTCGATGTCCGGCGGCTCGTTGCGCTCGCGCGACAGGAAGCGCTCGAACAACAGGTGGTGTTGCATGGGGTCGAGCTCGGTGATGCCCAGCACGAAGCACACCACCGAGTTGGCAGCCGAGCCCCGCCCCTGGCACAGAATGCGCTGGCTGCGGGCGAAGGCGACGATGTCGTGCACAGTCAGGAAGTAGCTTTCGTAGCCCAGCTCCTCGATCAGCGCCAGCTCCTTGGCCAGCACATCCCTCACCTTGCTGCTCGGCCCGTCTGGCCAGCGCGACGGCAAACCCTGCTGGCACAATTCGCGCAACCAGCTCGCCGGGCTATGCCCCTGGGGCACCAGTTCGCGTGGGTACTGGTATTTCAATTCGCTCAGTTCGAACTGGCAGCGCGCAGCGATGGCCAGGGTCTCGGCCAGCAGGTCGGCGGGATAGAGTTCGCCCAGTTGCGCCTGGCTGCGCAGGTGCCGCTCGCCATTGGCAAACAGGAAGCGCCCGGCCTCGGCCACCAGGCAATGCTGGCGAATGGCGGTCATGCAATCTTGCAGGGCGCGGCGACCGCGCACGTGCATGTGCACGTCGCCACAGGCCACGGCGCGGATGCCGACCCTGGCCGCCAGGCTACGCAAGCGTTCAAGGCGCAAGGTATCGTCACTGCCGCGGTGCAGGTGCACGGCCAGCCACAGGCGCTCGCCGAACACGCCGTGCAGCCACTGCCCGGGGATGGCATCGCCGCTGTCATCGGCTACCCACAATGCCAGCAGGCCCTGATGGTGCTGCTGCAGGTCATCGCGAAACAGTTGGTACTCGCCCTTCTGCGCCCGCCGCCGGGCCCGGGTGATCAGCGCGCACAGGTTCTGGTAGCCGGCCAGGTCCTGCACCAGCAGCACCAGCCTGGGGCCGTCCTGCAACTGCACTTCACTGCCCACGATCAGCCGCAGCTGGTGTTCCTTGGCCGCCTGCCAGGCACGGACGATACCGGCCAGGGTGCATTCGTCGGTGATCGCCAGCGCCTGGTAGCCCTGTTCACGCGCGCGCCGGAACAGCTCGTCGGCGCTCGACGCGCCGCGCTGGAAGCTGAAGTTGGACAGGCAGTGCAGCTCGGCATAACCCGGGGTGTTCATGCGAACCAGCCCTGCAGCCACAACGGGCCGGCCTTGCCCAGGTCGCGATAGGCCCAGCCGCGCAGGCCGTCGCGGGTTTCGATGCGGTAATAGTCGCGGCGCACATCGCCGCCATCCCACCAGCCCGACTCGATGCGCTCGGCATGGCCTTGCAGGCGATAGCCGCCTTCGTCCAGCGCCATGGGGGCCGACAGCAGCCAGCCAGGGCGGCTGCCAGGAACGACCGGCATGTTGCCCTGGGCACCCTGCTCTACCGCTTGCCAGGCACACTCGGGGCGATGATCGGCTGCCACGCTCAGGCCCTTGACCGCCTCATCCCCCAAGCGGGCGCGCAGCCGTTCGCGCAATTGTTCCCAAGGTTGCGCCTGTTGCGCACGCGGGTCGAACAATGCCTGGTGTTGCGGCACGAAGGGTGGCAGGTCCTCGGCAACCAGCCGCAGGTTGCGCACCGGTGCGGGAATGCGTAGCGGTTCCAGGCGCCCGCGCGCCAGCTCGAACAACATTGCCGCATCGCGTTCGGCGGCCAGCAGGCCTACCTTCAGCAAAGTATCCGGCTCTTCGGCGTGCTCCAGGTGCAGGCAGAAACGCTGCACGCCACAGTCACGCCCGGCGAGGAACGCGGCAAGGTCGTTGAGCATGCGCCGCAGCGGGAACAGCAGGGCCTGGTGCGATTCGACGTCGAAGTTCAGCTCCAGCCGGGCTTCGAAGCGGTCCGGCGGCTGGTAGAAGCCCAGCCCCAGGTTGCGCAGGCCGAGCAACTGGTCAAGGTGCAGCTGCACCTGGGCCGGAAAGCGCCTGGCCAGGCTGTCGCGGGGCAAGGCCAGCACCTGGCTCAACTGGCGCAGGCCCATGCGGGCAAAGGCCTCGGCAGCCTGCGCAGGCAGGCCGATACGCTCGATGGGCATGCCCAGCAGCGCCGCACGGGTGGCATCGGCGTCACTCACGGCCAGGCCATCGTGAGCGTTGGCGAGCATGCGCGCCGCCACCGGGTTGCTGGCCAGGACGATGCGTTGGCGCAAGCCCAGTTCCGCCAGTTCCTGGCGCAGGCGTGCCTCGAACAGCGGCCAGGGGCCGAACAGTTGCAGGCTGGAGCCCACCTCCAGCAACAGCGCCCGTGGGTAGTGCAGGCTGACCTGGGCACTGAAGCGGTAGGCCCAGGCTGCCAGCAACTGCTGCACCTGGTCGATGCGCCTGGGGTCGGCTTCGACGCAGCTGAAGCCATCGGCCAGCGCACGCGCCGCCGTCAGGGTTTGCCCGGCCCGCAGGCCGAGCGCGGCCGCCGCCGGGTTGACCGCCTGCAGCACGCGTCGCTGGGTCGGCCCGCCAAGCAGCACCAGGGGGGTATCAGGGTCGTCACGCTCGCGCAGGACCGTGTCCAGCGCCAGCTGCGGGAGCAGGATGCAGGCCCAGAGCATGTTGCATCAGCCCCGCCCCGGGCAGGCGATGGGCAGCGCCGGGGGCATGCCGCCACGGCTTTTCAGCACGCGCCATTGTGCCGGGCGGGTGTCGACGGCAATACGCAGCGCCGCGGGTGAAGGGTTGTGCGCCGCCTGTTGCGGCCGGCAGGCGAAGGCCAGCGCCTGCCCGGTTTCGGCAGCCACCTGCAAGCGCCGCAGGGCGCGGTCATCGGCACGTTCCGGCCAGCACAGCACCGCCGCGCAACTGCCGGAGCGCAGGCACTGCTCGGCGGCCCACAAGGCATCGGCAGGTGCGGCGTCCACTTGTACCAGCCAGCGCAGGTCCACCCCCGCGGCCTGCCAGGCCGGGGCGTAAGGAATGAATGGCGGTGCCACCAGCACGATTCGGCTGGCTTCAGCGCTCAAGCGGGCCAGGGTTGGCCACAGCAGCTGCAGTTCGCCACAGCCGGGGCTGGCCAGCAACAGTTCGCTGAGCGCAGCCGCCGGCCAGCCACCTTCCGGCAGGCATTGGTCAAGGGCGGCATGGCCCGTGGGCTGCAGGCCGAGCGGCCGCGCCTGGGCCTGCCGACCGCGCCATACCCGGCGCTGATCGAGCAACCTGTCGAGGTCGACCACCGCGCCCATCAGTCACGCCTCAGCAAGCCGCAGAACACGCCTTCGATGAAGAACTCCTGTTCAGGCCGCACATCGATAGGCGCATAGGCCGGGTTGCGTGGCAACAGCCGGTAATTGCCACCCTGGCGCTGCAGGCGCTTGATGGTCACCTCGCCGTCCAGGCGCGCGACCACGATCTGGCCATCGCGAGCGTCGGCCTGCTGGAGGATGCCGACCAGGTCGCCGTCGAAAATGCCGTCGTCGATCATCGAGTCGCCACGCACCTTCAGCAGGTAGTCGGGGGTACGGCGGAACAGGCTGGGGTCGAGCAGCAACTGCTCGTGAATGTCGAGGTCCGGGCCGATGGGGGCACCTGCCGCCACTTGGCCCAGCACCGGCACTTCGAGGATTTCCGGGCGGCGCAGCCGTTCGGCCAGGCGTATGCCCCGCGCCTGGTTCGGCGTGACGTCGATGTAGCCGGCCTGGCACAGGGCGGTGATGTGCTTGCGCGCGACACTGCGCGAGGCAAAACCGAAGCGCGTGGCGATATCGGCCAGGCTCGGCGGCTGGCCGTGGTCGGCGATGCGCTCACGGATGAACTCGAAGATGGCGCGGCGTTTTGGGGTAAGATTGTCCATGGAGCACATTTGTACTCTTTTCCGAGCACGCTGAACAGCCCCCTTCGTCGACGGCTTGGCGGCTGCGATCAATTGCGACCGCGAAACTACCGCAATGATGCTGAAGGCTATATGGCTGGTCCGGCAAACCTGACTGCACATGGCGAATTGAATCAGCAGGGACACTGTGGGAGCCGCGCTTGCCGGCGATGGGGCGCGAAGCGGCCCCGGTTACAGATGCCCGCTGTGGGTCGGTAACAGCCAGTCGGAGCAGACCGTTCCCGCCCCATCGCTGCGTCGTTACATAGACCAACGACCAAAATGCTGCTCCAGGAACTCAGTCACCAGCGAGGCGATCTGCAACTGGATCGCCCCCCGCGACCGGGCGTTATCGCCGTCCCGGCAAATGACACCATCCCCTGGAGCATCGTCTTCGAGCAACGCCATCGCGTCTGGTTTGCACGTCGACAAGAAGCTGAAATGGCTGGCGTCCTCGATCTCGACATAACGACTCGTCGCCGAGGGCAGACGCTTGGCAAGGTCAGCAGATTCCAGCTGCGCGGGAAGGTCTTCAGAAGGCGCGCCGGCCGCAATCACCAACGTCGGCACTGGCAAAGCCGCAAGGCTTTCATCGGTCAGGCCACGTGACAGGCCAAGATCCAGGGTAACGATGGCGGTGACACGACTGTCGCGCAAATCGCCACCCAGTCGAGCCTTCGATGCCGGGGCGCTGTCGGCATTGATCTGCTTGTAGACGCTGCAACTCGACAGCTGCGGATGGATGGAACAGTCCTGGGCAAAACGCTTGGGATCAAAGCGGGCGCCGGCAATTTCCAGCGCGGTCCAGCCGCCCAGTGAGTGGCCGACCACTGCAACTTGGCCCTTCGCCACCCGCCCGAACTGATCCGCCTGGGCCATGACCGCATCGATGGCCCGCTGCAAGTCAATGGGACGCTGCCACAACTGTGCCGCGGCTTCAGGGTTGTGATCGCGGGTAGTAGTGCCGGGGTGGTTTACCGCCGCCACGATGTAGCCTTGGTGAGCCAGTGCACTGGCCAGCCACGACTGGTTTCCCCAATTGCCGCGAAAGCCGTGGGAAAGCACCACCAATGGATAGGTGCCTGCAGCTGGAGGTGCATCGCGCACAGCGAGGTCACCGATGAAAACCGGGGTATCAGCGATCAACTGTGGTGTTGCAGTGGTCGTACTCGGGTACCAGACGACCAGCTCCAGCGGACGGTCAGTTTGCCTGTCCGGTAATGTCGAGGTCTTGAAGCCAATGGTCTTGTAGCCAGCGAATGCAGGTATGTCCAGACAGATAAAAAGCAACAAGCCGAGCACTGTTTTCATTGTTTTTCTTCCTTGATAGGTCAGCGTCGATCAGATGCAAACCGGTACGCGGGAAACATATCAGCCCTCGCCGCGACCCACACAATCTTTCCGGCGATGCAGCGCTCCAATAGACCGGATAGTGGAAATATATTTTGCGCACTAAATATTATCGCTCAATATTCAGCCCAGGCAGCAAGCAGTCGCTGATCCCACTACCCAAGCTAACGGAGCATGATCATGACCTTCATCAAAGCAATCGCCATCGCCACCCTGACCTTTGGCAGCAGCGTCGGCGCCTTCGCCCAGACCGCCTCCCCGTACCAGTACGGCATGAACCTGGACATCGCCCAAGTGATCGCGGTGGAGGCCTCGGGCCACGCCACCGACCACGCCGACACCGCCACCCTCACCTACCGTGACAGCGACGGCAAGGTGCAGAAGATCAGCTACCTGCGCCCAGCCACCTCCGCCAACCAGAACTGATGACCAAACTTCGAAAGCCGGAGCGTGCCAACGGCCGGTTACTCGGTTGGCTTTCCAGCTTTGGCAGTTGCTGACTCGACGCGCAGGCGCCAACCTCGCGTTCGAGCACAGCTCTGCCAAGGCTGCCGTACTCCAGTACACTCAGGAAGTCGCGAAGTTCACGTGACTCCAAAGGCAAAGAATCTCCCTTCTGGCCCGCCCATGATTTTGGACCTGGATACCCAATGCTGACTGCCCTGCTGTTCGACCTCGACGGAACCCTCACCGACACTGACACCTTGCACCTGCAGGCCTTTCGCCAACTGCTGCGCGAGCATGACGGCCGCGAGCTGAGCCAGGCGCAGTTCGATGCCCAGGTCAGCGGCCGCGCCAACGGCGAGCTGTTCGCCGAGCTGTTTGCCGGTGCCAGTGCCGAGCAGTGCCAGGAGCTGGCCGACCGCAAGGAGGCGCTGTTCCGCGACATGTCGCCGGCTCTCGAGCCGATGCCGGGCCTTGTGCGCCTGCTGGAACATGCCCGGGCTCATGACATCGGCATGTGCGTGGTGACCAACGCACCGCGGCTGAACGCCGAACACATGTTGAACGCCATGGGCCTGGGCCAGCGCTTCGAGCATGTGCTGGTGGCCGAGGAACTGGCACGGCCCAAGCCGGACCCGCTGCCCTACCTGACCGGGTTGCAGCGGCTGGGTGCCGAGGCCGGGCAGGCACTGGCCTTCGAGGATTCGCTGCCGGGGGTGGCGGCAGCGAGTGGCGCGGGGATCTTTACCGTGGGCGTGGCCACTACACAGACGCCGGAGCGGTTGCTGGCGGCGGGGGCGAAGCTGGTTGTCCGTGACTTCAACGACCCAGCGTTGTGGACCTTGATCGGATCCATGCGATGAGCATACGGGGCCGCTTCGCGCCCCATCGCCGGCAAGCCAGCTCCCTCCTCGACCGCATCGGCCTCAAGCCATGCGCCATCCCTGTGGGAGCTGGCCTGCCGGCGATCAGGCCAGAACAGGCAGCACAAGACAGTTGCTCCCTCCTCGACCGCATCGGCCTCAAGCCATGCGCTGTCCCTGTGGGAGCTGGCTTGCCGGCGATGGGCTGCGAAGCGGCCCCAGGATTTCAAGGCAATATGCATGCCCCTGCCATTGTGCACACCCAGGTCAACCCATGCTGATCGACGAAGAACTGACCCTCAAGAAGCTGGAAACCTTCCTCGCCTTCATGCGCACCGGCAACCTCGGCCGCGCCGCCGCCGAGCTGGCCACCAGCGCCGTCAGCGTGCACCGTGCCATCCACTCGCTGGAAAGCGCACTGCGCTGCCCGCTGTTCAAGCATGAAGGCCGCCAGCTGATCCCGCTGGAAAGCGCCTACGTGCTGGAAAAGAAAGCCCGCCAGCTGATCCAGGACGCCGAGCAGATGGTCCGCCTTACCCGCGAGGCCGCCGGTTTCTATGCCGAACGCTTCCGCCTGGGCGCGCTCTACTCGCTGACGGTGAAAACCGTGCCCAAGCTGGTCATGGGCCTCAAGCTGCGCCGCAGCGAACTCAACATCGACCTGACCCTGGGCTCCAACGTCGACCTGCTGCAGCGCCTGAAGAACCACGAGCTGGAGGCCATCCTCGTGTCGCTCGACGAAAGCGTCAGCGACCCTGCATGCGAGCAGCTGCCGCTGTTTTCCGACGATATCTTCCTTGCGGTGCCCATCGATTCACCCTTCGCCGAACAGGCCGAGGTGGACCTGGCCGACCTGGCCGACTCCACCTTCATCACCCTGACCCAGGGCTTTGCCACCCACCGCGATGGCGCCCGGGTGTTCCAGCAGGCCGGCTTCGAACCCAAGGTGGCCATGCAGGTGAACGATATCTTCACCCTGCTGAGCATGGTCAGCTCGGGCGTGGGCTTTGCCCTGCTGCCCGGGCGTATCGCGGCGGTGTACGAAAACCGGGTCAGGCTGATTGCACTGAAGCCGCAATATCGCTTGCAGCAGCATATCGGCGTGGTGTTCTTGAAGGCGCGGGAGCGGGAGCCGAACCTGCTGGCGTTGCTGGCAGAGTGCCGGATGTACAGCCTGGAGCGCTGAGGGGCCTCGGACACAGCTTCTTTTTTGTTGTTTGCTGCACTGGCCTCTTCGCGGGCTTGCCCGCTCCCACAGGGATGGTGCATTGCCTGAGACCTGCTCGGTACCTGTGGGAGCGGGCGAGCCCGCGAAGAGGCCAGTACAAGTCCCCGCTAAACCACCAAGGCCCGCTGCACCTCCCCCACCGTTGTAGCCAGGCTGTTCAGGTGCAGGTTCAACACCCGCTCCACCGGCGCCTGGTCCAGCGGCCAGTGCAAGGCAATGCTCCCGGCCAGGCGCCCTTCGGCATGCACCGGCAGGGCTATCGCGCGGATCAGGAACGGCAAGCGCACCGGGTACTCCCAGTGCCCTTCGGTGCGCTGGCCGAACCCCTTGTTCGCTTCCTCCTCGATGTCGCGCAGCACCGTCTCGTCGCCCACCCGCGCATGGGCCGCCAGGCGCTGCACTTCGTCGACCGCCAACTCACCCAGGCACGCCCGCCCCATCGCCGAATGGAACAGGCTGGCATGATGGCCGACGATCTGGCAGGTGTGCGGGTAGCGTTTGCGCAATACCTGGGGGATGGCGCTTTCCATCACCTCCAGCCGCTCGCCGTCGAAACACGACAGGTCAACCACCAACCCGGTGCGCTCGCTCAACTCCAGCAACATGGGTGCTGCGTGTTCCACCAGGCGCCGCTTGAAACGCAGCTGGCGGTCACCGAACAGGCGCCGCGCGCACAGCCGGTAACGCCGGTCGCTGAGGCCGCGATAGACCCAGCCTTGCTCCTGCAAGGTGGCAAGCATGCGCGACACCGTGGCCTTGGGCAGCGCCGTCAGGTAATGCAGTTCTTCCAGGCCCAGCGCCTGGTGTTCGCCAAGCAGGTCGACGATGGCCAGCGCCCGCTCCACCGAACGCACGCCGCCACTGTCTGCCGTGATGCCCATGAATGTGACCTCCCTGTAGCTGGATGGTCAGGATAGCCAGCAAGATCCGCGCCTGCCCAGCGGTTTCATGGCGCTTGCAGGCTGCGGGGTGGGCGCCGCGCTACCCAACGGGTGAGCTGTTCATGGGCATGGGCCAGCTGCAACACCGCATGGTCGGCCTGGGCCGGGCCGATGATCTGCAGGCCCATGGGCAACCCGGCAGCATTGAAGCCGACCGGTACGCTGATGCTCGGCAAGCCGGCCAGGGTCGGCCCTATCACCACTTCCATCCAGCGGTGATAGGTGTCCATCGCGCGCCCTCCTACCACCGTTGGCCAAGGTTGCCGTGCATCGAATGGGAACACCTGGGCCGATGGCAACAGCAGGTAATCGTAACGCTCGAACAGCTTGACCAGCGCGCGGTACCAGTCGCTGCGGGCCACCGAAGCCTGGTACAGCGCCGCCGCGCTCAGGTGCAGGCCACCCTCCACCTCCCACTGCGCCTCGGGCTTGAGCAGCGCGCGCTTGCCCGGGTCGGCATAGGCCGCAGCGAGGTTACCGTGCACCAGGAAGTGGCGATGGGTCAGCCAGCATTGCCACAAACGCGCCAGGTCGAACGCCGGTTGGCAGGCCTCGACCCGGCAGCCCAGTTCGGCGAAGTCTGCCAGGGCCGCTTCGCACAGGCTCAGCACCCCGTCATCCATCGCCAGGTAGCCGTCGTAGTCGCCCAGCCAGCCAACCCGCACGCCGCGGAAATCGCGCTGCAACCCGGCGGCAAAATCGCGCCGGCCATCACTCAGCGACAACGGCGCACGCGCATCGAAGCCCGCCTGGGTCGACAACAGCCGCGCCACATCCACCACGCTGCGGCCCATCGGCCCCTCGGTGGCCAGCTGCTGCACGAACAGTTCCGGCGCCGGCCCGTGGGGTACGCGGCCCTGCGACGGGCGCAGGCCATACACGTTGTTGAACGCCGCCGGGTTGCGCAGCGAGCCCATCATGTCGCTGCCGTCGGCGACCGGCAGCAGGCGCATGGCCAGCGCCGCCGCCGCCCCACCGCTGCTGCCCCCGGCCACCTTACCCGGGTCGTAGGCGTTGGTGGTGGTGCCGAACAGGGTGTTGTAGGTCTGCGAACCAAGGCCGAATTCCGGCACATTGCTCTTGCCCACGATCAGCGCACCACTGGCCCGCACCCGCGCCACACTGATCGCGTCCTGCTCGGGCACCTGCTCGGCGAACAGCGGCGAGCCCAACGTGGTGCGCAGCCCGGCAGTGGCGGCCAGGTCCTTGATCGCCTGGGGCATGCCATGCATCCAGCCGCGCGAATAGCCACGGCCCAGCTCGCGGTCACGCTCATCGGCCTCGGCCAACAGCGCCTCTGCCGGGCGCAGCGACACCAGCGCATTGACCTGCGGGTTGAAGCGTTCGATATGCGCCAGATAAGCCTGCACCACCTCCCGGCACGACATCTGGCGGGCATGGATGGCCCGGGACAATGCCTCGGCATCGAGGGCAACGATGGGGTCGATGGCTAGCGGCATCACGGTTTCACTCCAAGGTTGAAAGCGGCAGGCTTGCCCGCGCGTGGGGCTTCTTTCAGGCAATAGGTGCCCAGCAGTGTCAGCAGGCAGGCGAACAGCACATAGAACGACGGCGCCACCGGGGTACCGAGCACCTTGCTCAGCCAGGTGACGATCAACGGGGCGAAGCCGCCGAACACCATCACCGCCACGTTATAGGCCACCGACACACCGGTAGAACGCACCTCGACCGGGAACTGCTCGGCCAGGGCCGTGGGCGCCGGCCCGAAGAAGCCACCGATGGCGGTGCACAACAGCAGTTGCATCACCAGCAGGCGCTCCAGCGACGGCGCGGCAGCCACCCACACATACAACGGGTAGACCATGACGAAGAACGCCAGGGTGAAGGCCATCAGCACCGGGCGCCGCCCCAGCCGGTCAGACAACGCCCCGGACAGCGGGATCACCACGGTCATCAGCCCAACCGCAAGCATCTGCACCAGCAGCACCTGGTCCAGCGGCAGGCCGAGGTTCTTGTGGGCGAAGGTCGGCATGTTCACCAGCACCACGTAGAACGACACCGTCGCGCCACAGGCCAGGCCCATCGATACCAACAGGCTGCGCCGATGCTCACGCAGCACCTGCCACAGGCTGGGCGACTGGCCCTTGGCCTGGCGGCGCGCCTCGATGAATTCCTCGGGCTCTTCCATGTGCTTGCGAATCCACAGCCCCACCGGGCCGATCAGCAGGCCGAGCACGAACGGGATACGCCAGCCCCAGCTGTCCAGCGCCGCTGGCGTGCACAAGTGGGTGACCAAGGCCACCATCGCCGCCCCGGAGAACACCGCCAGGCACTGCCCCACCAGCTGCCACGAGCCGTACAGGCCCTTGCGGTGGGCCGGCGCGCTCTCCACCAGGAAGGCCGTGGCGCTGGCGTACTCGCCGCCGGTGGCAAAACCCTGCAGCATGCGCGCCACCACGATCAGCATCGGCGCGGCCATGCCAATGGCCAGGTAGTCGGGGGCAAAGGCGATCATGGCAATGGACACGGTCATCAGCCGGATGATCATCTGCATCGCCGCCTTGCGGCCCTTGCGGTCGGAATACATGCCCAGCAGCACGCCGCCCACCGGGCGCATGAAAAAGCCGACGCCGAAGGTGGCCAGGGCCATCAGCAGCGAGGCGTATTCGTCGTCGGAGGGGAAGAACTGCCGGGCGATGATGCTGGCCAGAAAGCCGTACACGATAAAGTCATACCACTCCAGGGCGTTGCCGATGACGGCGGCGACCACTTGCCGGGTACGCGACACGCCGGTGCTCGAAGTCTGCATAGGAAACACTCCACACAATGATTGGGTGATCGCCCAGGCGCGGTCGCGCCCGGGTTCCAGCGGCAGTCGTCAAAAGGAAAGGTCAGGCGGACGCGAGCCAGCGCTCTGCCAGCGCGCCCCAGTAGGCGGCGCCGGTCAGCAGGATGTCGTCGTTGAAGTCGTAGGCCGGGTTGTGCACCATCGGCCGCGATACGCCATTGCCGATGAACAGGTAGGCGCCGGGGCAGCGTTGCAGCATCCAGGCGAAATCTTCGCTGCCCATCAGCTTGCGGGTGTTGCCATCCACTGCCTCGGCACCGAGCAATTCCACCCCCACCTGCCGGGCGAAGGCGTTTTCCGCGGCATGGTTGACCAACACCGGGTAGGCCGGGCGATGTTCGAGGGTGGCGCTGCAGCCAAAGCTCTCGGCCTGGCTGACGATAATGGCCCGCACCCGCTCCAGGGTCTGCGCCCGCACGTCGGCGCTCAGCGCGCGCAGGCTCAGGCGCAGCAGCGCCTGCTGCGGGATCACGTTGGCCGCTTCGCCGGCCTGCAAGGCGCCGACGGTAACCACGGCCGCCTCCTGCGCATCGATATTGCGCGCCACCACGGTTTGCAGGGCCATCACCACACTGGCCGCCGCCACCAGCGGGTCGACGGTCAGGTGCGGCATCGAGCCGTGGCCGCCAACCCCGTCGAGGGTCACCGTGAGCAGGTCTTGCGAGGCCATCATCGGCCCCTCGCGAAAGCCCAGGTGCCCGGCCGGCAGCCCGGGCATGTTGTGCATGCCGAACAGTGCATCGCAAGGGAAGCGCTCCAGCAAACCATCGGCCAGCATCGCCTCGGCGCCACCCTGGCCCTCCTCGGCCGGCTGGAAGATCAGCGTCAGCGTCCCGTCGAACTGCCGGGTCGCCGCCAGGTAGCGCGCGGCGCCAAGCAGCATGGTGGTATGCCCGTCATGGCCGCAGGCGTGCATGCAGCCCTGGTGCTGGCTGCTGTACGCGGCGCCGGTAGCCTCGTGGATGGGCAGCGCGTCCATGTCGGCGCGCAGGCCCAGGCGGCGTGGGCTGCTGCCATTGCGCAGTACGCCGACCACGCCGGTCTTGCCGATACCGGTGTGCACTTCATAGCCCCATTCTTCGAGCAGTCGGGCAACCAGCGCCGAAGTGCGGCTTTCTTCGAAGCCCAGTTCCGGGTGAGCGTGGATATCATGACGGATTGCGTGCAGGTCGCTGGCCACATCGTTCAGCCAGGCCAGGATGTGCTGATGTCGGGACATGTAGAGTCTCCTCGCGCGGGTGGTTTCCCGTTCTTGTTGTTCGCCTTGAGGTCACGACGGGTAAGGCAGGTCGTGCTTGGCTGACAGATAAGCGCGAGGAAGCTGGGAGCACAATCGAATCTGGTTTCACACGGTGGAACACAAAGTCGTGCCTTTGCTGTTACCTTGGGCGCACTGTTCAGCCAAAGCCAAGGACTGCGTCATGCCCCCACGCCCCACCACCCCCACCGGTTTCATACGCGTCCGTGGCGCCCGCGAGCACAACCTCAAGAACATCGATGTCGATATCCCCCGTGACGCACTGGTGGTGTTCACCGGCGTGTCCGGCTCGGGCAAGTCCTCGCTGGCCTTCTCCACCCTCTACGCCGAAGCCCAGCGCCGCTACTTCGAATCGGTCGCGCCCTATGCCCGACGCCTGATCGACCAGGTCGGCGTGCCGGACGTCGACGCCATCGAAGGCCTGCCCCCGGCCGTGGCCCTGCAGCAGCAACGCGGCACGCCGAGTGCACGTTCCTCGGTGGGCAGCGTGACCACCCTGTCCAGTTCGATCCGCATGCTCTACTCCCGCGCCGGCCACTACCCGGCCGGCCAGGCGATGCTGTATGCCGAGGATTTCTCGCCCAACACGCCGCAGGGCGCCTGCCCGGAATGCCATGGCATGGGCCGGGTCTACGAAGTGAACGAAGCGACCATGGTCCCCGACCCGTCGCTGACCATCCGCGAACGCGCCGTGGCGGCGTGGCCGATGGCCTGGCAGGGCCAGAACCTGCGCGACATCCTGGTGACGCTGGGCTACGACGTCGATACCCCCTGGCGCGACCTGCCACAGGCGCAGCGTGACTGGATCCTGTTCACCGAAGAAACGCCCACCGCGCCGGTGTATGCCGGGCTGACCCCGGCGCAGACCCGCGCCGCCCTCAAGCGCAAGCTAGAGCCCAGCTACCAGGGCACGTTCATGGGTGCCCGGCGTTACGTGCTGCACACCTTCATGCACTCGCAAAGCGCGCAGATGCGCAAGCGCGTTGCCCAGTTCATGCGCCCCAGCCCGTGCCCGCTGTGCCAGGGCAAGCGCCTGAAGCGCGAGGCCCTGGGGGTGACCTTCGCCGGCCTGGATATCGCCGAGCTGTCGCACCTGTCGCTGCAGGCGCTGGCCGAGGTGTTGCGCAAGGTGGCGGCAGCAGATTACCTGGCACAACAGCAGGACGACCTGACCCTGGAAAAGCGCCTGGCTGCCCAACGCATCGCCAACGAGCTGCTCGAACGCATCGACACCCTGCTCGACCTGGGCCTGGGCTACCTGGCCCTGGAGCGCAGCACCCCGACCCTGTCCTCTGGCGAGCTGCAACGCCTGCGCCTGGCCACCCAGCTGAACTCGCAGTTGTTTGGCGTGATCTACGTGCTCGACGAGCCTTCGGCCGGTTTGCACCCGGCCGACAGCGAAGCCCTGTTCGAGGCGCTGCAGCGCCTGAAGCACGCGGGCAACTCGGTCTATGTGGTGGAACACGACCTGGACACCATGCGCCGCGCCGACTGGCTGGTGGATGTAGGGCCTGCCGCTGGCGAGCATGGCGGCACCATCCTCTACAGCGGGCCGCCCACGGGCCTGGCCCAGGTCGAGCAGTCGAGCACCCGGGCCTACCTGTTCAGTGCACCGGCCCAGACCACGCGCGCACCACGCCAGGCCCACGACTGGCTGAAGCTCGAAGGCATCAGCCGCAACAACCTGAACAACCTCAGTACGCAATTCCCGCTGGGTTGCTTTACCGCCGTTACCGGTATTTCCGGTTCGGGCAAGTCGAGCCTGGTCAGCCAGGCGCTTCTGGAGCTGGTGGGTGCGCACCTGGGCCATGCCGCCCAACGCAACGAGCCCGAAGAGCAGAGCCTGGAAGATGAACCCGAACAGGCCAGCGGCGGGCATGTGAGCGCGGGCCTTGGGAGCATCAAGCGCCTGGTGCAGGTCGACCAGAAGCCGATCGGCCGTACGCCCCGCTCCAACCTGGCCACCTACACCGGCCTGTTCGACCATGTGCGCAAGTTGTTCGCCGCCACCGAACAGGCCAAGGCAAAAGGCTTCGATGCCGGGCGTTTCTCCTTCAACGTTGCCAAGGGGCGCTGCGAGAACTGCGAGGGCGAAGGCTTCGTCAGCGTCGAGTTGCTGTTCATGCCCAGCGTCTATGCGCCCTGCCCGACCTGCCATGGCGCCCGCTACAACCCGGAAACCCTGGCGGTGAGCTGGCAGGGCATGAACATTGCGCAGGTGCTGCAGTTGACGGTCGACCAGGCCCTGCTGGTGTTTGCCGAACAGCCAGCGGCGCGGCGCTGCCTGCAGGTGCTGCAGGACATCGGCCTGGGCTATCTGCGCCTGGGCCAGCCGGCCACCGAACTGTCCGGCGGCGAGGCGCAGCGCATCAAGCTGGCCACCGAGCTGCAACGCATGGCCCGCGGGGCGACGCTGTATGTACTGGACGAACCCACCAACGGCTTGCACCCGCAGGACATCGACCGGCTGCTGGTACAGCTCAACCGCCTGGTCGATGGTGGGCACAGCGTGGTGGTGGTCGAGCACGACATGCGAGTGGTGGCGCAGAGCGACTGGGTGATCGACATCGGGCCTGGGGCCGGCGATGCCGGGGGCCAGGTGGTGGTCAGCGGCACGCCACAGGTGGTGGCCAGGTGTGCTGAAAGCCGCACTGCGGAGTTTCTGGCCAAGGCCTTGTAGCGCCTGCACCGGCCTCTTCGCGGGCTTGCCCGCTCCCACAGGTTCACCGCAGTCGTGCAAGCTGTGCAGTACCTGTGGGAGCGGGCAAGCCCGCGAAGAGGCCGGCACAGGAGATAGACTGTTTTCATCCCCCGGCACCCTCAAGTACAGTCTGCCCCATGGACAAATACGCCCCCCGCCAGTGGCTCCCCCACGAAAAACCCAGCCTGCCGGGCTCCCCCTCCACGCCCCTGCACACGCCCGCCAAACGCCTGGCCTACGGCGTGGTCGGGCTGCTGGTGGCGATCACCGGTGGCCTGGGCAACGCGCTGGTCACCGCCAACCTTGTGTTCCTGCAAGGAGCGCTGGGCGCAACCACCGCGGAAATGGCCTGGTTGCCGGCCGCCTACGTGATGACCAACGTGTCCATCAACCTGCTGCTGGTGAAGTTCCGCCAGCAATTCGGCCTGCGCGCGTTCACCGAGGTGTTCCTGGTGCTCTATGCCCTGGTCACCTTCGCCCACCTGCTGGTCAACGACCTCAACTCGGCCATCGCCGTGCGGGCGGCCCATGGCATGGTCGGTGCCGCACTCAGCTCGCTGGGGCTGTACTACATGATCCAGGCGTTCCCGGCGCAATGGCGCCTGAAGGCGATGGTGCTTGGCCTGGGCGCCTCGCAGCTGGCGTTGCCGCTGGCACGGATATTTTCCGAAGACCTGCTGCAGATCGCCGAATGGCGTGGCCTGTACCTGTTCGAACTGGGCCTGGCGCTGGCCGCGCTGGGCTGCGTGCTGATGCTCAAGCTGCCCCCCGGTGACCGCTTCAAGACCTTCGAGCCGCTGGACTTTCTCACCTTCTCGCTGATGGCCAGCGGTACCGCGCTGCTGTGCGCCGTGCTGTCACTCGGGCGTATCGACTGGTGGCTGGAGGCGCCCTGGATCGGCATGGCCCTGGCGGCCTCCATCGCGCTGATCTTCAGCGGCCTGGCCATCGAGCACAACCGCCAGAACCCGCTGCTGATGACCCGCTGGCTGGGCAGCGGCGCGATCATTCGCCTGGCCCTGTGCGTGGTGCTGATCCGCATGGTCACCTCGGAGCAGTCCACCGGGGCGGTCGGCTTCCTGCAGGCGCTGAACCTGGGCAGCGAGCAGATGCGCACGCTGTACGCGGTCATGCTGCTGGGCGCGGTGGCCGGCCTGGCCAGCAGTGCCCTCACCATCAACCCCAACCACCTGGTGATCCCGCTGTTCATCTCGCTGCTGGCCATGGCCACCGGCGCCTTCATGGACAGCAGTTCGAGCAACCTCACCCGCCCGGCACAGATGTACCTCAGCCAGTTCCTGCTGGCGTTCGGCAGCACCTTCTTCCTCGGCCCGTCCATGGCCCTTGGCATCAGCCATGTGCGCGCCAACCCGCGCAACCTGGTGAGTTTCTCGGTGCTGTTCGGCATCTGCAACAACCTCGGCGGGCTGATTGGCGCGGCGCTGCTGGGCACCTTCCAGACCTGGCGGGAAAAATTCCACTCCAGCCACCTGATGGACCGCCTCAGCTACCTGGAACCCTTGGTCACGGCCCGCGTGCAAAGTGGCGGTGCCGGCTACGGCGGCATCATCGCCGACCCGGCCCTGCGCAGCGAAGCCGGCATGCGCCTGCTGGCCAGTGCCGCCACCCGCGAGGCGAACATCATGGCTTACAACGATGTGTTCGTGCTGATCGGCAGCATCGCTATTCTGACCATGATCTGGATCTGTATCCGTAGCACCTGGCTCTGGCACACCAAACGCCGGGCCATTTCCCCTGACTCCACCCCCGGCGCGCCCACCCGATGACCGACGACACCCGCACCACGACCACCACTGCCATCGCCGAAACCCCGGAAGGTGCCACGCCGCCCAGCGAGCCGACCAGCCCGGTGCGTTCGCGGCGGGTGCGTATCCTGTCGTCGATCAGCTTCGCCTGCGTGGCCCTGGCCGGCATCCTGCTGGTGCTGTATGCCTGGCGCCTGCCGCCATTCAGCAGCGCCATCGAAAGCACCGAGAACGCCCTGGTGCGCGGCCAGGTGACCATCATCGGGCCGCAGTTGAGCGGCTATATCGTCGATGTGCCGGTGCATGACTTCCAGTTCGTCAAGGCCGGCGACCTGCTGGTGCAACTGGACGATCGCATCTACAAGCAACGCCTGGCCCAGGCCATCGCCCAGCTGCAGCAACAACAGGCGGCCCTGGCCAACAACCTGCAGCAGCGCAACAGCGCCGAAGCCACCATTGCCCAACGCCAGGCGGCCATCGGCGATGCCGCCGCCCAGGCAACCAAGGCCAGGGCCGACCTCGGCCGCAACCAGGCGCTGGTCAGCGATGGCTCGGTGTCGCGGCGCGACCTGGACCTGGCCCGGGCCAGCGAAGCTGCAGCGGTCGCCAGCCTGGCCCAGGCCAAGGCAGCACTGGAAATCGCCCGCCAGGACCGCGAAACCGTGGTGGTCAACCGGGCCGCGCTGGAGGCCTCGGTGGAAAACGCCAAGGCCGCCGTGGAGCTGGCCCGCATCGACCTCGACAACACCCGCGTCACCGCCCCGCGCGACGGCCAGCTGGGGCAGATCGGCACGCGCCTGGGGGCCTATGTCAATTCAGGTGCACAGTTGATGGCGCTGGTGCCCGACACCCTGTGGGTGATCGCCAACATGAAGGAAACCCAGATGGCCGATGTACGCATCGGCCAGCCGGTGAGTTTCACCGTGGATGCGCTGAACCACCTGAAGCTGCATGGGCACGTGCAGCAGATCTCACCGGCCACCGGCTCGGAGTTCGCCTTGCTGCAGGCGGACAATGCCACCGGCAACTTCGTCAAGATTTCCCAGCGCATACCGGTGCGGATCACCGTGGATGCCGACCAGCCGGAAGCTCGGCGCTTGCGGCCGGGGATGTCGGTGGTAGTCAGTATCGATACTCGTGGCGAACAGTGATGTTCGCCTTTACCGGCCCAATCGCCGGCAAGCCAGCTCCCACAGTTACGATGCAGCTCTCAGGCCTGTGGTGTACCTGTGGGAGCTGGCTTGCCGGCGATTGGGCCAGTGAAGCACATGCCGAGATGCCGTCTTGCCATGATTGCGCCGCTCTAGCCCGTAGGTTCTAATCGCGCACGACCCGTTTGCCTTTGTCACTCAAGGAAGTGTCACCATGTACAGGAAGATCGTGCCGCTGGCGCTGTTGGCAACCCTGGCCGGTTGCTCGAACAGCGAGGACACCAGCGAGGCCAGTTTCCAGAAGGCCGCCCAGGCCTACCTCGATACCCAGTACCCGCACTGCTTCGTCATCAGTTCATTCCCGACCAAGACCCAGGACTTCGACCTCCATGGCACCAACAAGGCGTTGCATGCCCTGGCCCAGGTAGGTGTGGTCAGCGAAAAGGAGATCTCGCGCACCGAGGTGCCCGCCCGCCTGTGGCAAGCGGCACGCACGGACATCTACTACGCCTATGACCTCACCGACGAAGGCCGCAAGTACTACAAGGCGGATAACGGGCTGTGCTTCGGCAAGGCGCAGGTCACCGCCATCGAGCAGTTCAGTGAGCCGAGCGAGGTGACTGGGCAGAAGATGTCGAATGTGACCTATGCCTACAAGATCACTGGGTTACCGGCGTGGGCCGGGGATGATGGGGTCAAGGCCAGCATTGCCGAACTGGGCAAGGCGGTGGCCAGCAATGACACGCCGCTCAAGGAAACCCGGGCGATGGTGCTGACCAGCCAGGGGTGGCGGTTGCTGGAGAAATAGCCGTTTGCTTTACCGGCCTCTTCGCGGGCTCGCCCGCTCCCACAGGTGCACCACTGGTTTTGAGAGCTGCGCTGTACCTGTGAGAGCGGGCATGCCCGCGAAGAGGCCGGTACAAGCGGCTTACATCCACCAAGCCAGCACCACCGGCAACCAGGCAAACGACAGCACCGTAGAGCACATCACCAGGTTCGCCACCTGCTCCGGTTCGCGGTTGGCGCGCACCGCCATCAGGTAGTTGAACACCGCCACCGGCATCGCCGACTGCACCACCAGCACCGCACGCTCCAGGCTGCCCATGCCCAGCGCCGCACCTACCGCCCAGCCAACGGCAGCCCCCAGGCCAATGCGCAAACCGCCCAGCAGCATGCCGCTGCCCACATGGCGCAGGCGAATGCTGGCCAGCGACACACCCAGTGTCAGCAACATCAGCGGGATGGTCATGCCGCCCAGCAGGTCTGCAGTATTAGCCAGCCAGCGCGGCAACTCGAAATCGAGAAAGATGATCGGCATGGCGCCGGCCAGGCTGATCACGATGGGGTTGCGCAGCAGTGCCTTGAGCGAAGCCGCAGTACCGGAAATGGCCATGCCGAGGGTGAACTGCACGATCGAAAGGGTCAGGAAGAACGCCACGGCCAGGGCCAGGCCGTGTTCGCCAAAGGCGTACAGGCTGATCGGCAGGCCCATGTTGCCGGTGTTGGGGAACATGAATGCCGGCAACAGCACACGCCAGTGCATGCCCGAAGCGCGGCACACCAGCAACCCGGCCAGGGCCATGCCCAGGGTGCACAGCAGGCAGGCCATGGCCATGCTGGTGAAGGCGGTCGGGTCCAGTTCGGTGCGGCTGAGCGTGGACAGCACCAGCGACGGGGTGCCGACGGTCATCACCACCCGGGCGATGAATTCGGTGGGGTAGTCCAGGCCCTTGCGGGCCCAGGCATAGCCGATGCCGGCGACGATGAAAACCGGGGCCAGGACTGCGAACAGCGAAGCGAACATGGGGGCCTTCCTTGGGGGTGGGCCCCGCATTATGCCGCAGTCTGCGGGATTGCCGGGGCTGCTTTGCAGCCCAATCGCCGGCAAGCCGGCTCCCACAGGTACAGCGCCAAGCCTTGAGGTATCACCACCATGCGGGAGTAACTGTCTTGTGTTGCCTGTTCTGGCCTCATCGCCGGCAAGCCGGCTCCCACAGGTAGTGCACAATGCTTGAGGTCGATGCAGTCGAGGTGGGAGCTGGCTTGCCGGCGATTGGGCCGCAAAGCGGCCCCGGGATGTCCGCCCAAGACGCATTCGTGTCGCCCACAGACTGCGGCGTCTCGTCGCACACCCAAGCCCCTTGGGCAAAACCGCGCAAGCCCGTAGAATCGCGCTTCCTTTTCGCCCGTCGCCTTGAACGGTGGCAACCGGCAGCGTCGCATCCAGCCCAGGCACATCCGTGCAGCCCCTCGGCCCCGTTCGGGTCGAGCCGGTGTGCGCGTCCGAAAAGGCGCTCATTCCGCTCATCCAACTAGAGGTACGTATGTCTCCGCGTTTGCTGGCCATGGCGCTGGCGCCCCTGCTCGGGCTGTTCATCATTGCCCTGGGCAACGGCTTCATGTCTTCCCTTACCACCCTGCGCCTGGGCGCTGCCGGCGAGTCGGCCACCACCATCGGTGTGGTCTCCTCGACCTACTTCATCGGCCTGACCCTGGGTGCCATCTTCAACGACCGGCTGATCCTGCGCATCGGCCATATCCGCGCCTACACCAGCTTCGCCTCGCTGATCGCCGTGACCATCCTGCTGCAAGGCCTGTTCTACGACGTCACCTGGTGGTCGGTGCTGCGCCTGATCAACGGCTGGGCGGCGGTGGGCGTGTTTCTGGTGATCGAAAGCTGGCTGCTGCTGGCCGGTGACGCCAAGATCCGCGGCCGTCTGCTGGCGCTGTACATGATCGCCTTTTACGGCGCCGGGGTCATCGCCCAGGCCGGCCTTGGCGAAATCACCCACATGGGCGACACCGCACCGTTCATGCTGGCCGGCGTGCTCGCCGCCCTGTCGGTACTGCCCATCGTGATCCTGCCGCGGGTGTCGCCACTGCTGGACCAGGTCGAACCGCTCAAGCCGCGCCAGTTGCTGGGCGTTGCGCCGTCGGGCCTGGTCGGCTGCTTCGGTTCGGGTGTGGCCATTGCCGGCATCTATGCCTTGCTGCCGCTGTACCTGCAGCGCATCGGCCTGGATGTGGGCGAGGTCGGCAACATGATGGCCTGGGTGATTCTTGGTGCCATGCTGCTGCAATACCCGGTCGGGCGCTGGTCCGACCGCAAGGACCGCCAGGATGTGCTGATCGCCCTGGCCGCGCTGTGCGTGCTGCTGTCGCTGGTCACGGTGTTCCTGCCGTCGGACTCGATCCTGCTGCCGGCGATGCTGTTCCTGCTGGGTGGTGGCGTGTTCACCCTGTACCCGGTGGCGGTCAGCCATGCGGCCGACCGGGCGCCATCGGATGCACTGGTGCCGATGATCCAGGGCCTGCTGCTGATCAACTCGCTGGGTTCGGCCATGGCGCCGGTGGCCATTTCGCCGATGATGACCGAGTTTGGCGAGGCCGGGTTGTTCTGGGCCTTTGCCGTGGTCAACCTGGCCATGGTGTGCTTCTTCATGTGGCGCCGTGGCAAGCGCCCGGCGGCAGAGCACCCGGCCCCGTTCACCGCTTCGACCACCTTCTCGCCGACCGGTGCCGAGCTGCGGGTGACCGAAGACCTGATGCATGCGGCGCAGGAGCACCCGCCGCTGGAGCCGGTGGAGAGTGCTGCGCCAGCGCAGGCGCAGCGTTCAGAATCGCATTGACTCCGGGGGCTGCCCTGCAGCCCTTTCGCGACACAAGGCCGCTCCCACAGGGACCTCACCAGCTTAAGGAATGCGCCCTACCTGTGGGAGCGGGCGCGCCCGCGAACACCGGCGTAGCCGGTGCCATCCACCGCGTCGCCTGCTTCGCGGGTAAACCTGCTCTCACAGGGGCCGCGCAGGTTTGTGGATCTGGCTTTAGCCATTCACCAGGTTGGCCGGGCGCTCACCAGCCAGCGCACTGAGCAGGTTGTCCACCGCACAGCGCGCCATGGCCTGGCGGGTTTCCTCGGTCGCCGAGCCGATATGCGGGGTCGCCACCACGTTGTCCAGCTGCAACAACGGCGACTGCGCCGGCAACGGCTCCTGCACGAACACATCCAGGCCGGCGCCGCGGATGCGCCGAGCACGCAACGCTTCGATCAGCGCCGGCTCATCCACCACGCGCCCGCGGGAAATGTTCACCAGGATTGCCTGCGGCTTCATCAGCGCCAGCTCCCGCGCGCCGATCAGGCCTTCGGTGCTGGCACTCAGCGGCACGGTCAGGCAAACGAAATCCGCCTGCTGCAACAGCTCGTCCAGGCTGCATTGACGCGCCGCATGGCGCGCCTCCACCTCAGGCTTGGCACGCTGACTGTGATACAGCACACGCATGCCGAAGCCGGCCGCGGCACGCCGGGCCAGGGCCTCGCCGATGCGGCCCATGCCGACGATGCCCAGCGTCTTGCCGTGCACATCGCTGCCGAAATGCGCCGGGCCGAGGTTGGCCTGCCAGTTCCCGTCTCGCACCCAGTTCGCCAGCTCCACCACCCGCCTGGCGGTGGCCAGGATCAAGGCAAAGCCCGTGTCGGCAGTGGTTTCGGTCAGCACGTCGGGGGTGTTGGTCAACATCACGCCACGCCGGCTGAGCTCGGCGATGTCGTAGTTGTCCACACCGACCGAAACGCTGGACACCACTTCAAGCTGTGGCGCCAGGTCGAGCAAGCTGGCGTCCAGGCGCAGGCTGGCCCCCAGCAGCCCGTGCGCTCCCGGCAAGGCATCGCGCAGGCGCGCCAGGCCATCGGGCCCGGAGGTGTCCACCCAGGTCACCTCGACGCGCTCTTGCAGGCGTGCCATCAAGTCGTCGGACAGGCGTTTGTACAGGACGATTCGCTTCTTCATTGCACAGGTTCCTAATGGTTCATGGCCAGGCGCGAGTTGCCGCGCTTGGCCCGGCCGGATGTCTGGGAAGTATTGAGTGCGGCGGTAAGCGCCACTGCGGCCAGCAGCGCACCGCACATGAACAGGTAGGAGGCACCGGGCCCGCCCGTGACGCCATTGAGATAACCCACCAGCCACGAGCCACCGAACGAGCCCAGCGCGCCCATGCTATTGATCAGCGCCATGGCACCGCCCGCGACGTTGGCCGGCAGGATCTCGGGCACGATCGCGAAGAACGGGCCATAGGGTGCGTACATGCAGGCGCCGGCGACCACCAGCAACGCGTACGACAACCAGAAGTGCTCGCTGCCCAGGGCGTACGAGCCATAGAACGCAACGGCGGCAATCAGCAGTGGCGGCCAGACGAAGCGCTTGCGCTTCTGCAGGCGGTCGGACGCCCACGACACACCCACCATACCCAACACCGCCGCCAGGTAAGGTACCGACGACAGCCAGCCGGCCTGCACGATGTCGAGGTTGGCCGCCTGCTTGAGGATCGACGGCAACCACAGCACGAAGCCATACACACCGATGCTCCAGCAGAAGTACTGCAGCGAAAGGATGATCACCTGCGGCGAGCGGAACGCCTCGCGGTAGTTCTTCACCGGCTTGATGCCTTGCTGCTCGGCAGCCAGCGCCTGCTCCAGGGCGGCCTTTTCCTGCTCGCTCAGCCAGTTCACCTGGGCCGGGCGGTCATCCACCAGGCGCCACCAGAAGAACGCCCAGATGACCGCGGGCAGGCCTTCGATGATGAACATCCAGCGCCAGTCGTAATGCTTGACCAGGTAGCCCGACACCACCGACATCCACAGGATGGTCACCGGGTTGCCGAGGATCAGGAAGGTATTGGCGCGTGAACGCTCGGCGCGGGTGAACCAGTGGCACAGGTACACCAGCATGGCCGGCATCACCGCCGCCTCCACCACCCCGAGCAGGAAGCGGATGCCGATCAGCATGTAGACGTTGCTGACCACGCCGGTGAGCGTGGCAAGGCCACCCCAGAGGATCAGGCAGACAAAGATCAGCTTCTTCACACTGCGCTTTTCGGCGTAGATGGCGCCAGGTACCTGGAAGAAGAAGTAACCAAGGAAGAACAGTGCCCCCAGCAGCGAAGACAGTGCGGGGGTGATGTGCAAGTCTTCAGCCATGCCGGAAGCGGCGGCGAACCCGTAGTTGGCGCGGTCCAGGTACGCCAGGCTATAGGTGAAGAACACGATTGGGATGATGTACCACCAGCGGCGAGGTGCCAGGCTTTGGCTTTGCATGGTTCGTTTCTCCTGAGCTTGTTGTTTTTGTTGCAACAGGTGTTTCGGGGTCAAGTGTTCACGCGCTTCTGCGCAGGTCGTGGGCTTGCAGCTCATGGCGCAGCGGCAGCCCTTCCATGTCGCCACGCGATTGCACGGCACGGCTGCCGCACCAGTTGCCACGCGACACTGCCTCGGCTACCGGGTGGCCCTCCAGCAGCGCACTGAGCACGCCGACGGCAAAGGCATCGCCGGCGCCAACGGTGTCCACCACATGGCTGACCGGCACTGGCGCAACCTGGCCTTCGCCCTTGGCGCTGCGGAAGTAGGCACCGGCGTCGCCCAGCTTGATCACCACCAGTTCCACCCCTTGGTCGAGGTAGAACGCGGCGATGTCCGCCGGGGTGTGCTGGCCGGTCAGCAGGCGGCCCTCTTCCAGGCCTGGCAGAACCCAGTCGGCCTTGGCCGCCAGGGCATTGACTTCGCGCACCATGCTGCTTTGGTCAGGCCACAGCGAGGGGCGCAGGTTGGGGTCGAACGAGATACTGCGCCCGGCGGCACGCATGGCGTCCATCAACGCATGCGACAGCGCCCGGCAGCCCTCCGACAGCGCCGGCGGGATGCCGGTGGCGTGCAGGTGGCGGGCCTGCAAAGAGCCCGGGCGCAGCAACGCCGGCGACAGCCGGCTGGCCGCCGAGCCACGGCGGAAGTACTCCACCGCCGGGTCGCTGCCGTCATCGCAGCGGGCCTTGAGCTGGAAACCGGTGGGGTAGCTGGCATCCACCTCGACGCCGGAGCAGTCCAGGCCTTCGCGGCGCAGGCTGTCGAGCACGAAGCGGCCCAGCGAATCGTCGCCCACCCGGCTCAGCCAGCGGACCTTGAAGCCCAGCCGCGCCAGGCCGATGGCCACGTTGCTGTCGGCGCCGGCGATGCGCTTGCCGAACTGGCCGACACTGGCCAGGTCGCCGGCCTGCTCAGCGACGAACATGGCCATGGTCTCGCCGAAACACAGCACGTCATGCTCATGCATGGCTCAGCTCCTCACTCGATACGCCCTGCCCCAGCGCCGCCAGGTCGCGCACCTGGGCACGGGTCAGCGCCAGCAGATCGTCGCTCACCAACGGGTACTCGACAGCACGCACCACGCCGGGGGTGAACTCGGCCATCAGCTCGGCCCACTCCTGCAGGTCCGCAGTCTCTGGCGGGACGGCTACCAGGCGGCCATCGGCCCGGCGCTGCACGGCCTTGCAGTGCACATAGCGCACCCAGCGGCCAAGCTGGCGTGCGGCGTGCCGGGCAGGCTCGCCCTGCCACTGCCAGTTACCGATATCGAAGGTCATGCCAAGGCTCAGCCCGAGCTCGTCGGCACGCTGGAAAAACTGCTGCAGGGGTTCGATTCGTCCACCTTGCGCGGTCTGGTCATTCTCCACCAGCAGCAACGGCCCGTGCGCCGGCAACAGCGTCGCCAAGGCCGCGACGTCACAGCCCGCATGGTAGTGGCCCAGGGAAACCTTGAGCGCTACCGCGCCAAGGCCTCGGGCGGTTTCCAGCTTTTGCGCCAATTGCGGGTCAAGCTCGCCTTCTGCGGTCCACAGCTCCAGGGGTGTGGAATACAGGCACTCCAGGCGCAGCGCGGAAATGGCTGCAGCCAGCGCTGCAGTGTCCGGCGCACGAGTGAACAGTTCTTCGCGCAGTTCCACGCGGGTAACGCCAGCGGCAGCCAGCAGGTCAAGGAACTGCTCCTGGCCACGTTGCCGGACAAAGTCGGCGCCGTAGCTGGAGAGGCTGATGGAAACGGGGCTCGAGTGCATTGTTGTTGTCCTTATGAAACCGGTTTCATTTTTTGATGACAGCAGGCACGCGGGTGCCTGCCTGTGACTACTGTGGCTGGGTTGAACCTCGGATGATCAGCTCGGCCTTGAAGTCGATGCGCCGGGCTGCCCCGCTGTCGCCGCGCAGGCGGCCAAGCAGGCTCTCGAACGCTGCCACGCCGATTCGCTCGGTGGGCTGGGCCAGTGCAGTGATGCCGCTGCCGACCAAGGGGTACCAGTCAAGGTCGTCGAGCGCGATCAACCCGACGTCCGCGAACAGATTGCGCCCTGCCTGGTGCAGGGCCCGGCTCACGGCCAGGGTGGCGACACCGTTGAAGGTGAAGATGGCCTGCGGGCCATGGCCGCTGCCGGCGAGGAACGAAGCCAGCTGGCCATCCAGCCCGGCGCCGATTTCCAGCACCTGCTGGCGCATGCCGGGGCGCCGGCTGATCGATGTGCCGAACGCTTGTACCCGCTCCAGGCGCGAGCTGGTGCCATCGAGGCGTTCGGTTACCGCCAGGATGTCGCGGTAGCCTTGCGCCTGCAGGTGGTCCAGGGCCTGCTCGACCGCGTCGGCATTGTCCAGGCCCACCAGGTCGACATTCAGTTCGGGCAACTGGCGGTCGACCAGCACCATGGGGATGTCGCGCTGCAGGTTGAGCAATTCGCCGGGGTGATGGCCAAGCGTGTTCACGATCAGCCCTTCGACGTTGTAGGACTGCAGGGCCACCAGGTGGTGACGCTCCTGCTCGTCGTCGCGGTTGGTGTTGCACACCACCAGGCTGTAGCCGTGCTGGCGGCAGGCAGTTTCCACGCCATGCATCACGGCCACTGAATAGGGGTTGAGGATATCGGCCACCAGCATGCCGATCAGGCGCGTCTGGCCGCGCTTCAGGCCACGGGCCATCTGGTTGGGGCGGTAACCGAGGCGCTCGATGACCTCTTCCAGGCGCTTGGCGGTTGCTTCGGCGAGCAACTGCCGGTCACCGCCGATGTAACGGGAGACGGTGGCCTTGGAAACGCCAGCGACACGCGCTACTTCGCTGATGGTGACCCGTTCGCGGGCATGGGCAGGCGCGTCGGTCATGGGCTGTCCTTATGATTGTTGTGATAGCGATGAAACCGGTTTCAATACAGCAAAATCGCACGCGTTCGTCAACATGCCGTTGGTCGATTCCATTGCAAGAATATGTCAGACAGCATGAAGAATATCGGGTAATAAATTGATATATAAGACTATACAACGTTTGTGGGAGCGGGCGGGCCCGNNTGCCATCCACCGCGTCGCCTGCTTCGCGGGCACGCCCGCTCCCACAAGATCAAGTCCCAGCGCCCAGGATTGGGTGTTAGCGAAGGGCTTTCACGTCACCGGCGGTGACGGCATCCCCTTGGTTACCCCAACTGGTGCGAATAAAGTTCACCACCTCGGCAACCTCCTGGTCACTCAGGCGCCAACCGAACGCCGGCATGGTGAAGTTCGACGGTGCCGCGTGCGTCGCCGGCACTGTGCCCCCCGCCAAGACCACGTGGATCAGCGATGTGGCATCTGCCGTCTGCACCACCGGGTTGCCGGCCAGGGCCGGGAACACGCGGGTATAGCCCTGGCCATCGGTACGGTGGCAGGCCGCGCAGTTGTCGATGTACACCGCCGCCCCGGGCTTGGTGTCGTCGCCCTTCCACAGCGCATCCGCCACCTGTTTGTCGTACACGTGCGGCTGGTCGTCAGGGTTGCTCGGCGGCAGCGTCTTCAGGTAGCGGGCGATAGCGGTCAGGTCGGCGTCGCTCATGTGTTGCATGCTGTGCTCGACCACGTCGCTCATGCCACCGAACACGGCGCTGCGGTCGCTACGGCCAGTCTTGAGAAACTGCACCAGCTGCTCTTCGCTCCAGCTACCCAGGCCGTCCTTGTGGTCGCCACGCAGGTTCTTGGCAATCCAGCCTTCCAGCGGTGCACTGCCAGCCAGGAACTGCTCGCCATCCTGTGGGCTCAGTGCTTTTTCCTGCATGGTCAGCGCCCGCGGTGTATGGCACGCGCCACAGTGCCCCAGACCCTCGACCAGGTAGGCACCGCGGTTGACCACCGGGTCGGCCGCCGCCGATGCCTGCCAGGGCTTGGCCTCCGGCGCGAACAACCCGCGCCAGACCGCCAGCGGCCAGCGCATGCTCAGCGGCCAGGGGATGTCGGTGGCCTTGTTCGGCTGCTCGACCGGCTCCACGCCCTTCATGAAGTAGGCATACAGCGCCTGCATGTCCTGCTCGCTGACGCGCGCATAGGACGGGTATGGCATGGCCGGATACAGGGTGCTGCCGTCCTTGCCGATGCCCTTGCGCACCGCCTGGTCGAAGTCTTCGAAGCTGTACTGGCCGATACCACTGGCCGCCGGGGTGATGTTGGTGGAGTACACCGTGCCGATCGGTGTCTCCATCGGCAGCCCACCGGCGAACGGCTTGCCGCCCTTGGCGGTATGGCAGGCGACACAGTCGCCGGCGCGGGCCAGGTACTCGCCCTGGCGCACCTGCGCATCGTCATTCGGCGCAGCCTGTGCAGCCACGCTGGCACCCAGCAGGGTTGCGATCAACATTGTCTTCATGCGCATCGCTCCTCAAGCCTGGACCAGCGGGCCAGGGTTTTTCAGGTACTGCTCGCGGATGGCGCGGGCCGACCAGTAGGTAAGCGCAGCCACCAGCCCGGTCGGGTTGTAGCCCAGCCCCTGGGGGAACGCCGAAGCCCCCGGAACGAACACGTTGTGCACGTCCCAGCTTTGCAGGTAGCGGTTCAACGCACTGGTTTTCGGGTCGGTGCCCATGATCGCGCCGCCGTTCAGGTGGGTGGTCTGGTAGCTGGCGGTGTTGAAGTGGTCCTTGACCTTCTTGCCCAGCACGGCAATGGTCTTGGGGTTCATCGCCTGGGCGATCTTGCTCAGCTTGTCGACCATGAACTGGTTCATCCTGATGTCGTTTTCCTGCCAGTCGAAGGTCATGCGCAGCAGCGGCTGGCCGTAGGCGTCGCGGTAGGTCGGATCGAGGTCCAGGTAATTGCCACGGTAGGACTGGTGGGCGCCGTGGGCGTCCATCGACACCTGGTGGGTGTAGTAATCGGCGGTGGCCCTCTTCCAGGCGCTGCCCCAGGCCGGTGTGCCAGGCGGGGTGGCGCCGCCGGCAATCGGCCGTGTGCCGGCCTGGTTCACCCACATCGGCGAGCCACCGACGAAGCCGTGCGGGCCATGGTCGAAGTTGTCGGCGTTGAAGTCATCGATGGCAATGCCGTTGCCACCGGCACCGATGAAGTTGTTGGTGTAGGTGTCCTTGTCGAAGAAAGCCTTGACCGTGCCCATGTTCTGGTAGGCGAAGTTACGCCCGACCACGCCTTCGTTCTTGATGGGGTCGTACGGTTTGCCGATGCCGGACAGCAGCATCAGGCGCACGTTGTTGAACTGGAACGCCGCCAGGATCACCAGGTCCGCCGGCTGCTCCACTTCGCGCCCCTGGGCGTCGATGTAGGTCACCCCGGTGGCCTTGCGCTTGCTGTCGTCCAGGTTCACCCGCAGCACATGGGCGTTGGGCCGCAGTTCGAAGTTCGGCACCTGGCGCAGCGCCGGCAGGATGTTCACGTTGGGCGAGGCCTTGGAGTACATGTAGCACACGTAGCCGCTGCAGAAACCGCAGAAGTTGCACGGCCCCATCTGCGCCCCGTACGGGTTGGTGTACGAGCCGGAGGTGTTGGCAGACGGCAGGTTGTAGGGCTTGTAGCCCAGGCTGGCCGCTGCCTTTTCGAACAGCCTGGCCGACACCACGTTTTTCTGCGAAGGCAACGGGAACGGGCTGGAACGGTCCGGCGCATAGGGGTTGCCGCCCTTCCCTTCGCCAACGACCTGGCCGTTGACGGTCCAGGCCTGGCCAGAGGTACCGAATACCTTTTCGGCAAAGTCGAAGTGCGGTTCCAGTTCCTCGTAGCTGACCCCGAAGTCCTGGATAGTCATGTCTTCGGGGATGAACTTGCGCCCGTAGCGTTCTTCGTAGTGGCTGCGCATGCGCAGCTCCATCGGGTCCACCCGGAAGTGCACGCCAGACCAGTGCAGGCCTGCGCCACCTACACCTTTGCCCGGCAGGAAGGCACCGAGCTGGCGATTGGGCAGTGCCACATCGTTCATGCCATGGCGGATGGTGACGGTCTCTTTCGACACATCGACGAACAGCTTCTTGCGCACGCTGTAGGTCAGCTCGTCGATGACCTGCGGGTAGCTGCCTTCCGGGTAGGTGTCCTGCATCGGCCCACGCTCCAGGGCCACCACCTGCAGCCCGGCCTCGGTCAGTTCCTTGGCCATGATCGCACCGGCCCAGCCGAAGCCCACGATTACCGCGTCCACTTTCTTCATTACGGTCGCCATGCCTCAGGCCCTCTCGCCACGGATCGAAACAGCCGGGAACGGGTAAGGCTCGTTGCGCTCGACCCAATCCATGAAATCGGCGCGGGCGCCGGGGAAGCCGATCTGGGTCCAGCCGACCATGCCTTTGTTGCCGCCATGGATCGGGTCGCAGAAGAACCCTTCACGGGTGTTCTGCACCAGCAAGCTGAAGAACACCTTGGCCGGCACGGTGTCGAAAACCAGCTCTCCAGCCTCGACCTTGCTGAGAACGTGGTCCCGGGTAGCGCTATCTTGCGCAGCAAAAACTTGCCCGGAATTGGCCTTGCACCAGCCGTCCACGGCGGCGATGCCCAGGCGGTAGATCTGTTGCGGGCTGAGTTGCAGCTGGTAACCCAGTTCGGGCGCGGCGTCGGCCTTGAACGGGCCCTGCATGTACCACTGCGCGCCGGTTGCGTAGGGGGTGTTCATCTGCCGGTCGATGAACTCGGCAGCGCCTGCTTCAAGTGCACCGGGGCCAAGCTCGTCGGCCGGGATGATGCGCGAGACGGCCGCCTGCACGAAGGCCCACTCCTCGGCAGTGAAGAACGTCGGCTGGTAGTCGCCCGCTGGCGGCGTGGCCGGCACTTTGGGCTCGTGTTGCGGGGCCGCAAGCAGCTGACTGGCACCCACGCCAAGCCCCGTGCTGGCCACGGTGACCACAGGGATCAAGGTCAAGGTCTTGCGCAGAAAGTCCCTGCGCGGGTTGTCTGGGGCATGGTCAGGCATTGCGAATCCTCATCGGCTGTGTGCGGCCTTGAAAAGCGGCATCTGATTTTCAATATGGGGGGTGGTCTTGATAGGCCATCAAAAAAACAGCCGGATAATCTAGCGCGTTCAGAATTTTTTTGAAACCGGTTTCATGCCGCGCTTGCCTGCCATGAAAGATGCTCCTAAGCCTATGCATCCAGCCAAGGGTATTTTTCACACTAAGGACGCTTTGAGCTGCATCTTCAGATTCTGAAATGCACAAAAGAAGAATCTTCCTACGATCGCATCGGACGTTTCGGGATTCCAGATAGATTGATTCCTGGTTTACGTTCGGGCTTCAGCCAAATGCCTGCGACTAGCCGCGTGGATACTCCATGCCACCATGCAGCGATGGCGCGCCGACAAACGAGGATTAAGGATGTCCGATGAGCCCGATGTAACTGTGAAAACACTACACAGGAAGAAAAAGCCGGTCCTGCTGGAGGATATCCAAGGGAACCCGCTACCTCGCTCCAGCACTGGATCTGGGCAAGCCAAGGATCTGGCCAGGCAGGACGTTACTTGGACTAGGCCTGGGCCGAAGGATTGATGCAAGCCCATAAGAGCGACTTCTACAAAGTACGTGTCTCCGGTCTTGTATGCCTGCTGGAAGGGATGCTGATGGCGTTCAAGGCCCGCGAACTGCCCGACAGTGATGTACGGATTAAGACCGAACTCATTGCGGCCGCCATGACCACGGCTGCGGCGGGTTTCGAGATCGGGGCCAGCTATGTGGAGCAGGTGGTGACGCGTTACGGCGCAAATAGCGTGACCGGTAGAGGTGCAGTTGCGACCTTGGGGAGGTTGAAACTCTGGGGCGCCGGATTAGCGGGGATGGGGGGGTTCGTACTAGCTTGGTGGGACTTCGCCGATGGGGTAAAAAATCACACTCAACATAGTGCCTCAACGAAATCCTGGGCATTGAGTGGGGCCTATTTTACGCGCGCACTGGCTACGCTCGCTTTATCTGTCGGAGAATTGGGAACGGCCATAGGAATAGCTAAACCCCTCTTCGATCGTCTCACGATCAATAACCAGAGCAAACTCATACGTCTTGTAGGGCGATCATTAGGCAGCCTGGCTACCAGACTGGGTACGCAGGCGGCTCGCTTGCTGTTAACCAAATTAATTTTAGGAGCGTTTTGGGTAGGTCTGATCCTCACTGCCATTATTTTCTTGCTTGAGGACGATGCGCTGGAAAAGTGGTGCAAGCGAAGCAGCTATCGTTTGGATAAAAGCCCTAAACCTTACGATGAACTAGAAGAGTTAGCAGCCCTGCACTCAGCTTTCAGCGAGGTCCTTTGATGTATCTTATCGAGCGGGGGCTGTGGGAGATGGCAATTGAGTCAAAAGCGAAGCGCAAGGTATTTGACGCGCAGAGAAGCTTGATTGAAAAGCGCGCTGACAAGGATTTCAATGAAAATGACATGAGCAAACACATACACTTCAACAGTGTCAGCGAAAACCCCAATGCACGCGGCCCGATATTTTCTTTTAACGATACCTATATGGAAATGCGCTGTGGCGGATCAGAGGAAAAACGCGGAATCATCACTATAATGACGCTTGGCAGTTTAGTTCCGATGACTTACGCATGGCTGAGTATAACATTGAGCTCCATCTACACCAACATAACTCAACCCGACTTCTTTTCCGTGTTCTCGGTCCTATTCAGCACATACATGCTATCGCTAGGCGGAGCCGTTTATTATTTTTATGCCAAATATGGATTTCGTTTTACGCGACTGGAAATGCTTACCAGTCGCCACTTGCTCATTCGCTTCAATCGAAAAACCCAGCAGGTTCACCTCCATAGACCAAGCTGCTGCGGCGGTATAGCAACATTCCCCTGGAGAACAACCGGAAGCACAGGCCTCAACCCCGAAGACGACTCCCTCAGCGCGGGCATGAGGCTGTGCCTAGTCTGGCACCCCAACCGCACCGGCCTCCCTCACATGGAAATGGCCCTACTCGGCAAGCAAGGCCAAGGCGGTAGTGAACTTCGGGACGAGTGGGAATTCATTCGCCGCTATATGGAAGATGGCCCACAGGCCGTCCCCCGTCCCCGCCTGAGCACCCAACTCCCCTCGCCCGTCCAGGCATTCAGTGCCCAGTTCGAAGGATTGGGTCGTTTCTTCCGGAAAAGCAGCTGGCTGTTCAAAGTCGTCCTGCTCTTGGTCTGTCCCGCCTTCGTCATCATCGGCACCGGCCATTGGCTGAGCCTGCTGTTGTGCTGGCGACCGCGCTGGCCGAAAGTGATCCGCGAAGCTGGCATGCCCGGTAAGCCCGTTCCAGCGGTGACAACGCTGAGCGACTACCCACCTGAGATCCAGGAGCGCCTGCTCGCTAATGCCGATCGCTGGCATCTCAAACCCGGCAAGCGTCCAGAGAAAAAGCCACGCAAATTAAGTACTTCGAGATCGAAGGTGCAGCGACCGAGGAGCTGATGCTACGAATGGGTCGGTACCACCTGCCCCACTCCCCAACCTTGGGGCACGGTGCCCAACGACACACGCCTACCAATACCGTTGAAAAGGAACTGGATCCCTTGCCCTGCAAGGGCTGCAGCGCATTTTTTCCGGTTTGGCACGCCTATTGCCGATCTCCTGCCAGACGCCCCAAGTCCATGGGCCCGTTTGCAGGAGGAAATGACTCATGCACCGACCGATACCCCACCCGCTGGCAGTGGCGATTTTCGCCGGCATGCTCCAGCTCCCGGCGCAGGCTGCCTTGAACGCTGTCGATCCAGGCGCCTATGTGCCCGCCAACGGCGGCTTCCCCGCCTGGTACCAGGACAGCCACGGTCGTACCCTCGACCTGTGCCTGACCAAGGCGGTCAGCTCGCGGGTGCCTGGCGCGCCTGGCGCACCGTCGTACATGTGCACGCTGCTGCCTACCCCCGGCGTGTTCGACGATACCCAACCTATCGTCTTCCCCACCAACTTCCCTGACGAGGCGTTCTGGTTCACCGCCGACGCCGCCATCGTCGACGCCACTCGCGGCATCGATCTCAGCTACGGCACCGCGATCGAAGCGGCATTCGCCGCCGAAGAACCGGTCGACGGCGACCAGGTCAGCTTCGCCCGGGTGCGTATCCGGGTCGACGTGCCAACCGCCGGCACCTACGTGGTCACTCACCCCTACGGCGTCGAAGTGTTCGACGTACCTGCGCCCGGGCGCCGGGCGATCAACATGACCCGCGACATCGGCATTGCCGGCGCAGGTGATTTCACCGGTGCCCTGAAAGGCGATGTCGGGCCGTTCCTGCGCAGTGTCAACGGCCCCTACACCGAAGGCAGCGAGCGTTTCATCGGCGACCCGAACCTGGAAGAACGGGTGACCGGCAGCCCGTTCAACACCAATTACGTGCGCATCGAAGGCCCCGGCGGCATCGACCTGCGCACCGAGCTGTTCGCGGTTTCGGGCAAGCTTTCCGCAGTGGCCCTGCCAACCCCGCTGATGCCGCAACGCACTACCTACTCGCGGCATACCGAGAACGGCGACCTGCGCGCCCAGCAGGACATCTTCGTGATGGCCCCGCCGCCACCGGCCAGCGTCACCCTGACCAGCCAGACACCCAACCTGAACCTCACCGAGGCCAACGGTACCGGCGCCTGGTACGCCCAGTCGGTGCTCGACCCGGCCGCCGGGACGATCCTGACGCTGACCGCCGACAACAGCGTGGCGATCCCCACCAGCAGCCTGACCACCGCCAACGTGCCGCTGACCGACCTGGTCACCATCACCCAGGCCCAGTACCGCCTGTCCACCGGCGAGCTGACCCTGGTGGCCAGCACCAGCGACGAAACCACGCCGCCAGTGCTCACCGCACATACCGGCAACGGCGCGCTGATCGGCAACCTGAGCGGAACTGGCGCCGTGAAGACGCTGAGCACCAGCCTGTCGCCGATCCCGCCGGCCAAGGTGCAGGTCACCAGTGCCAATGGCGGTAGCGACACCGAAGACGTGGTGCTGGTGCCATGAACAGACAAAGGCTCAGCCTTCAAGGAGGCAGCATGAACACTTGGTCGCGCCGTGCGCTGTTGGCCGCCGGTTTTTCTCTTACCGTTACCAGCGCCGCGTTTGCCGCGCTGTCCGATGTCGACCCGGGGCCCTACACCTTCGCCACCGGTGGCTATCCGATGTGGTACAAGGACAGCCTCGACCAGTCCCTGGAGCTGTGCCAGTCCCGTGCCACCAGTACGCGAGCACCCGGCGCGCCAGGGGCTCCCGCCTACATGTGTACCTTGTTGCCCGAGCCCGGCATCTATGACGATGCCCTGCCGCTGGTGTTCCCGGGCAACTGGCCGCCAGAGATGTTCTGGTTCCTGGCTGAAACCGCCATTCCGCAGGTCGGCAACAGCGGCTACGAGCTGGAGGTCTATGTAGCCGGGGTGGAGGCAGCCTTCGCCGCTGAAAACCCGGTCGATGGTGACCAGCAGAGCTTCGCCCGCATCCGTATCCGCGCTTCGGTCCCAAGTACCGGTACCTACACCATCACCCACCCTTACGGGGTGGAGACGGTCAACGTCACCACGGCTGGGCGCCGGGCGATCAACATCACCCGGGACATAGGCATTGGTGCTCCTGGCAACTTCCGGGGAGCGCTGGCGGGGGCGATCGGCCCTTGGCTGAAGGGTGTTGGCGGGCCTTACACCGCGGTCAACCCCGATACCGGCGCCATCGAAACCTACATCGGCGACCCCAATATCACCGAAGCGGTGACCGGCAGCCCCTTCAATACCAACTTCGTGCGCATTCAAGGCCCCGCTGGCACCATCCAGACCAACACCTTCACTGTTTCAGGCAAGGTACTGGACCAGCGTGCCCAGACCCCGGTCAGCCTGGAACGCGCCACCTACTCGCGCAATGCCACCGGCACCCGCACGGAAGTGTTCGCCAAGGCGCCCAGCGCAGCCAGCCTGTGCATGCGCAATGGCATCGCCCTGGTCGGCACCCCGCCTTCGCCGTGCCAGTACACCCTCACCGCCGACAACAACGGGCTGTTCTTCCACCAGCAGTTCGGCCAGGAAGCACCGCCTGCAGTGGTGGTGGTCACCGCCAGCAACAGCGCCGGCGGCACCCAGCCGACCGCGCTGTCGAGCAAGCTCACCGACGTGGTCAAGGTCAGCACCGCACGCTACGACTGGGCCAACAAGCGCCTGCTGATCGAGGCCAGTTCCAGTGATGAGGTGGCGATCCCCGACCTGCTCGCCCAGGGCTACGGTCGCCTGTCCAAGGCAGGCACGCTGCAGAGCCTGACCGTCAACGACGTACCGCAGCCGCCGGCCACCATCACGGTCAAGTCGGCACGTGGCGGCAGCGATGTCGAACCGGTGGTCGTGGTCGGCAACGCACCGGTCGAGGCGGCCAACCAGCCACCGCTGGCCCAGGCTGATATCGGCAGCACCAGCGTCGGTATCCCGATCACCCTCAACCTGCTGCAGAACGACAGCGACCCGGACGGCAACGTACCGCTGACCATCAGCGACCTGACCCAGCCCGGTACCGGCCTTGGCGGCGTGGTGATGAACGGCACCACCTCGGTCACCTACACCCCGCCAGCCGGGGCCACGCAACCCGTGGTGGCCACCTTCAGCTACCGGGCGGTGGACGCCAAGGGCCTGAAGTCGGAACCGGCTACTGTCACCATCAACGTCGCGCCCAACCGGGCACCAACCGCCAACCCGGAAACCGTCGCCACCCTGGGCGTGCCATTGACCATCAACGTGCTGGCCAACGACACCGATCCGGAAGGCAACGTGCCGCTGACTGTCCCCGCTACCTCCCTCACCCAGCCGGCTACCGGTCGGGGCACGGTCAGCACCGACGGCACCACGGTGACCTACACCCCACCGGCCACGGTGACCACCGCCTTCACCACCACCTTCACCTACCAGGCGCGTGACTCGCTGGGGGCGCTGTCCAACCCCACCACCGTCACCGTCAACGTGTCGCCACGGCCCGCCGCCGAAACCTTCACGGTCACGGCTGCCACGGTCACGGCACGCTCCAACAACCGTTACAACTGGGACCTCAGCGGTACCTCGTCGGTCACCACCGGCAACACCGTCACCGTGCGGGTTACCACCACTACCGGCGTGCAAACCCTTGGCACCGCCACGGTAGCGCTGACCGGCCGCTGGCGCCTGGCGGTGAGCAATAGCACCACGATCATCCCGACTGCGGCACCGACGGCGACGATCACCACCAGCCAGGGCACCACACGCACCGTCAACGTAACCGTGCAGTAAAGGCCGGAGGTTGCAATGAAACGCCTGTACCCCCTGCTGCTCGGCCTGGCCCTGGTGGGCCAGGCCTGCTGGGCCGACGACCTGCTGGACAATGCCGACCTCGCGCCCGGCAACGACCTCGGCGACCCGGTGATCATCCGCCTGCTGCCGGCCGGCGCCGGCCAGGCTGCGGTGATCGAGCAGCAAGGCGCGGGCAACCGCGCCGCCCTCGACCAGAACGGCCAGGCCCTGCTGGGCCGCATCGTCCAGGCCGGAGGCGCGCAGGAAGCGTACATCTTGCAGGAAGGTAGTGACCTCATGGCCATTATCAGCCAACAGGGAAATGGCAACAGCGCGTCGATCCGCCAGAGCGGCAGCAGCAACAGCGCGGCCATCGAGCAGATCGGCAACGACAACAGCGCCAGCATCGTGCAGTCCGGCACTGGCCTCAACAGCTCCGTGACTCAGGCCGGCAATGGCCAGCACGTTCAGATCACCCAATACCGATAGACCTGGAGGCACCCCCATGTACAAGCTCGCTCCGTTAAGTGCCGCTATCGTCCTGGCCCTTGCAGGTCAGGCCATGGCTGCTGACAGCACCTCGTCCCAGACCCAGGACGGCAAGGAAAACATCGCCGAAGTCAGCCAGTCCCTGGCGCCATTCGCTTCGGCCACCCAGACCCAGACCGGCAAGGGCAACAACCACCTGGCGGTGCAATCCGAGAGCACCAGCGATATCCAGCAGAGTGCCAGCGGCCAGTACAACGCCGGCTACGCCGACCAACTGTTCGAGAACGGCAGCCAGGTCACCCAGCACGCCAGCGGCAGCTACAACGATGCCTTCGTCAGCCAGTCGCTGGGCCTGGGCAACCAGTCGCTGCAAACCCAGCAAGGCGCCGAAAACACCTCGACCGTGTGGCAGGACAGCCAGGAAGGCAGCAAGGCCACCACCTGGCAATCCGGCCAGCGCAACGAGGCCTTCATCGAGCAGACCTTTGGTGGCAGCAACAACAGCAGCAGCATCAACCAGACCGGCCAGGACAACTACGCCGCCGCCGAGCACCTGAGCTACGTCGATGGCGATATCCAGGTCTACCAGGATGGCAAAGGCAACTGGGCGTATGGCGACCAGCGCGACGGCACCGGCGGCACCATCGGCATAGGCCAGTACGGTGGCGGCAACTCGGTGGAAGTGTGGCAGGACAACCAGACTGCCAGCCAGGCATCGGTAACCCAGTCCGGCCAGCTGAACGAAGGCTATATCGACCAGAGCTTCGGCATGAACAACAAGGTCAGCCTGTCGCAACAGGGCACGGCCAACGCCAGCTGGTCGGACCAGTTCGAGACCAACAACTCGACCACCACCATCACCCAGACCGGTAGCAACAACCTGCATTTCACCTACCAGAACGGTGAAAACCTCAACCTGACCACCAACACCAAGGGCAATGGCAACAGCGTCACTGCCAGCAACTGGAAAGGCGCCAAGATGGGCGGCCAGTTCGGTACCAACCAGAACGCCACCATCAACCAGAACGGCAATGGCAACGGCGCCAACCTGACCCAGAACGGTGACAACCAGCTGGCCACGCTGACCCAGAAAGGCACCGGCAACCAGATGGAGACCAAGCAGGCCGACATGAACAACGAGCTGTACTTCGAACAGAACGGCACTGACAACATCCTGATCGCCGACCAGCGTGGCACCGAAAACTATGCCTACGGCAACAGCCAGGGCAACGGCAACGTCATCAACCTGGACCAGTCCGGCTACAGCAACCAGAGCTACACCAATCAGCTGTACGGTGGCGGCAACGAAGCCACCATCAAGCAGGTTGACAGTTACAACGTCGCCTACGTGACCCAGGGAGGCCAGGGCAACAAGGCGTACGTCGACCAGAGCGGTGTCACCCAGACCGCGACCATCAGCCAGCTGGGCAGCGCGAACGTGGCCACCGTGACCCAGCAGTAGATCGCTCCCCCCTTGAACCGCGGTGCTCCTCTCCCTGGTGCCGCGGTTCCTTTTTATTCCTGTCAGAACTTCTTTTTTTGCCAACTAGTTCGCGGGCACGCCCGCTCCCACAGGTACTCCACTGCCGTCAAAGCCTGCATCAACCCTGTGGGAGCGGGCATGCCCGCGAATAGGCCAAGCCTGCCAAGCGCATTACAATGGTCCACACCCCAACCGATGCCTGACCCATGATCCAGTCCGACCTCGACCTGTTCGGCCCCCAGCCGCAACGCCTGGCCAGCCACACCGTGCTGCTGCCCGGCTTCGCCCTGGCCGAGATCGAGCCTCTGCTCGATGCCCTGCGCCCGGTGCTGCGTGCCGCGCCGTTCCGGCACATGCACACCCCGGGCGGCCTGCGCATGGCGGTAGGGTTGACCAACTGCGGCACGCTGGGTTGGGTCAGTGACGAACACGGCTACCGCTACAGCCCCTGCGACCCGCTCAGCGGCAAACCTTGGCCCGCCCTGCCCCCCGTGTTGCTCGAACTGGCCAACCGCGCCGCAGCCATGGCCGGGTTCGACGGCTTCGTGCCGGATGCCTGCCTGGTCAACCATTACCTGCCGGGCACCCGCCTGAGCCTGCACCAGGACCGCGACGAGCAGGACTTCGGCCAGCCGATCGTGTCGGTGTCGCTGGGCTTGCCGGCGGTGTTCCTGTTCGGTGGCCTGCAGCGCGCCGACAAGACCCAGCGCATCCCACTGAGCCATGGCGATGTGCTGGTCTGGGGCGGCGAGGACCGCTTGCGCTTTCACGGCGTGCTCCCGATCAAGCCCGGCGTGCATCCGCGCCTGGGTGAACGGCGGATCAACCTGACCTTGCGCAAGGCCGGTGGCTGAATCGGACCAACGGCCCGCCACCCGGCGCAAACAGGATGAACGCGCATGAAACACGTTGAACATCTTGGCCAGGCAAGCTTCAAACGATATGCCATGCCCTCTTCAGCCTGGAGCCCGCCATGCCCTGCCAGCCCTGTTCCCCAACCCCTCACAGCGGAGCCGCGCGCCCATGAAAATGCCCTGCCGCGCGCCCAACGCCTCACTGCAACTCGATTACGTACGCGACACCCTGTTCGGCCCGGTGGCACAAAGCGTGGAATGCCAGTGCCAACTCGCCGCCCTCAACCTGCAAGGCCGCCCGGGCCTGCGCCTGCACATCTGCCCGCCGCTGCCCGACAAGGTCGACCGTGCCCACAGCGTGGCCTTCGTCTGGGACGGGCGCAGCTACCACGGTGTGGTCCGCGACCAGGGCAAGTGCGGTGATGGCGGCCTGAACCTGCTGCTGGAACTGCTGTAAGACGATCAACGGCGATCAACCCGGCTGAACCCACGGGGCGCGTCACATCTCCATAGCAAAAGGGCCCACGCCCGCCGGAGAACGCGGAGAACGCCAATGAACAGTCCGTTGCTCAAGCTCTTCACTCACCCCGCCGACGCCTGGCTGGATATTCGCCAGGCCGAGGAAGACCACCCGCAGCAATATCTGCCGCGCCTGCTGGCCTTGGCATTGATCCCCGCGGTGTGCCTGTTCGTCGGCACCACCACCTTCGGCTGGAGCCTGGCGGCCGAGGAGCGGGTGCGCCTGAGCATGGCCAGCGCTGCGCAACTGGCTGGCCTGCTCTATGCCACCACGGTCGTCGGGGTGATGTTGATGGGCACGATGATCCGCTGGATGTCGCGCGGTTTCGATGCGCAGCCCAGCCTCAACCAGTGCATCGGCTTTGCCGCCTACTGCGCCACGCCATGGTTCTTTGCCGGAGTGGTCGGCCTGCTGCCGATCCGCTGGCTGGCGCTGGCGGCGCTGCTGGCAGCCTCGGCCTACGCCAGTGTGTTGCTGTATGGCGGGTTGCAGACCTTCCTGCGCCTGAAGAAGGAACAGGCCATGCTGTTCGCGACCTGCGTGTGGGGAGTGGGGTTGCTGCTGCTGGTGACCATCCTGGTGGCGATGATCCTGTTCTGGTTCAACGGCCTGATGCCGGAATATGTGCGCCCGGCCAGCCTGGGCTGACCGGGGCGCGGCAGGCGCCTCAGGCAATCGCCTTGAGTGGCGCCGGGTGGCTGTCACGCAACGCGTGCAGCTGCCCCACCAGGTTGACCAGGTCGCGGCAACTGTTGAGGCTATGCAGGGGGACCCCGCTCAGGGTCACGCCCTCGTCGAGACTCTGGCCCTGACCCAGGCGGATGGTCAGGTTGGCGCCGTCCGTGCAGCTGACTTCGCAACGGTCGGGCAGGCAGGCCTGCTCGATCATCTGCCGCATTTCTAGCATCGAAACTCCTATCAACGACATGGTACGACCCTCTCTTTGGGATGGCCTGTTGTGTGAGTACGCCTTTGTCGGGCGAGGCGCCAATTGATATTGCGCATGCCGGAGCAGGCGTCCATGCGCCTGGGCAATGATCATGCGGGGAATCCTCTAGCACCTTAGTGGAAGATTGCCTGCGCAGTTCGAGTGTTCGAACGCGATGGCAGACTTAGCGACGAGCGGTGCCGGCAGGCCCCAGCGATGCCCACAGATGCTGCGCCGCATAGGCTCGCCACGGTCGCCAGGCCAAAGCTCGTTGCGCCAGTTGGGCGTCGTCGCCTTCGAGCAGGCGCAACGCCTTGACCAGCGCCACGTCGCCCAGCGGCAAGGCATCGGCCGCGCCGGCCTGGCGCAACGCCAGGTAGTGCGCGCTCCAGGGGCCGATCCCCTTGAGTTGGCACAGGTTGCGCAGCAGTTCATCCAGCACCTGCCCGCGGCGTAGCAGCCCGGGCTCGGCCAGCAAGGCACTGGCCAGCGTGCCCAGGGTGGCGGCGCGCGCCCGCGGCATGCCCATATCCTCGAACTGCGCAGCCGCCAATACCGGCAGCGCCGGAAACACGTGGCTCAGGCCTGGTGCGGGCCAGCGCAAGGGCACGCCGTGGCGTTGCACCAGGCGGCCGGCCAGGGTCATGGCACCGGCCACACTGACCTGCTGGCCCAGCACAGTGCGCATGGCCTGCTCGCAGGCGTCCCAGCCTTGTGGCACACGCAGGCCCGGGCGCTCCTGTAGCAGGCGGGCCATCAGCGGATCGCGGGACAGTTCGGCATTGATGCGCGCGGGGTCGGCATCAAGGTCGAAGACTCGCCTCAGCCTGGCGGTCAGGCCGGGTAGCGCGTGGGCCGGGACGCCTTCAAGGCGGACCCGCAGGTACTGGCTGCCCGAAGGTGTGGCGTGCAAGACGGCGTGGCGGCCGGCAATTACCAGGGTACGGCGGTAGGTGCCGTCGAGGCAGGTCTCGATGCCGGGGATGCAGCGGGCAGCGAGGAAGGCCAGGGTCGAGGGCCAGTGGTAAGGGGCGCGGTAGCGCAGCCACAGGGTGTGGTGGCCGGGGGTGGGCAATGATCGGCGCACGGCGTGCAGGGGGGTGAGCTTGGGCATGGCTGCATCATGCCAGCAAATGTAATACCTGTACCGGCCCTATCGCCGGCAAGCCAGCTCCCACAGGTACAGCGACAATCTCGAGAGCATCGCTGTACCTGTGGGAGCTGGCTTGCCGGCGATAGGGCCGGACAAGCCATTCAATCAACCAGGATCAATGCGCCGCACCGTCCCGTGCATCCTGCATCTGCCCGAACCGCCCGGCATGGAAGTCGTCGAACGACTCGGCAATTTCTGCCTGGCTGTTCATCACGAACGGGCCATAGCCCACGATCGGCTCGTCGATCGGCTCACCGCTGAGCAGCAGCAGGCTGGCACCTTCCAGCGCTTCGACGGCAACATCCTCACCGCTGCGGTCAAGCAGCACCAGGCTGGATGGGCCGGCTTCGCGCTCGCCGTTGATCCGCACATTGCCGCGCAACACCACCAGCGCCGCATTGCGGCCGGCGGCAACCGGCAGCTGCAAGGTTGCACCGGCATTCAGGCGCATGTCCCAGACATCCATGGCGGTAAAGGTTCGCGCCGGCCCCGAATGCCCACGATACTCACCTGCAATCACCCGCAGGCTGCCGCCCTCGCCGTCCAGCGCCACCACCGGGATGTCCTCGGCCAGCAGCGTCTGGTAGCCAGCCGCTGCGCGCTTGTCCCGTGCCGGCAGGTTGACCCACAGCTGTACCATCTCCAGCGTACCGCCAGTGCGGGCGAAGCCTGGGGAGTGGAACTCTTCATGGATGATGCCGTTGGCAGCAGTCATCCACTGCACGTCACCGGGGCCGATCAAGCCGCCAGCGCCGGTAGAGTCGCGGTGCTCCAGCTCGCCCTGGTAAACGATGGTCACGGTCTCGAAGCCGCGGTGCGGGTGCTGGCCAACGCCGCGCCGGGCACTGGTCGGGGTGAAGTCATGAGGGCCGGCATAGTCCAGCAGCAGGAACGGGCTGATCTTGCTGGCCAGGTTGTCGTAGGTGAACAGGCTGCGCACCGGGAAACCATCACCTACCCAGTGGGCGTGGGGGCTGCGGTGAATACCCAGAATCGTTTTCATGAGAAGGCTCCTCTCTTGGTTGAGATAACCTTATCAATGATGCCAATCAGGCGGTAGCAGGCTTGTTTGGCATTCATCGTTCCACTCATGGAACAGTCAGCCTTGCAAGAAACCGAGCGCCTGTTCGGCAGCAATGACCGGGTCTTCCTGCATGAAACAATGCCCACCTGCAACCTGCCTGGCGGTCACCTGAGGGTTGAGCGCCACCAGGCGGTTCACCGAATGGGGCACGAAGGGGTAGGTGTGCTCGCCGTACAGCACCCGCGTGGGCGTGCGGATCGCCGTCAGGCTTGCCCACATGCGCTTGGGGAAGGAACTGAAGATTTCCACTTCGCGGCTGGGCCGGCACTTGAGCACCACCGCTTCGCCACAGTCGCCGATGGCATGCTCGACGTAGGCCCGCAGCGCCGCATCGGTCCACCCCTTGGAGATGCCCCGCCCATGCAGCGAAGCCAGGGCTGCCTCGCGGTCGGGCCAGTGGCTGCGGCGGCTGGCGGCCTTGCGCGCCAGGGCGTGACGCTGGTGCAAGCCGACCAGGGCTGCCACCCCCATCACACCCAGCATGCGCCGGCTGAACAGTACCGGGTCAAGCAGCACGGCACGGGTGAACAGTTGCGGTTCACTGGCCAGGATCAGGCCGGTTAGCACGCCACCGAAGCTGTGCCCGACGGCAAAGCGCGGTACGTCGCCATACTCGCCCCGCCCGGCTGCGAAAGCCTCCACCGCCAGCGCAGCGGTGCGGTTCCAGCCACGAAACACCCCGCCATGGTCGCTGTCACCATGGCCCTGGACATCGCTGAGCCACAGGTCGAAATGTTCGCCCAGGCGCATCAGCAATGGCTGGTAGGCAAGGCAGCAGAAGCCGTTGCCGTGCAGGAAATGCAGCAGCGGCTTGCCACTGGCCGGGGTTCGCCAGCCACGCAGGGTGAAGCCTTCGGCGCATTCGTGGGACCAGGGAATCAACTGCATCGGCTTGCTGTACTCGCGGGGTCAGGAAAACACCGATTCTACAAACAGCAGCGGGTACAGTGAAATCACCAGCAACAAGGCCATCAGGACATTGAACAGCATCAGCCAGCGCGGGTTCTGCAACAGGTTGCGCAGGGCGCTGCCGAACATCACCCACACCCCCACGCTGGGCAGGTTGACGAGGGCAAACAAGGCAGCAATGACAATGACGTTGGTCACATAGCCTTGCGCCGGCGTGTAGGTGGTGATTGCACCGACTGCCATCACCCAGGCCTTGGGGTTGACCCACTGGAACGCCGCCGCCCCCCAGAAGCCCAGCGGTTTGCGGGCACTGGACGAGGCTGTGCCGACCGGCCCGGAGGTGGCGATCTTCCAGGCGAGGTAAAGCAGGTAGGCGGCGCCGCTGTAGCGCAGTACCGTGTACAGCGGCGGCCAGGCCTTGAACACCTCGCCCAGGCCCAGGCCAACGGCCAGCACCATTACCATGAAACCGACGCTGATCCCCATGGCGTGGGGGATGGAGCGGCGCACACCGAAGTTGACGCCCGAGGCCAGCAGCATGGTGTTGTTGGGGCCAGGAGTGATGGAGGACACGAAGGCAAACAGCACGAAGGCGGTGAGCAGATCGGCAGAGGCAAGCATGGCAGGCATTCCACATTTTTTATGGGTGCTGTCACACTAACGGAGTCGCCCTCCTCTGCGACCGATACAGTTTCACTAAATTGTGTAGATACACATCGCTGTACTGCTGCCACCAGACCAAGGAAGCCGTCACCATGAGCCTTACCATTCGCCCTGCCGTTCGCGCCGATGCCGAGCAGATCCTGGCCTTCATCACCGAACTGGCCGAGTACGAACGCGCTCGCCACGAGGTGATTGCGAGCGTTGCCGATATCGAGCGCAGCCTTTTTGGCGAGGGCAGCACCGTGCACAGCCTGATTTGCGAGCGCGATGGCCGGGCGATCGGCTTTGCCGTGTATTTCTACAGCTACTCGACCTGGCTCGGGCGCAACGGCATCTACCTGGAAGACCTGTACATAACGCCCGAGCAGCGCGGCGACGGTGCCGGGCGGCAATTGCTGCGGCATATTGCCCGCGAAGCGGTGGCGAATGATTGCGGGAGGCTGGAATGGAGCGTGCTGGACTGGAACGAGCCCGCGATCGGCTTCTATCAGAAGCTGGGGGCCGAAGCACAGGATGAGTGGGTGCGCTACCGGCTGGATGGGGAGAAGCTGGCGGCGTTTGCCCGGGGCTGACCGGGAGCGCTTCGCGTCCGGTTCGCGGGCAAGCCCTAATGCCGGTCAGGCAAGCAAAAATGGGGCCGCTTTGCGGCCCTTCGCGGGCTCGCCCGCTCCCACAGGAACCGCATATTTTCTAAGCCTAGCGCTAAACCTGTGGGAGCGGGCAAGCCCGCGAAGGGCTGCAAAGCAGCCCCATTCAAGCCGGCAAACGTTAACTGACCGGCATTACGGCAAGCCCGCTCTCTTTGCACATAACTCAGCCGCTCCCACAGAGTACCCGCAGCGCCCGCAAACTCGATTCTGGCAATTGACGGCAGCCCCGCCCCATGGTCTCCTTATGCCTCGCGTTCAGGTGCCCCCGATGGGGGTGAAACGGGAAACCGGTGCGTCACAGGCCCTCCAGCAGGGCCGGACAAGGCCGGTGCTGCCCCCGCAACGGTAAGCGAGCGAAGCGTCTGTACCACTGTGCCCGATCACCCGGCATGGGAAGGTGACGCCTTTCAGGAGCCTGGCTCCTCCTCGCAAGCCCGGAGACCGGCCTGGCGTTCATGAACACCCCGCGGTGGGCGGGCGCTGTTGCATTCCCCTGGGCTGCCACGCTCGGGGCTGCCGCGCTTGCCCGTTGCCCACAAAAAGCAGAGGAACGCGTCATGCCCGTCACCAGCGCCAAGCAACACAGCATCACCACCCCCGTCACCCTCAGCCAGCGTGTCGTCATCGCCGTCGGCGCCAGCCTGCTGGGCCTGTGCCTGGTGTACTTCGCCGGCTTCTCGCACATCGAGGCCGTGCACAACGCCGCCCACGACACCCGCCACAGCGCCGCCTTCCCCTGCCACTGAGTACGCCCGATGATCACACGCATTGCCCGTACCGCGGGCTTCAGCGGGTTGCTGGCGGCCTTGCTGCTGACCTTGCTGCAAAGCTTCTGGGTCGCCCCGCTGATCCTCGAGGCAGAAACCTACGAATCCTCGGCCCCGGTCGCCCAGCACGAGCATGCCGGCGAAGTGGCCGCCCATGAACACAGCGCCGAAGCCTGGTCGCCGGAAGATGGCTGGCAGCGGGTGCTGTCCACCACCGGCGGCAACCTGGTGGTCGCGGTCGGCTTCGCCCTTATCCTCACCGCCCTGTACAGCCTGCGCGAACCCAAGCGTGCCGGCACCGGCGCACTGTGGGGCCTGGCCGGCTTCGCCGTGTTCTGCCTGGCCCCGACCCTGGGCCTGCCGCCGGAACTGCCAGGTACTGCAGCCGCCGACCTGGGGCAACGTCAGGCCTGGTGGATCGGCACCGCCAGCGCCACCGCGCTGGGCCTTGCCCTGCTGGTGTTCGCCCGCCACTGGTTGCTGAAGGCGCTGGGCGCCGTGCTGCTGGTCATTCCCCATGTGATCGGTGCGCCGCAACCCGAGGTGCACGAGAGCCTGGCCCCCGCCGCACTGGAAACCCAGTTCAAAGTGGCCTCCTGGCTGACCAACGCCGCCTTCTGGCTGGCCCTGGGCCTGCTCAGCGCCTGGCTGTTCCGGCGCTCCAGCCAGGCCTGATGCCTGCCTTCTACGCCGGCTTCGGCTGCCGCCGGGGTTGCCCGGCGGAGACGCTGGAAACCTTGCTAAGCCAGGCCCTGGCCAACCAGGGCCTGGCGTTGGCCGACCTGCACGGTATCGCAAGCATCAGCCTGAAGGCCGACGAACCCGGCTTGCAGCAACTGGCCGAACGCCTCGGCGTGCCCTTGGTGTTGTACGATACCGCGCAATTGCAACCCTACGAACTCCAGCTCAGCCACCGCTCCGCCGCTGCCCATGCCCACTGCGGCTGCTGGGGCGTGGCGGAGAGCGCGGCTTTGGCGCTGGCCAGCCAGCGGCTCGGCACGGCCAGGTTGCTGCTGACACGCCAGGTACTGGGCCCGGCTACCCTCGCCCTGGCCTGTTGAACGTTTCCCCTCTTTCCTGCAAGGACTTTCCATGACGGTCTACTTCATCGGCGCCGGCCCCGGCGACCCGGAACTGATCACAATCAAGGGCCAACGGCTGATCCGCCAGTGCCCGGTGATCATCTATGCCGGCTCGCTGGTACCGGCCGCCGTGCTCGAGGGCCACCAGGCCGAGACCGTGATCAACAGCGCCGAACTGCACCTGGAGCAGATCATTGCCGCCATGCGCAGCGCGCATGAGCAAGGCCTGGATGTGGCCCGGGTACACAGTGGCGATCCCAGCCTGTACGGCGCCATCGGCGAGCAGATCCGCCATCTGCAGGCGCTGGGCATCGATTACCAGATCATTCCCGGGGTCACTGCCACGGCGGCCAGCGCCGCCCTGCTCGGCTGCGAACTGACCCTGCCCCAGGTAGCGCAGACCGTTATCCTTACCCGCTATGGCGACAGTTCGCCGATGCCGCCCGGCGAGCAATTGGGCGACCTGGCGCGCCATGGCAGCACCCTGGCGATCCACCTGGGGGTCAAGCACCTGTCGCGTATCGTCGAAGAACTGCTGCCGCACTACGGCGCGCACTGCCCGGTGGCGGTGGTGCATCGCGCCACCTGGCCGGACCAGGACTGGGTGCGCGGCACCCTCGGCGATATCGTCGAACGCGTCGCGGCCAAGGGCTTCCGGCGCACGGCGCTGATCCTGGTCGGCCATGTGCTGGGCGACACACCGTTTGCCGAATCGGCCTTGTATCGCGCCGGGCATGCCCACCTGTATCGCCCTGGCGACTGAGCATTGCCAGGTTCGCCACGGGCGTAGCAGACTCCGGTTTCCCGCCTGCAAACAGGAGTCATGCCCATGCTGGACCTACGCCCAAATTGCGAGTGCTGCGATACCGACCTGCCGGGTGACAGCCCCGATGCGCTGATCTGCTCCTTCGAATGCACCTTCTGCCGCACCTGCGCCGAAACCCGTTTCCAGGGCCGCTGCCCGAACTGCACCGGCCAGTTGGTGGCACGCCCGACACGGGTCGGCCAGGCGCTGGCCAACAACCCTGCCTCGACCCAGCGCGTGAGCAAAGCACACTCCGCCTGCGCGTGATCTACTTCAAAACATTCAAAAAAACAGACATCGCCGCTTTGCCAGGGTGATGTCTTTCCTATTTTTTGTAGGACTTTTCAACAACAAGTGCGGAGACTTTCAACACTTCTATACTCGGCATTACCAAATTTCGGGAATGGTCGTATCGTGCAGCGCTTCCGATAACCCCACTTGCAGACGTATTCCTGAGTGATCCAGGAAGCGGACCACATCCTGACAGGAGTTTTCTTCATGACTACCGTGCTGATCGTCGACGACCACCCCATCGTCCGGTTGTCCTTGCGCATGTTGCTCGAACGCGAGCGCTTCCGTGTCGTCGGCGAGGTCGCCAATGGCAGCGAGGTGGCGCAAGTAGCCCGCGACCTGCGCCCGGACGTGGTGATTCTCGACATCGGCCTGCCCGGCCTGGATGGCATGGAAGTGATCAAGCGCCTGCAATGCCTGGAGCCGGCGCCCAAGATCATGGTGCTGACCGGTCAGGCCACCGACCTGTATGTGCGGCGCTGCCTGGATGCCGGCATCGGCGCTTTCGTCACCAAGGAAGAAGACCACGAAGCGTTGCTGTTTGCCCTGAAGGCCCTGGTCAAGGGCTACTCGACCTTTCCGCAGATGTCGGTCAACAGCAACTCGCTTGAAAGCGAGCCGGTGCGCCTGAACAGCCTGTCCAACCGGGAAATGGAAGTGCTGCGACGCCTGGCGCGCGGTGAGAACAACAAGAATATCGGCACCTGCATGAACCTCAGTGCCAAGACCATCAGCACCTACCGGGGCCGCATCATGGAAAAGCTCAAGACCGAATCGCTGGTTGAGATGGTCGACCTGGCCAAGCGCAACAGCGTCTATTGAGCGCTCGGTGGCAATGAAGCGCCTGCTGGCAAGCGCCCTTCTGGTCATCGGCCTGGCCAGTTCCGGCGCGCTGCTGGCCAACAGCGAACCCCGCCAGTTGCTGGCACGCTCGGTCAGCGCCGCCGCCCCGCTGGCGCTGTCCAGCGAAGAGCGGCAATGGCTCCAGCAACGCCAGCACCTGGTGCTTGGCAGCTCGCGGCCCGACTACCCACCGCTGGAAATCAATGTCAGCCAGCGCGACTATGAAGGCCTCAGCGCCGATTACGCAGGCATCATCGCTGAACAGCTGGGCACCACCATCGAAGTACGACGCTACGACAGCCGCCACGAAGCCATCGCTGCGCTACGCGACGGCCGTATCGACCTGCTGGGCAGCTCCAACGCCTTCGAGGCAGCGGATGCCCAGCTCAGCCTCAGCGCGAGCTACGCCGACGACCTGCCGGTCATCGTCACCCGCGAGGGGCACAGCCTGAAGAACACCCCCGACCTCGCCGGCCTGCGCCTGGCCATGGTCGATCATTACCTGCCGGCCAGCAGCGTTCGCAGCCTGTACCCCAAGGCGCAACTGAGCCTGTATCGCTCGACGCTGGCCGGGCTGGCCGCCGTCGAACTGGGCGAGGCCGACGCCTACCTGGGAGATGCCATCAGTACCGACTTCGCGATTGGCAAGAGTTACCAGGGCACACTGAAGATCGACCACTTCTGCCAGGTCGCCCCCGGGGCGTTTGCCTTTGCCCTGGCCAATGACAACCCGCGCCTGCGCCAGTTGGTCGACAAGGCACTGGCGCGCATCAGCGAAAGCGAACGCCTGAACATCCTGCGCCGCTGGAGCAGTGGCAACACCAGCCTGTTGCTGCAACGCCACCTCACCGCCCTGACCACCGAAGAAGAAGCCTGGATCAGCGCAAACCCCAGCATCAGCGTGCTGGTCAACACATCGCTGGCACCACTGACCTTCAACGACGCCCAGCACCGCCCCAGCGGCATTACCCTCGACCTGCTCAAGCAGATCTCGCTGCGCACGGGGCTGCATTTCAAGCCGGTCGAAAGCCCGTCGGCGCAGGCAATGGTCGAGCGCCTGGCGCGCGGCGATGCGCAGATGATCGGCGCATTGGGCTATAGCGCAGACCGTTCGAAACAACTGCGCTATACCCGCCCCTACCTGGTCAGCCCGCGGGTGCTGGTCACCCGCAGCGACAATGCATTACCGGCGCAGACCATGGCGCTGGACGGCCAGCGCATCGCCCTGGTGCGCGGCTCGCCGCAACGGGCCGTGCTGCAACAACGCTACCCGCAGGCCAGGATGGTCGAAGTGGATAACCCCCTCGGCCTGATGGAAGCCGTGGCCAACGGTGCCGCCGACGTCGCCTTGAGCAGCCATATCAATGCCGCCTACTACATCAGCCATGTGTTCAAGGACCGCCTGCGCATTGCCAGCGTGCTCGACGACGACCCGGCCATCGCCGCCTTCGCCGTGGCCGCGGACCAGCCGCAGTTGCAGGCAATCCTCGACAAGGCGCTGCTGAGCATTCCGCCCGAAGAGCTGGACCAGTTGATCAACCGCTGGCGCACCACCACCCTGGTCAGTGACAGCCCTTGGCGCGACTACCGCACCCTGGCCTTGCAGGTGCTGGTGCTGTCGGCCTTGCTGCTGGCCGGGGTAGTGTTCTGGAACAGCTATTTGCGCAAGCTGATCAACCAGCGCACCGAGGCCCAGCATGCCCTGCAAGCGCAGCTGGCGCTCAGCCGCGGCCTGCTCGAGCAGCTGCGCCAGGCCAAGGACGACGCCGAACAGGCCAGCCAGACCAAAAGCACCTTCCTGGCCACCATGAGCCATGAAATCCGTACCCCGATGAATGCCGTGATCGGCCTGCTGGAGTTGGCCCTGGAAGACAGCCGCGGCGGCCGTTGCGACACCCAGACCTTGCAGACCGCCCACGATTCGGCCATCGGCCTGCTTGAGCTGATCGGCGATATTCTCGACATTTCCCGCATCGAATCCGGGCACATCACCCTGCAGCCGGTACCCACCAACCTGGTCGAACTGGTACGCGCCACCGTAAGGGTGTTCGAAGGCAATGCACGGGCCAAAGGCCTGCACTTGCACAGCGAGCTGCCCGCTGCGCCGGTCTGGGTACTGGCTGACCCGCTGCGCCTCAAACAGGTCTTGTCCAACCTGATCAGCAACGCCATCAAGTTCACCGACCGCGGCGAAGTCCAGGCCAGTCTGCTGCTCTCGCCCGCCGACAATGACAGCCTGGCAGTGGAACTGAATGTGCGAGACACCGGTATCGGCATCGGCCCAGCCGACCAGGCCCGGCTGTTCAATGCCTTCGTCCAGGCCGATGGCCCCCGGGCACGCCAGGGTGCCGGCCTGGGGCTGGTCATCAGCCGCACCCTGGCCGAGTTGATGGGCGGCACCTTGAGCCTGCAGAGCGTCGAAGGCGTAGGTACCAAGGTGCAGGTCAGCGTGCGGCTGCCCGCGTGCGCAGCACCGGTACAGGTCGAACAGCACGCCCCGGAGCTGGAAAGCAGCAGCGGCCCGCTGAACATACTGGTGGTCGACGACTACCCCGCCAACCTGCTGCTGCTGGAGCGGCAACTGCATACCCTGGGGCATCGGGTCACGCTGGCAGAGAACGGGGAAATCGCGCTGGCACGCTGGCAGGCAGCGCGCTTCGACCTGGTGATCACCGACTGCAGCATGCCGGTCATGGACGGCCACGAACTGACCCGCCGCATCCGCAGCCTCGAGGGCGAACGCGGCCTGGCGGCATGCCGCATTCTCGGCGTCACCGCCAACGCCCAGGCCGAGGAGCGTGCCCGCTGCCTGGCCAGCGGCATGGACGAATGCCTGTTCAAACCCATTGGCCTGCGTACGCTCAAGGCCCACCTGCCCCACGCTCACCCCCGGCAACAGCCGCCAGCGCGACGCGCCAGCGGGTTCAACCTTGGCGAACTGCGGCACCTGACCCAGGACGACGAACAGCTGACGCGGAATCTGCTGGAACAGCTGGCACAAAGCGTCAGCGAAGACCTGGCCACCTTGCGCACACTGGCAGCAGATGCCCCCGGCGAGGCTGTGCGCGCCCTGGCTCACCGGATCAAGGGTGGGGCGAAGATGCTCAAGGTACGCACGCTGGTCCACGATTGCGAAGCCATCGAACAGGCCCAAGGCCAAGGCCTGCCGACGACTGACCTGCGCCTGCAATTGCAGGCCAGCCTGGAGACCCTGCTGGACGAGTTGGGCGATGCGCTCAATGCAATTGCAGCGTCGAACTGATCTGGCTGATGGCGTTTACCACGTGCCGTGAACCCTGCTGGATTTCCATGATCACCGTGCCGGCCTCGTTGGCCAGCGCCACGCCATGATCGGTGCGTTTCAGGCTCGACTGCATACTGGCCACGGCCAACAGCGACAGGTCGTGGTTCTGCCGCACCACGTCGACAATTTCCAGGGTGGCCTTGCTGGTTCGCGCCGCCAGGTTGCGCACCTCGTCGGCCACCACGGCAAAACCGCGCCCGTGCTCGCCGGCGCGGGCCGCCTCGATGGCCGCGTTCAAAGCCAGCAGGTTGGTCTGGTCGGCAATGCCACGGATGGTCAGCACGATCTGCCCGATCACATCCGACTGCTTGCTTACCGCATCGATGCTGCGTGCCGCGTCGTTGAGTTCATGGGAAATCTGCTCGATCACCTGTACCGCCTGCTGTACCACCTCGGTGCCCTTGCGCGCGCAGGCATCGGTCTGTACCGAACTGGCATGGGCAGCATCGGCAGCGCTTTGCTGGGTGCTGACCTGATGGGTGATGTCGCTGGCGAACTTCACCACCTTGTACAAGCGGCCCTTGCTGTCGAAGATCGGGTTGTAGGACGCCTCCAGGTAGACCGTCCGGCCATGTTTGTCGACGCGTTCAAAACGGTGCGAATGGTATTCGCCGCGGTTGAGCGAAGCCCAGAACTCGCGGTACTCGGCCGATTCGCGCTCATGCGCCAGGCAGAACAGCCCGTGATGGCGACCGACCACCTCGTCCAGGCGATAGCCCATGGTGTCGAGGAAGTTCTGGTTGGCCTTGATCACCCGGCCTTGCGGGGTGAATTCGATCACCGCCATGGAGCGGCCGATGGCCTTGAGCAGGCTTTCGCTCTCGTGCTCCTCCATCACCCGCTGGCTGATGTCGGATGCCACCTTGATCACGCTGGTGACCTGGCGCTGCTCGTCCAATACCGGCATGTAGCTGGCTTCCAGCCAGACTTCGCGGCCGGCCTTGTCGATGCGCTCGAAGGTACCGCTGATGGCCTTGCCCAGCCCCAGTTCACGCCACAGTTGCTGGTATTCGGCGCTTTTCGCGTAGCCAGGGTCGCAGAACAGCCGGTGATGCTTGCCGCGCAACTCCTCGGCGCTGTAGCCCATGGCCTGGCAGAAGCGCTCATTGGCATCGAGGATCGTGCCGTCGGGGGTGAACTCGATCATTGCCATGGAGCGGCTGATCGCCGCCAGCTTGGCCTGCAAGCTGGCCAAGGCCTCATGACTGCGCTGGATCTCGACCAGATCGGACTTGCGGTGGAAATCGAACATGACGCCGGGCTCCTGTATGCGCGGTGTCCTGAGCATAGATCGCCGTTAGCGCCATGCAAGCACAGTGCTATCACCTTGTAATTAATGCATTCATAGTACGGAGCGCGCTTCTTGACCAGGATGGGCAAGCGTCCGGGCTCAGGAACTCTCCCGCACCATCAACTCGAAGCCCAGGTCCTGCTGCGCATTCGGCACCCGCTTGCCATCTAGCAACGCCAGCAGCGCCTGCGCAGCACCGCGCCCCACGGCGGCCCGAGGCGTGCGAATCGAGGTCAGCCGCGGCACCATGTGCGCCGAAGCCGGCAGGTCGTTGAAACCGACCATCGCCACCTGCCGCGGCACCTCCACCCCTTGGCGCAATGCCTGCAGCACCGCGCCCTGGGCCAGGTCGTCGTTGCAGAAGAAGATACCGTCGACATCCGGCGCCTGCTGCAGCAACTGGCTGAACAACGCGCTGCCCAGGGCAATGGAAGAAGGCTCCGGCGCCAGCACTTCCAGCTCGGCCGCCTGCAAGCCGGCCTCGGCCAATGCCTGGCGAAACCCTTCGGCACGCTGCATCACCCGCGGGTCGAGCTGCGCGGCAATGAACGCCAGGCGCTTGCGCCCGCGCTCGATCAGGTGGCGGGCCGCGGCGCGCCCGGCCTGCTGCTGCGAGAAACCGACCGACAACGCCCCGGCCTCGCCATTCAGTTCCATCATGTGCACACAGGGCACGCCACTGGCCGCCAGCATCTGCCGCGATGCCTCGCTGCGCTCGAAACCGGTCAGCAGCATGCCGCAGGGCTGGTAGGCCAGGTAGTTGCGGATCAGGTTCTCTTCTTCGGCAAGATCGTAGTGATAGTTGCCGATCAGCACCTCGAGCCCACGCGGGCGCATGACCTCATGAATGGCTTCCAGCGTGTCGATGAACAGCTGGTTGGACAGCGACGGGATCAACACCACCACCGACTGGCTGCGCGCCGACGCCAGGGCACGGGCCGCCGGGTTGGCCACGTAGCCGAGGCTCGCTGCGGCAGCAACGACCTTTTCCACCAGCTCCGGCGCAACCGTGCTGACCCCACGCAGGGCGCGGGAGGCGGTAATCGGGGAAACCCCGGAAAGCCTGGCAACTTCTGCCAGGGTGGGACGACCTGTGGTGCGGGAGCCGGTGCGGGACATGGATGTTGTAATTTTACTACTTGCAAGGAAAGGGAACGGCCACTAAGGTAGCGCTGTCTCAGGACGCAGGCAATGTAATCTTTGGTAGCAGCCACCGCGCGCGCGGCCAAGCGTCCATACTGCGTAAGGACAAGATCAATAACACCGGGGAGGTGGCTGTTCGTCGACGACGAGACAGCGCTATCTCACCCGCAGGAGGTACTGATGAATTCTCCCCTGTCCGCCATCGTGGTGATGGGCGTGGCCGGTTGCGGCAAAAGCTGCATCGGCGCTGCAATCGCCGCCCGAAGCGGCGGCCGCCTGATCGAAGGCGACGCTTTCCACCCTGCCGAAAACATCCGCAAGATGAGCGCTGGCATCCCCCTGGACGACAGCGACCGTGCCGGCTGGCTGGTGCGTCTTGGTCAGGAGCTGCAAGCCACGACCCAGGCCGGGGAACGTCCGATCCTGAACTGTTCGGCCCTCAAGCGCCGCTATCGCGACTCCCTGCGCGATGCCATGCCCGGGCTGGTGTTCGTGTTCCTCGAGCTGTCACCCGCCGAGGCGGAAAAACGCGTGCTGGCCCGCCCAGGGCATTTCATGCCGGCGAGCCTCATCGACAGCCAGTTCGCTGCCCTCGAGGCGCCACACGGCGAACCCCTGACCCTGGCACTTGACGCCACCCAGCCCATCGAAGCGCTTGCCGAAGCGGTGGACAGCTGGCTAAAGGGCCGCGGTGAGCCGGGCCTGGCACAAACCGCCTGACCGTGGCGGCTTTCCCGGCCCACCCAAGACAGCGCTACCCTGCCCCATAAGCGCAAGCAAAGTTACAAAAAAGCTACGCCAAAACAACGATAAGACCGAGGCCTTCAAACCATGTTCGGACTGGCTACTGATACCTTCCTGCTGCTCGACGCGCTGGTTACCATCGTCGGGCTGATCCTGCTGATCACCCACTTCAAAGTCCACCCCTTCGTCGCCCTGACCATCGCGGCCGGCTTCCTTGGCCTGACCTCCGGCATGCCGGTGGCCAAGGTCATGAAATCGTTCCAGGACGGTTTTGGCGGCGTGCTGGGCTTCGTCGGCATCGTGCTTGCCCTGGGCACCATGCTTGGCAAGCTGATGGCCGACTCCGGGGGGGCCGACCAGATCGCGCAAACCCTCATCCGTGCCTTCGGCAAGAAGAACGTGCACTGGGCGATGATGTTCGCCGCCTTCCTGGTGGGCATTCCGCTGTTCTTCGAAATCGGCTTCGTGCTGCTGATTCCGCTGGTGTTCATCGTCGCCCGGCGTTCCGGCGTATCGCTGATCAAGATCGGCATTCCACTGCTGGCCGGCCTGTCGGTGGTGCACGGCCTGGTGCCCCCGCACCCGGGCCCGCTGCTGGCGATCGGCATCTTCCATGCCGACATCGGCAAGACCATCTTCTATGGCCTGATCGTGGCGCTGCCTACCGCCATCATCGCCGGCCCGCTGTTCGGTAACTTCATTTCCCGCTACATCCCGGGCACCCCGTCCCAGGAGCTGATGGACCAGATCGCCAAGGAGTCCGACCAGGGCAACCTGCCAAGCTTCACCATCACCCTGGTCACCGTGCTGCTGCCGGTGGTGCTGATGCTGCTGAAGACCTTCGCCGACGTGGTGCTGCCAGCCGAGCACATCGTGCGCCAGTGGATGGACCTGATCGGCCACCCCATCACCGCCCTGCTCGCTGCCCTGCTGCTGGCCTTCTACACCTTCGGCTCGGCCCGTGGCTTCAACCGCCAGCAGATCATGAAGATGCTCGACCAGAGCCTGGCACCGACCGCGGCGATCGTGCTGATCGTGGGTGCCGGCGGCGGCTTCAAGCAGATGCTGGTAGACACCGGCGTGGGCAACGTGATCGGGCAGATGGCCGTGCAGGCGGAGATTTCGCCGATCATGCTGGCCTGGCTGGTAGCGGCGGTAATCCGCATCGCCACCGGTTCCGCGACGGTCGCCACCATCACCGGCGCGGGCATCGTCGCACCGGTGATCGACCTGGTGCCTGGGGTCAACCGTGAGCTGCTGGTGCTGGCCACCGGCGCCGGCTCGTTGATCCTGTCCCATGTCAACGACGCCGGTTTCTGGCTGGTGAAGCAGTACTTCAACATGACCGTGGCGGAAACCTTCAAAACCTGGAGCATGATGGAGACCATCCTGTCGATCGTCGGCATCATCTTCATCATGTTGCTGTCGCTGGTGGTGTAACCGTTGATCGGGGTAATGGCACCTTGAAGCTTCGGGTAGGGCCGAACGGAAGTATCAGCCCTACCAGAAGCAAAGGAGCCTGCCATGCCCCGCCCAAGCATCCTGCTGATTGCCCTGCTCGCCGCGCCATTGGCCATAGCTGCCGGCACCGGCCCCACCTACCCCGACGACCCGCACAACCCGGCGCCCAAGCCGGGCGCGGACAGCACCCTCAACCCGATCGAAAAGCCCATGCCGCGGGACACCGACCCACGCATAAAAGGCAACGACCCGGACAGCCCGCCCGCTGAACAGAATGACAACCGGGATTTGCCGGGTATGGATGGCAGTGGCTCGGAAGGTACCGGGCGGCAGGGAGCAGCCGATAATCAGCGTTGATCAATGCCCCTGAATGCAACTGTCTTGCTCAAATTCCAAAAGTTGGCGCAATCCCTGTAGGAGCGGCTTTAGCCGCGAAGAATCCAACGCGGTGCATGGCACCGGCTGCGCCGGTGTTCGCGGCTAAAGCCGCTCCCACAGGGGCCCCTGTACGGCCCGTTATCCTTTGCTCACCACTGGCGCTTGTCCGGCCTGGTCAGCCCCAGTTTCTCGATCCGGTAACGCAGCATGTCCCGCGACAACCCGAGCATGCGCGCCGACTTGGTCACGTTCCAGTCCGTGCGGTCCAGGGTCTTGCACACCAGGTCGCGCTCCATGTCCGGCAGGCTGGTGCCGGGCTCGGGTTCGTGCCGGGGCATTTCGAACACCGCAGGCGCCGCCTGTTGCACCAGCGGCTCGTCGATCAGGGTCATGCACAGGTTGAGCTGATGCGCCTGCACCACCTCGTTCGGTGCCAGCAGCACGGTCTGCTCCAGCATGTTGCGCAGTTCGCGCACATTGCCTGGCCAGCTGTAACCGAGCATCAGGTTTTCCGCCTCGGCGGAAAAACGCAGGTTCGGCTTGCCATAACGCCGGCCATGATGGGCCAGGAAATGCCGCGCCAGCAGCAGCACGTCCTGCCCGCGGGCATACAGGCGCGGTACCTTCAGGGCGATGATGCGCAGGCGGAAGAACAGGTCGCGGCGGAACTTGCCCTGCTGCACCATCTGCTCCAGGTTGCAGTTGGTAGCGCTGATCACCCGCAGGTCGACCTTGCGCTCCTTTACCGCGCCGATCCGGCGGATACTGCGGTCTTCCAGCAACTTGAGCAGCTTGGCCTGCAGCACCAGGTCCATCTCGCCAATCTCGTCGAGGAACAAGGTGCCGCCATCGGCAGCCTCCACCAGGCCCACCCGGCGCTCCTTGGCGTCGGTAAAGGCGCCCTTCTCGTGGCCGAACAGCTCGGCCTCCAGCAGGTTGGCCGGGATCGAGGCACAGTTGAATTCGATGAACGGCCCCTTGCTGCGCGAACCATCGAAATGCAGGGCGCGGGCCACCAGCTCCTTGCCGGTACCGGTCTCGCCTTCGATCAGCACCGGTGGCAAGTCGTCGCTGGCCATGCGCCGCTCGGCATCGAGCACCTGGCGCAGGGTGTGCTTGAGGGTGAGCATCGTCGGTGATTCGCCGATCAACGCCTGCAACCCCGACTTCTGCGCCTCGCGCTCCTGGTAGAACGACAACGTGCGCTCCATGCGTTCGGCAGCCAGCGCCTTGTCCAGGGTCAGCTTGAGCTCGGCCAGCACCACCGGCTTGGTCAGGTAATGGAAGGCGCCCTCCTTCATTGCCTGCACGGCATCTTCGACATTGCCGTAGCCGGTCATCATGATCACTTTCAGGTCCGGCACCTGCGCCACCAAGGTACGCAGCAGGTCGTGCCCGCTCATGCCCGGCAGCGAGTTGTCGGTCAGCACCGCATCGGGCTGGCCCCGCTTGATCTGCTCCAGCGCCAGTTCCGCGCTGTGGCACACGGTGACCTCGAAGCCCTTGAGGCTGAGGTAGGTGCGAATATTGTCGGCGAGAATTTCATCATCCTCGACTACCAGGATGCTGTGCTCCATGGTCCCCTCCCGCTGCGATATTGAATGTGAGGCTGACGCGGGTTCCTTCCTCTTCGCGGCTGCTCAGGCTGACCGAGCCGCCAAAACGTTCCATGATGCGTTTGACCAGGGCCAGGCCTACGCCGAGGCCGCCCTGCTTGGTGGTGTAGAACGGCTTGAACACCATCCGTTCCTGCTGTTGGCTCATGCCCTTGCCGGTATCGCTGAGGACGAACTCGGCACGCTGCCCATCCTGCACATTGACCTGGGCACGCAGCATGCCGCCTTCGGGCATGGCTTCCAGGGCATTGGAGAACAGGGTGTTGAGAATTTGCGTAAGCTGTAGCGGCTGGCTGGCCACCCATTGTGCCCCGGGGCCTTCGTAGCAGAAGCGCACGTTGTTGCGTTCGATCTGCTGGGCGAAGGCCAGGTGGGTGTCCTCGATGGCCGTCACCAGGTCCACGGCCTCGGCGTCGTCACTGGTCGGGCGCAGCGACACCAGCAAGTCACGCACCCAGCGCGACATGCGGTCGACCTGGCTGATGATGTCGGTGATGTTCTTCTGAGCCGCGGGGTTGGCGATTTCCTGGGCCAGTTCGGCGCTGGAGCGGATGTTGGCCAGCGGGTTGCGCAAGCTATGCGCCACCGCCGAGGACATCTCGCCCAGGGCCACATAGGTTTCACTGGCCACCAGCCGGTCCTGCTGCAGGTGCAGCAGTTGCGCTGCGCGGCGCACGATCCAGAACAGGCCGAAGTAGACCAGCGCCCCGCCCACCAGGGTCGAGGCCCAGATCAGCACATAGCCGCGCTGGATGCGCCGGACCAGGTCTTGAGGCTCCTTGTAGATCTCCACCATGGCCAGCACCTGCTCGCCCTGGCTGTCGAACAGCGGGATGTAGTTCTCGATGAACAGGTAACGCGGCTCACGCTGGAACTTCTGCTCTTCGCGGTCATCGTCGGCCTGGTGGTAGCTGGCCGACACCGCCTTGCGCGAGCGGAAGGCGCGGTCGAGGTCGCCATCGGCCTCGATGCGCTTGCCGATCAGCTCCCGGTTGGTCGACCAGACGATGGTACGGTCGCGGGCATAAACGTTGGCCAGCAAGGTGTCCGGCAGGTGCTCGACATGGTCGAGGAACTCGACCCGGGTAGATTCAGCCAGGTCCGGGGTGAACTGCAGGTGCTGCTGGTCCAGGCGCGGGTCAAGCAACTCGCCCATGGTGGTGCCCGGCGGCAACTGCGAATGGCGCACTTCGGCCTGGGCCATGGCCTGGATGAACTGGGCGGTGAGCATGGCATCGCGCTCGACACTGTCGCGCACCACGAAACGCGTCGACACATAACCCAGCCCGCCTGCCACCGAGGCGATGATCAGCAGGCTGATGACCGAGAACCAGCGCAGCAGGTTGAATTCGCGCAATGGCACGGCCACACCGCTGGCGGTAGTACTGGCCTTGTCTGGCACTTCATTATCCAGCATCTGCATCGCGTGCTTCCCGCGCAGGGCGTCCGTTCAGAAATGCATCAAGGCGACGAACAGTAGCCAATTGATAGCACTCCACCCGTGCAGCCGCAGCTGCCATTTGTCGTGTGTTGCGCTCCGCCTGTCACGTTGCAAGAACCCAGCCAGCCACCCGGCTGATTTGATTAGTTTTTTATAATCAATAGGTTAATGAATTTTCCTAGATTCGCATGGAGGATAATCCCCCACATTTGGGGATTTTCACCCCAAAAACATAAATCCTTTATAAACAACAAGATACGAATATTTATCGATGTAAATCATGAGGATTCCATCAGCCGGAAACTCAACGAAACCCGGGTGCCATGGCCTTCACTGCTGCTGAGCCGGACGCTGCCACCGAAGCGTTCCATGATGCGTTTCACCAACACCAGGCCCACACCCAACCCACCCTGCTTGGTGGTGAAGAAAGGCCGGAAGGCCATGCGCTGCTGCTCTTCGTTCATGCCTTTGCCGTTGTCGGACAGGCGCAGGGTCAAGTTACGCCGGTCATGGCGCACCACCTCGACACGCAACCGGCCACCCTGCTCCATCGACTCCAGGGCGTTGGCGATCAGGCTGCTGAAAATCTGCCGCAGTAACACCGGGTGCCCCAGCACCTGCACCGCCGGTAGCGGTTGCAGGTCCAGGCTCACGCCGCCACGCGCCAGCAGAACCGCGTAGGTCTGCAGGCTTTCCTGCAATGCCAGCGGCAAATCCACCGCCACTGCCTCATCGTTGAGCGGGCGCAATGACTGCAACATCTGGCGGATCCACTGCGACATGCGGTCGACCTGGCTGATGATGTCGTTGACATTGCGCTGCGCCGGGCCGTCGTCGAACGCCTGGGCCAGCTCGGCACTGGAACGGATGCTGGCCAGCGGGTTGCGCAGGCTGTGGGCGACCGCCGAGGACACCTCGCCCAGTGCCACGTAGGTTTCGTTGCTGATCAGCCGCTTCTGCTGCACCGACAGCAGGCGCGCGGCGCGGTGCATGATGCCGTACAGGCCGACGTAGACCAGCCCGGCACCGACGGTGATCGCCAGCCAGATCAGGATCAAGCCATGCTCGATGCGCACGATCAGGTCATGGGGCTCCTTGTAGATCTCGACCATCGCCGTGACCTGCTCGCCATCGGCATCGAACAGCGGGATGTAGTTCTCGATGAACAACTGCTCGGGTGGGATGACGAACTTCTGCTCGGCGCGGGCCTGTTCGAAGTTGTGGTAGCTGGCCGAGACTCGCATCTTGTACTCGAAGGCCTTCTCCAGGTCCTGGTCGCCTTCGATCAGCTTGCCGACCAGCGCCGGGTTGCTGGACCAGACCACCGTACGGTCCGGGGCATAGATGTTGGCCAGCAGCATGTCGGGCAGGTGGGCGATGTGGTCGAGGAACTCGCCACGCGCCCTGCGCCGGGCGTCCGGGTCGACATCGAGCAGGTTGGCGCGGTCGATGCGCGGGTCGAGCAGTTCACCCATGGTGCGCACATTGGGGATCGACACATGGCGCACTTCGGCATCGGCGATGGAGGTAATGAATTGCGCGGTGAGCAAGGCATCGCGCTCGATGCTCTCGTCAATGATGAAACGGCTGGAAATCAACCCCAGCCCGACCGCTACCGAGAGGATGATGGCCAGGCTGACCCAGGCGTACCAGCGCAGCAGGTTGAACGGCTTGCGTGGGGTGGCCAGTTCGTTACCGGCGGGTACTTCAATAGCGTCGGAACGAGGGGCGATGTCCATGGCGGACTCCACAACTGGGCACCTTCAGAAGGTTATAGCCCAGAGTTGGGGAAAACATCGGGTCAGCTTGGTGGCATCCGCCGAAGGGTATTGTTTCTGTCCTTGCCGAGTGGCGCTCGCGCTGAAAAAAATCCAGATGCCGCGCGGCCCCTGTGGGAGCGGGCGTGTCGAGGCGTCGAACCGCCGCGAACACCGGCGGAGCCGGTGCCAGGCACCGCGTTGGATTCTTCGCGGGCACGCCCGCTCCCACACGGTACGCGGATCGCTTGCGCACTGAGTTCTCTGCGCGACAGCGCAGCACAAAGGGCTGGGCCATCTCCCACAGGGAAAATTGCAAAGGCTAATCACCCGTCAACCCCTGCAACCGGCGGTACTCCCGCAGCACATTCGGTACATAGCGCCGGGTCTCGGCAAACGGCGGTACCGCACCACGGCGCAGCACAGCTTCGGGGCCGGCGTTGTAGGCCGCCACGGCCAGAGTGATGTCATTGTCGAACAAGTTGAGCATGCGCTTGAGGTAGCGGGCCCCGCCCTGCACGTTGTCTTCCGGGTCCAGGCGGTTTTCCACGCCCATCTCGCGGGCGGTATCCGGCATCAGTTGCATCAGCCCCACGGCGCCCGCCGGTGAACGGGCCTTGGGGTTGTAGCCGGACTCGGCCTTGATCACCGCATGCAGCAACGCCGGGGGGACGTCGTGGGTACGCGCCGCGGCGGCGACCAGCTTGGCGTAGGGGCGGCCGGTGATGAGCTGCGCGTGGGCCGGGCCGGCCTGGGCCTTCGGCTCGCTGATCACCGTTTCATAGAGGCGCCCGGGTCGATGGACGTTGGTCAGTATGTAGCTGCCTTTGGCGTCGATGGAAATGTACACATCGGCCTGGGCAGCACCTGCCACCAGCCAGATCAAACCGAGAATGAGTCCACGCATGTCGGTCGCCTCTTCGTGGTACCCCCAAATTTGGGGGATATACCCCGGAAAACCCGAGGTCGATGACCACGACGCAAGCACTGTGCCGCTTTGCATACCGCATGGTGCAAGGCGCCAGCGCAGGCGTGCACGGCTGTTGCATGGAGCCTGCAAAAGCTTGTCCCCATGCAGCGGAGGGCTTCACCATGCAGCGCAGAACCAACCCTCAACGTGGCTTCACCCTGCTTGAACTCCTGGTGGTGCTGGTGGTGCTCGGCCTGTTGGCCGGTATCGTCGCGCCCAAGTACTTCAGCCAGCTCGGCCGCTCCGAGGCCAAGGTGGCGCGGGCGCAGATAGAGGGGCTGAGCAAGGCCCTGGACCTGTACCGCCTCGAAGTCGGCCACTACCCCAGCAGTGAGCAAGGCCTGCAGGCCCTGGTGATCGCCCCCAGTGGCGAAGCGCGCTGGACCGGCCCGTACCTGCAGAAGGCCGTGCCGCAAGACCCCTGGGGCCGCCCGTACATCTACCGGCAACCTGGCGAGAACGGCGGCGAGTACGACCTGCTGTCGATGGGCAAGGACGGCCAGCCCGGTGGCGACGGGGAAAACGCCGAAATCACCAGTTGGCAGTAGGGAGAACGGCCATGCGCTACAGCCTCAAGGCCCTGGGCAGGCAGGGTGTGGTGCAGTTGCAGATCGACGCCGAGGACGCCGACCAGGCCCGCCGCCAGGCCGAGGACCAGGGCCTGCGCGTGCTCAGCCTGCGTGGCCACGGCGGCGCCTTGCGCGGCATGGCCTGGCGCCGCGAAGCAAGCTTTGACCTGGTGCTGTTCAGCCAGGAACTTTCAACCCTGCTCAACGCCGGCCTGCCGCTTATCGACGCGCTGGAGAGCCTGGCGGAAAAGGCCCCTGCAGCGGCAACGCGCAAAGTGCTCGCCGAACTGGTCCGCCAACTGTACGAAGGCCGCTCGCTGTCTCAGGCCCTGGGCCAGCAGCCACGGGTATTCCCGCCGCTGTACGTGGCGCTGGTGCAATCCAGCGAGCGTACCGGCGCGCTGGGCGACGCCCTCGCCCGCTACATCAGCTACCGCCAGCGCCTGGACCTGGTACGGCAGAAGCTGGTGGGCGCCTCGGTGTACCCGTTGCTGCTATTGCTGGTGGGCGGTGGCGTGGTGCTGTTCCTGCTTGGCTACGTGGTGCCGCGTTTCAGCCAGGTATTCGAGGGCATGGGCACCGAGTTGCCCTGGCTGTCTCGGCTGCTGATGCAGATCGGCCTGTTCCTGCATGCCCAGCAACTGCCACTGGCGTTGGGCACCCTCGGCGTGGTCATGGCGCTGTGGCTGCTGCGCCGCCAGCCAGGGGTGCGGCGCTGGGCAGCCTGCCAGCTGCGGCGCCTGCCGGCACTGCACCAACGCCTGATGATGTACGAACTGGCGCGCTTCTACCGCTCGCTGGGCATCCTGCTGCAAGGCGGTATCCCCATCCTCACCGCCATGGGCATGGCCCGCGGCCTGCTCGGCAGCGCGGCGGCCCAGGGCCTGGAGCACGCCAGCCAGCGGGTCGGCGAAGGGCTGCCGTTGTCCGACGCGCTGGAGGCCGGGCAACTGGTCACGCCGGTATCGCTGCGCCTGCTACGGGCCGGCGAGCAGTCCGGCAACCTGGGCGAGATGCTGGAGCGCTGCGCCGACTTCCATGACCAGGAAATCGGCCGCTGGGTGGAATGGTTCGTCAAGCTGTTCGAACCACTGCTGATGACCTTCATCGGCCTGCTGATCGGCCTGATCGTGATCCTGATGTACATGCCGATCTTCGAACTGGCCTCGAGCATTCACTGAATGGCCAGGCCCAGGCTTTCACGCAGGGTGGTGCCCTCGTAGGCGGTGCGGTATACCCCGCGTTCCTGCAGCAGCGGCACCACTTGCTCGGTAAAGCGGCGGAACTGCCCGGGGTGGCCGATATAGATGTTGAAACCATCCAGGGCCCGCGCCTCGAACCACTCGGCCATTCTGGCCGCTACCGTTGCCGGCGAACCGACGAAGGCCCCCGGCCGCAACTGGCGGCCGAACTCCACCGCCTGGCGCAAGCTCAAGCCCTGCTCCCGCGCCTGGTCGGCAATGCGCCTTGCGTTGGTGAAGAAGCTGCTGCGCGCGTGCTCCAGGCTTTCTTGCGGGAATGGCGCATCGAGGTCGTACTTGCTGAAGTCGTGCCAGCCGAAGTTGCGCCCGAACTCCTTGAGCGCCAGCTCGAAGCTGTGGTCCTGCTGGTGGTAATGGCGCTCGATCTCGCGGGCGTGTTCATCGGTGTCGCCGACATAGATCTCGGCCCCGGGCAATACCAGCAGCTGCTCGGGGTCACGCCCCAGCCGCGCGGCGCGGCCCTTCACATCACGGTAGAACGCCTGGCCCTGCTCGATGCTGGCGGCGTGGGTGAAGATCACATCCGCCGTGGCAGCCCCAAGGTCACGCCCCTGCTGCGAATCGCCGGCCTGGAAGATGACCGGCTGGCCCTGTGGCGAGCGCTGGATGTTCAACGGCCCCACCACCGAGAAGTGCTCGCCCTTGTGGTTCAGGGCATGCATCCGGCTGGGGTCGAGGAACTGCCCGGTGGCCCGGTTGCGCGGGAAGGCGCCGTCTTCATAGGAGCGCCACAGGCCCTGCACCACCGCGACGTGCTCCTGGGCGCGGGCATAGCGGGTGTCGTAGTCGTAGTGCTCGTCACGGCCATAGTTGCCGGCGGTGCCGGCGTCGCCACTGGTGACCACGTTCCAGCCGGCGCGGCCCTTGCTGATCAGATCCAGCGAGGCAAGGCGGCGGGCGACGTTGAAGGGTTCGTTGTAGGAAGTGGTCAGGGTGCCGACCAGGCCGATGTGGCGTGTGCTTACCGCCAGCGCCGAAAGCAGGGTCAGCGGCTCCAGGCGGTTGAGGTAATGGGACGGCGAGCCGGGGGTGATGTACTGGCTGTCGACGATGAACATCAGGTCGAACAACGCCGCCTCGGCCTGGCGGGCGATGTCGATGTACCAGTCGATATTGACGCTGGCGTCGGCAGGCAGCTCCGGGTCGAGCCACAGGTTGTGCCGACCAGGGCCGCCGCAGCCCATGGTCAGGGCACCAAGCTTGATCTTGCGGGTCATGGGAAATCCTCAGTAAAGATGTCGCCAGTACCGGCCTCTTCGCGGGCACGCCCGCTCCCACAGGCAACTCATGCAGTCCCTGTGGGAGCGGGCATGCCCGCGAAAGGGCCGGTACAGGAGTACTCAGTGCTCGAACGCCGCCGCGAACGAGGTATCGAACAGGCTGGCCGCCGGGTAGGCCTTGATCAGCCCCAGCCCGGCAAAGAAGTCCACGGTCTTCTGCGCCTCCACGATCACCTGCGGGTTCAGCGCCGCCACATCGGTACGCGCCCTGGCAAACCAGGCCCGGGCGATGTCGCGGTCGGCACGGGTGCGCTTGGCCCAGGCATCGGCATACGCCTCGGTGTGGGCGGGGTCGCTCAGGGTCCAGTCACGGGCCTTCTTCAGGCGCTGGAGAAAATCACTGATCTGCGCCCGCTTGGCCTCCACCGCCTTGGCATTGGCCACCACGAAACTCTGTGCCGGGATCAGCCCTTCGGCCGTGGCCAGCACCCGGGCGCCTTGGCGCTCCTGCTGGGTGACATAGGGTTCCCAGGTGGCGATCACGTCCACCGAACCACCATCCAGGGCATGCGACGCATCCAGGGCGCTGAGGTAGCGCAGCTCCAGGGCGTCACGCGGCACCGCAGCCTTGTCCAGCGCACTGAACAACAGCTGCTGGCTCCAGGAACCCTTCCAGATTGCCGCGCGCTTGCCACGCAGGTCTTCGAGGCGGTGAATGTTCGAGTCCTTGCGTGCCAGGATGGCCACGCCCTCCAGGTTCTGCCGGCTGACCGCAATCACCTTGATCGGCGCACCCAGCGCACCGAGGAACAACGGCGGCGCATCGCCCAGCAGGCCGATGTCCAGGCTGCCCACGTTCAGCGCCTCGGCCACCGGCGAGCCGGCGGTGAACTGCTTCCATTCCAGGGTATAGGGCAGGTCGTCGAGCACGCCGGCCGCTTCCATCACGGCGCGGGCATTGAAGCTCTGGTCGCCAACCACCAGGGTTTGCGCGGCGGCCGCCAGGCTGAGGGAGCTGGCCAGCACACCGGCGGCCAATTGCTTGAGGTATCGCACGTTCGTCTCCAGGTACCGTCGAGGTACATAAGGCCGATCCGCGCGTGCGGTCTCGTGGGGTAATCGCGGGGCTTGCTGTTCGTTGCGCCCATTTCAAAACAGATCAGCCAAGCTGTAAATGCATTTTTTGCATATTAGCTTATGAATATTTTTACTTTTAAGAATACTCACCGCATTTGCTAGGGTTTAACCAAACCGTCAGCCGAGCCTGAACCATGAGCCAACCCCTGCGCCTCGAGCGCCTGCGTCACTTCATCGGCGCACTTTCGCAACTGCTGGACCGGGAAACCGACGAAGCTACCCTCCTCGACCAGGGCCAGGGCCTGCTGCACAGCCTGGTCGCCCATGACGACTGGCTGCCCGAGGCGCTGGCGCAGCCGGACCCGGCCCGTTACCAGCAATACCTGCTGCATTGCGATTCGCGCCAGCGCTTTTCCATCGTCAGTTTCGTCTGGGGGCCAGGCCAGCAGACGCCGATCCACGACCACCGGGTGTGGGGCCTGATCGGCATGTTGCGTGGCGCCGAATACTCGCAAGGCTTTGTCCGTAGCGAGCACGGTACGTTGCTGCCGGCAGGCGAGCCGGTGCGCATCGACCCCGGCCACGTGGAGGCCGTATCGCCGCGCATCGGTGATATCCACCAGGTCAGCAACGCCTTCGCCGACGAGGTGTCGATCAGCATTCACGTGTATGGTGCCAACATCGGCGCCGTCAGCCGTGCCGTGTACCTGCCCGACGGCAGCGAGAAACCGTTCATTTCCGGCTATTCCAACACCCTTCTGCCCAATATCTGGGACCTGTCCAAAGAGAACCCTGCCCCATGAGTACCGTAGCCACCCGCGCCTTCCACGACATTCGTCGGGCATTGCTGGCCCATGAAGAACTGGCGCTGATCGATGTACGCGAGGAAGACCCGTTCGCCCAGGCACACCCGTTGTTCGCCGCCAACATTCCGTTGTCGAAGCTGGAGCTGGAGGTGTTTGCCCGGGTCCCCAGGCGCGACACCGCCATCACCCTGTATGACGACGGCGAAGGCCTGGCGGCCCAGGCCGGCCAGCGTCTGACGGCACTGGGCTACAGCGATGTGGCGCTGCTCGAAGGTGGCCTGGCCGGCTGGCGCGCAGCAGGTGGCGAACTGTTCCGCGACGTCAACGTGCCGAGCAAGGCCTTTGGCGAACTGGTGGAAAGCGTGCGCCACACCCCATCGCTGGCAGCCGAACAGGTGCAAGCGCTGCTGGATGCCAAGGCCGATGTGGTGGTGCTCGATGCCCGCCGCTTCGACGAATACCAGACCATGAGCATCCCGGGTGGCATCAGCGTCCCAGGTGCCGAACTGGTGCTGCGGGTTGCCGAGCTGGCGCCCGACCCTGCCACCCAAGTGATCGTCAATTGCGCCGGGCGCACCCGCAGCATCATCGGCACCCAGTCGCTGGTCAACGCCGGCATCCCCAACCCGGTGGCCGCGCTGCGCAACGGCACCATTGGCTGGACCCTGGCCGGGCAAACCCTGGCCCACGGCCAGCAACGGCGCTTCGCCGAGGTTACCGACAGCACCCGTGCCGATGCCGCACAGCGCGCGTGCAGCGTGGCCGACCGTGCTGGCGTGGCCCGCCTGGAGCCCGAAGGCCTGGCCGCCTGGCAGGCTGATACCAGCCGCACCACCTACCTGTTCGACGTGCGCACGCCCGAGGAATACGCCCAGGGCCACCTGCCGGCCAGCCGCAGCGTGCCGGGCGGGCAGCTGGTGCAGGAAACCGACCATGTCGCCAGCGTACGCGGGGCGCGCATCGTGCTGGTGGACGATGACGGCGTGCGGGCCAACATGAGCGCTGCGTGGCTGGCGCAGATGGGCTGGCAGGTGGCAGTGCTGGACGGTTTGTCAGCGGCAGACTTCAGTGCAGCCGGCGAGTGGCAGGCGCCGCAGCCGGCGTTGCCGGCGGTGACCGAAATCGGTGTCGAGCAGCTGGAGGACTGGCTGCAAGCGCCAGGCACCGTGCTGCTGGACTTCACCAGCAGTGCCAACTATGTGAAACGGCACATTCCAGGCGCCTGCTGGGCGATCCGCTCGCAGTTGCCACAGGTGCTGGAGCGCTTGCCGGTAGCCGAGCGCTATGTGCTGACCTGCGGCAGCAGCCAGCTGGCGCGCTTTGCGGCGCTGGACTTGCAGACACTGACGCAAACCCCGGTGTACGTGCTGGACGGCGGAACGGCGCGCTGGATTGCGGCGGGCAAGGCGCTGGAGAGCGGCGAAACGCGCTTGGCCGTGGCGCGTACCGACCGTTATCGCCGACCTTATGAAGGGACGGACAACCCGCACGAGGCGATGCAGGGGTATCTGGACTGGGAGTTCGGCTTGATTGCCCAACTGGAGCGCGATGGCACCCATGGGTTCCGCGTATCGAGCTGACATTGCCGGGTTAGCAAATGGGGCCGCTTTGCGGCCCTTCGCGGGCATGCCCGCTCCCACAGGGACCTCGCATTTTCCAAATCCAGCGCCGTACCTGTAGGAGCGGGCAAGCCCGCGAACACCGGCAAAGCCGGTGCCATACCTATACCCACTACAACAAGATCATGCCGCAAATCGATGAACGACCCACACATATCATTCATCGTGATAATAACCTTCGCCCCGTTCGATTCGTGCATCACGCGCAAGACACTCACACTCCGCCCACTACTAATACATTGGCGGAGTTCTCCATGGAACAATCACTCAAACCCTTGCGCTTCCCCCTCGCTGCCCTGGCAGTGGTGGTGATCAGCGCTTGCGGTCGAACCCCCGACGCCGTGCAGGCTCCCGCCGCGCCGAAGGTCAGTGTGGCCAAGGTGATCGAGCAACCGATCAACGAATGGGACGAGTTCACCGGCCGCCTCGAAGCCCCGGAAACCGTCGAGGTTCGCCCACGGGTCTCCGGCCAGATCGACCTGGTGGCCTTCACTGAAGGCGCCCAGGTCAAGAAAGGCGACCTGCTGTTCCAGATTGACCCACGCCCGTTCCAGGCAGACGTCCGCCGCCTCGAAGCCCAGCTACAGCAAGCCAAGGCCACCGCCATCCGCAGCGCCAACGAAGCCCGCCGTGGCGAACGCCTGCGTGACAGCAACGCCATTTCCGCAGAGCTGGCCGAATCGCGTAGCAGCGCCGCCGCCGAAGCCCGCGCCGGGGTCGACGCGATCCAGGCCCAGCTCGACCTGGCACGCCTGAACCTCAGCTTCACCCGTGTCACCGCGCCCATCAGCGGCCGCGTCAGCCGCGCCCAGTTCACCGCCGGCAACATCGTTACCGCCGATGTCACCCCGCTGACCAGCGTAGTCTCCACCGACAAGGTCTACGCCTACTTCGACGCCGACGAGCGCGTGTACCTCAAGTACACCCAGCTGGCCCGCGAAGGCCAGCGCGGCCAGAGCACCCCGGTGTACCTGGGCTTGACCAACGAAACCGGCAACCCGCACCTGGGCCAGATGAACTTCGTCGACAACCAGGTCAACCCGCGCACCGGCACCATCCGTGGCCGTGCGGTGTTCGACAACAGCGACGGCCAGTTCACCCCAGGCCTGTATGCACGCCTGAAGCTGGTGGGCAGCGCCCAGTACCAGGCCGTGCTGATCAACGACGAAGCCGTGGGCACCGACCTTGGCAAGAAGTTCGTGCTGGTCATGGACAAGGACAACAAGGCCGCCTACCGCGCCGTGGAGCTGGGGCCGAAGCTGGAAGGCCTGCGCATCGTGCGCAGCGGCCTGGGCAAGGACGACCGCATCGTGGTCAAGGGCCTGCAGCGCGTACGCCCTGGCTCACCGGTCACCCCGGAAGAGACACCGATGGCCAGCGAACAGACCCTCGCCGCCCTCGCCCAGCAGCGCCAGGCCCTGGAGGCCAGCAACCCGGCGCCGAAGGTGGCGGGCAACAACGTGAAAGTCGCCAGCGCCCAGGCGCCACGCGGTTAAGGGACCACACCGATGAACTTCTCGAAATTCTTCATTACCCGGCCAATCTTCGCCGCGGTGCTGTCGCTGGTGCTGCTGATCGCGGGTTCGATCTCGCTGTTCCAGCTGCCGATCAGCGAATACCCCGAAGTGGTGCCGCCCACCGTGGTGGTGCGCGCCAACTTCCCCGGCGCCAACCCCAAGGTCATCGGCGAAACCGTCGCCGCGCCACTGGAGCAGGCGATTACCGGCGTGGAGAACATGCTGTACATGTCCTCCCAGTCCACCGCTGACGGCAAGCTGACGCTGACCATCACCTTCGCCCTGGGCACCGACCTGGACAACGCCCAGGTGCAGGTGCAGAACCGCGTCACCCGTACCCAGCCCAAGCTGCCAGAGGAAGTGACCCGCATCGGTATCACCGTCGACAAGGCCTCGCCCGACCTGACCATGGTCGTGCACCTGACCTCGCCGGACAACCGCTACGACATGCTCTACCTGTCCAACTACGCCATCCTCAACATCAAGGACGAGCTGGCGCGCCTGGGCGGCGTGGGCGATGTGCAGCTGTTCGGCATGGGCGACTACTCGCTGCGCGTGTGGCTGGACCCGAACAAGACCGCTTCGCGCAACCTCACCGCCAGTGATGTGGTGGCTGCGATCCGCGAACAGAACCGCCAGGTGGCCGCCGGCCAGCTGGGCGCACCACCCGCCCCGGGTTCGACCAGCTTCCAGCTGTCGATCAACACCCAGGGTCGTCTGGTCAATGAGGAAGAGTTCGAGAACATCATCATCCGCGCCGGTGCTGATGGCGAAATCACCCGCCTGAAGGACATCGCCCGGGTCGAACTCGGCTCCAGCCAGTACGCCCTGCGTTCGCTGCTGAACAACCAGCCGGCGGTGGCCATCCCGATCTTCCAGCGTCCAGGCTCCAACGCCATCGAGATCTCCGACGAAGTGCGGGCGAAGATGGCCGAGCTGAAGAAGGACTTCCCCGAGGGCATGGACTACAGCATCGTCTATGACCCGACCGTGTTCGTCCGTGGTTCCATCGAAGCCGTGGTGCACACCCTGTTCGAAGCGCTGGTGCTGGTGGTGCTGGTCGTCATCCTGTTCCTGCAGACCTGGCGTGCCTCGATCATCCCGCTGATGGCCGTGCCGGTATCGCTGATCGGTACCTTTGCCGTGATGCACCTGTTCGGCTTCTCGCTCAACGCGCTGTCATTGTTCGGCCTGGTCCTGGCCATTGGTATCGTGGTGGACGACGCCATCGTCGTGGTGGAAAACGTCGAACGCAACATCGGCCTGGGCCTGAAACCGCTGGAGGCCACGCAAAAGGCCATGGGCGAAGTGACCGGGCCGATCATCGCCACCGCCCTGGTGCTGTGCGCCGTGTTCGTGCCTGCCGCGTTCATTTCCGGCCTGACCGGGCAGTTCTACAAGCAGTTCGCCCTGACCATCGCCATTTCCACGGTGATCTCGGCATTCAACTCGCTGACCCTGTCGCCGGCCCTGGCTGCCGTGCTGCTGAAGGACCACCATGCGCCCAAGGACCGTTTCTCGCGGTTCCTGGAAAAACTGCTGGGCAGCTGGCTGTTCGCCCCGTTCAACCGCTTCTTCGACCGTGCTTCCAACCGCTACGTCGGCGGCGTGCGTCGGGTCATCCGCTCCAGCGGCATCGCCCTGTTCGTGTATGCCGGCCTGATGGGCCTGACCTACCTGGGCTTCTCGTCCACCCCGACCGGTTTCGTACCGGCCCAGGACAAGCAGTACCTGGTGGCGTTCGCCCAGTTGCCTGACGCGGCCAGCCTCGACCGCACCGAAGCGGTGATCAAGCGCATGAGCGAAATCGCCCTGAAGCAGCCTGGCGTGGCCGACTCGGTAGCCTTCCCAGGCCTGTCGATCAACGGTTTCACCAACAGCCCGAACAGCGGCATCGTGTTCACCCCGCTCAAGCCGTTCGACGAGCGCAAGGACCCGAGCCAGTCGGCGGCGGCCATCGCTGCTGCGCTGAATGCCCAGTTCGCCGACATCCAGGACGCCTACATCGCGATCTTCCCGCCACCGCCGGTACAAGGCCTGGGCACCATCGGCGGCTTCCGCCTGCAGATCGAAGACCGTGGCAACCTGGGCTACGAGGCGCTGTACAAGGAAACCCAGAACATCATCGCCAAGAGCCACAACGTGCCGGAACTGGCGGGCCTGTTCACCAGCTACCAGGTCAACGTGCCGCAGGTCGATGCCGCCATCGACCGGGAAAAGGCCAAGACCCACGGCGTGGCGATCACCGATATCTTCGACACCCTGCAGGTCTACCTGGGCTCGCTGTACACCAACGACTTCAACCGCTTTGGCCGTACCTACCAGGTCAACGTCCAGGCCGAACAGCAGTTCCGCCTCGATGCCGAGCAGATCGGCCAACTGAAGGTGCGCAACAACCTCGGCGAGATGATCCCGCTGGCGACCTTCCTCAAGGTCAGCGACACCTCCGGGCCTGACCGGGTGATGCACTACAACGGTTTCATCACCGCCGAGATCAACGGCGCCGCGGCACCAGGCTACAGCTCCGGCCAGGCCGAAGCTGCAATCGAGAAGCTGCTGAAAGAGGAACTGCCCAACGGCATGACCTTCGAGTGGACCGACCTGACCTACCAGCAGATCCTCTCGGGCAACACTGCGCTGTTCGTGTTCCCGCTGTGCGTACTGCTGGCATTCCTGGTGCTTGCCGCCCAGTACGAAAGCTGGAGCCTGCCGCTGGCGGTGATCCTGATCGTGCCGATGACCCTGCTGTCGGCCATCACCGGGGTGATCGTGTCGGGTGGTGACAACAACATCTTCACCCAGATCGGCCTGATCGTACTGGTGGGCCTGGCGTGCAAGAACGCGATCCTGATCGTCGAGTTCGCCAAGGACGAACAGGCCAAGGGGCTCGACCCGCTGGCAGCGGTACTGGAAGCCTGCCGCCTGCGCCTGCGGCCGATCCTGATGACCTCGATCGCCTTCATCATGGGTGTGGTTCCACTGGTGTTCAGCTCCGGTGCAGGTTCTGAAATGCGCCATGCCATGGGTGTGGCGGTGTTCTCGGGGATGATCGGCGTGACCGTGTTCGGCTTGTTCCTGACCCCGGTGTTCTTCTTCCTGATTCGCCGTTTCGTCGAGCGTCGCCAGGCCCGCAAGGCCGAACGCGCCCACTCGCTGGAGAGCCATGCATGAACCTGCTCAAACCCTTGACCCCGAGCCTGCTGGCGCTGGCCCTGGCGGCCTGCGCGGTAGGCCCGGACTACCAGGCGCCGGCCACCGAGCCCGCGCAGCTGGCCAGCGATGTACAGGCCAAGGCCTACGACCGTAGCCGTTTCGAAAGCCTGTGGTGGAAGCAGTTCGACGACCCGGTGCTGAACCAGCTGGTGCAGGCATCGCTGGATGGCAACCGTGACCTGCGCGTGGCCTTCGCCCGCCTGAAGTCGGCCCGTTCGATCCGTGAAGACGCCGAGAACGATCAGTTCCCGGTGGTCACCAGCCGCGCCAGCAGCGACCTCGGCAAGGGCCAGATCCCCGGCCAGACCACGCAACGGGTGAACAGCGAGCGCTACGACCTGGGCCTGGACATGGCCTGGGAGCTTGACCTGTTCGGCCGCATCCAGCGCCAGATCGAAGCCAGCGAAGCCCAGGAAGCGGTAGCCGCGGCCGACCTGCAGCAGTTGCAGGTCAGCCTGATCGCCGAGCTGGTCGATGCCTACGGCCAGCTGCGCGGCGCGCAGTTGCGCGAGAAGATCGCCCTGGCCAACCTCAAGACCCAGCAGGAATCGCGGGCCATCACCGAAACCCTGCGCGATGCCGGCGTGGGCAACGACCTTGACGTGGTACGGGCCGACGCGCGCCTGGCCGGGGTCGAAGCCACCGTGCCGCAACTGCAGGCTGAACAGGCGCGGGCCCGGCATCGCATCGCCACCCTGCTCGGCCAGCGCCCCGAGGCGCTCAGTGTCGACCTGTCGCCCAAGGCCCTGCCGGCCATCGCCAAGGCGCTACCGGTGGGTGACCCGGGAGAACTGCTGCGCCGCCGCCCGGACATCCGCAGCGCCGAACGCCAGCTGGCGGCTGCCACCGCCAACGTCGGCGTGGCCACGGCCGACCTGTTCCCCCGCGTCAGCCTCAGCGGCTTCCTCGGCTTTACTGCTGCCCGTGGCTCGCAGATCGGCTCCTCGGCAGCCAATGCCTGGGCGCTGGGCCCGAGCATCACCTGGGCGGCCTTCGACCTGGGCAGCGTGCGCGCCCGCCTGCGCGGTGCCAAGGCCGATGCCGAAGGGGCACTGGCCAACTATGAACAGCAGGTGTTGCTGGCCCTGGAAGAATCGGCCAACGCCTTCAGCGACTACGACAAGACCCAGCAGCGGCTGCTGTCGCTGATGCGCCAGAGCGATGCCAGCCGCAAGGCGGCGGAACTGGCCTCGATTCGTTATCGCGAGGGTACGGTGGACTACCTGGTGCTGCTCGATGCCGAGCGTGAGCGGCTGAGCGCCGAAGATGCACAAGCCCAGGGCGAGGTCGAGCTGTACCGCGGCATCGTCTCCATCTACAAGGCCCTGGGCGGCGGCTGGCAACCGGAGACTGTAGCCAGCGCGCGCTGATACACCCGTTTCAACGACTCCTTTGGTTGGCTCCTCCCCCAACCGTTTGCCCTGCAGGCCTTGGTCTGCGGGGCTTTTTTATGCTGATTGAGGGTGTGTGCAGGGTGCATGCCTCTGAATCTTCAGCGCCTATGAGACCGAGCGCCGCCCGCGCGGCGCATCGCCGGCAAGCCAGCTCCCACAGGTACTCCACCGCTTTTGTGACCTGTGGTTCACCTGTGGAAGCTTGCTTGTGCATGCCTTGAAGTTGGTGCGGACCATGTAGGAGCTGGCTTGCTGGCGATCGAGGGCAAAGCCCTCGCCTAGGTTCTAGAGCTGTAAGACATTTCCGAACCAGAAACCAAATGCTTCAGTTCGAAGGCCCTGTCGAATTATCCTACAGCACCTGTCGGAAGGTGCTGTCTTGGCTGGGAAGCACACCAGGTTTAATGTCCTCGGCTCGCCTTTTCAGGTGATTTGCCTCACTTCTGTTGCCCATTCCTTTCTGTTTTAGTCGGTGTCGATAATGGACATTTACAGGCTTGATGTTATATCGGTATCGATATAATTTGTGTGCAGGCTCCTGGAATCTGTGCATTGCCATGTACGCCAGAAAGGTGCAGCGGCATGACCAAACACACGGGTGAGGCATGAGGCGCAAGCGCAGCTGGCGATTGGAGCGATGGCGAAGGGGTATGCGGCATGTGGGACGGTCAGAAGCCTATCGAATGGGTAGGCGGCAGCAAGGATGATGTGCGCAGGTTTCCACCAGTGGCGAGGCAGCGGGCTGGGTATCAGCTGGACTTGATCCAGTCCGGTGAAGAACCTACCGACTGGAAGTCGATGGAGAATGTGGGGCGGGGTGTGCGGGAGATCCGCATCAAGTGTAAAGACGGTGCTTTTCGCGTGTTCTATGTTGTGAACCGCCCGGAAGCTGCATGCATTCCGCAAGACAACTGAAAAGACGGATAAGCGCGATATTGATGTGGCGAAAGCCCGTTTCAAGTCGCTGGACTGAGAGGTGATCAACAATGGCGAATGAACGCTCGGCATCTGTATGGGACGCGTTGGCTGATACGCCAGAAGAGGCCGACAACCTTCGGCTGCGCTCGCAGTTGATGCGGATTTTGGTCAAGACGGTGCGTGCCTGGGATCTACCTCAGAAGGATGCGGCGCGTCGGCTACATGTCACTCAACCGCGCTTGAGTGAGCTGTTGAATGGGAAGATTGACAAGTTTTCCCTGGATGCCTTGGTAAATCTGCTGGCCAATGCCGATCTGGAAGTGGATTTCACGGTGAAGGAAAAGCTCGCCTGAATCGGTGGCTGGACCATGAGGGCCAGGCCTTGCCGTTTTCAACCCGCACCGAACTGAGGCGTCGTAAGACATTTCCGAACCTGAAACCAAGCGCTACCTTCGATATCGTGTCGTACAAACAAGGGGTCGCGCGCGCCAGGCACAGAAGAGACTGGCCCGAAACAGATGTGGGAGCTGGCTTGCCGGCGATGCGCCGCGCGGGCGGCGATCGGTCTCACAGGCGCAGAAAATGTCGAGACAGGCACCTGGTTGCATTTACCCCCCAGCTAGCCCAAGCTCTGCCCTTCCCGCCGCCACGGATCGTCCGATGCCCAGACGCAACCGCTACCTGATCGCCCTGCTGCTGTTGATCCTGGTATCGGCCCTGTTCGGCTACCTGTGGCGCGACACTCCGCCAGCCCCGCCAACCCTGCCCGCGCACAGCTACGCCAAGGCCCTGCGCCAGGCCCATGAGGGCCAACCCGGCGCTGCACGGGTGCTGTACCAACAATTGCAGCGCACCGATCTGCCGCCCATCCGCCGAGCGGCCTTGTATGCCGAGCTGCCCAACTACCCCTCGCCCCTGGCCCTGAAACTCGCCCGCCAGGACCTGGAACATGCCGACCCGCTGGTGCGCCGTGCAGCCATTGCCGGCATCCGCCGCCTGCTGCCAGCGGCGCAGCGCAGCCTGGTACTCGGCCCGCTGTTGGATGACGACGAGCAAAGCGTACGCTTTGCCGCGGTAGATGCCCTGCTCGGCCTTGCCCCGGATGACATCGGCCTGTATTTCGGCCCGCTGCAGGTCGCCCTGGAGCAATACCAGCAGGCCCTGGAGCAACAACCCGAAGACGCAGACGCCCAGGTCCACCTGGCGCGCCTGTACCTGCACGAAAACGACTACACCCTGGCCGCCACAGCCCTGCAACGGGCCCTGACGGTAGCGCCAGGCAACCTCGACGCACTGGCGACCCAGGTACGCCTGCTGGAACGCCAGGGCCATCACGACGCCTCGCGTCAGGTACTGGGCAAAGCCCTGGCGCTGAGCCCCGACTCAGCCTTTCTGCAGTACGAACTGGGGCTCTGGCTGAACCGTCACGAGCAGCGCGAATACGCCTTGCTGGCCTTGTCCCGCGCGGTCGAGCTGGACCCGGACAACGCCGACTACCGCTATACACTGGCGGTCACCCTGCATGAACTGGAACAACTCGACGCCGCGCAAAAGCAACTGGAAACCGTGCTCAGCCGCCAGCCGGCCAATCGCCGGGCACGGGTGTTGCTGATCCAGTACTGGAAGGAAACCGGCCAGTTGCAGAACGTGCAGGTACTGCTGGCCGAACTGGAGCGGCAGAACCCGGACGACCCCGTGCTGCAACAGGGCCTGTAGGCAACGTCCGAAAATTTGTTGAACCCTGGGGCTGTGCCCAAGGTCCAGTGGATATCAGACCACCCTGCAGGAGAGTCGTTTTGGCCAGTTCGTTGGCGCTGGACGAACGTGCAGTGATCCTGGCGCCCCCGCCAATAGCCGCGGATACCGCTCGCCTGCTCGCTTCTGCGGGCATCGACAGCCTGTGCGCGGTCGACCTGGCCAACCTGCAAGCCTGCCTGGCCGAAGGCGCGGGCCTGGCGATCATTGCCGAGCAAGTGTTCAAACAGGGCCCAAGCGCGTTGCTGCAGGCATTTATCGACCAGCAACCGTGCTGGTCGGACCTGCCCATCGTGCTGCTCGGTCAAGGGAGCCAAGCGGCCGAGGGCTCGACCAACCACCCGGTGGGCAACCTTGTCCTGCTGGCCACACCGTTCGAAAACGCCCAGCTGCTGCACACGACCCAGTCCGCCCTTCGCAACCGGCGCCGGCAGTACCTGGCGCGCGACCAGCTGCATGACCTGCAGCAACGCCTTGACGCCCAGGCCACGCCTTCCGGCGAAGACCAGCAGCGCAGCGAGTTCGCCCGCCACCAGACGCGCAAGATGGAGGCCATCGGCCAACTGGCCGGGGGGGTCGCCCATGACTTCAACAACCTGCTCACCAGCATTGGCGGCAGCTTCGAGCTGATCGACCGGCGCTTGCGCCAGGGCCGCAGCGATGGCCTGGACAACGTGCTGCGCATGGGCCGCGAGGCGGTGTCACGCGCCGCCCGCCTGACCCACCGCCTGCTGGCTTTCTCTTCCCGGCAATCGCTGCACAGCCAGCAGGTCGACCTGCACGACCTGCTCCAGGCCAAGCGCCTGAAGGCTTGCCTGAGCCCGGCCGTGAACCTGCACGTGCAAATCGCCAAGGACCTGTGGTCGGTCGAAGCCGATGACCAGCAGTTGCAGGAAGCCCTCGACAACGTGCTGCTCAATGCCTGCGAAGCCATGCCCAGTGGCGGCCAGCTGCGCATCGAGGCAAGTAACCAGCACATCGGCGCCGGGCAATTCCCCGGCGGTGCCCTGTGCGCCGGCGACTATGTACGCCTGCGAATTGTCGATGACGGCCAGGGCATGGCGCAAAGCACGCTGGAGCATGTCTTCGAGCCGTTCTTCAGCACCAAGGCGATCGGCCAGGGCATCGGCCTGGGCCTGTCGATGGTGTACGGCTTCAGCAAGCAATCCCACGGCCATGTCACCCTGCACAGCCAGATCGGCCAAGGCACCCGGGTGGACCTGTACCTGCCGCGCCATGTCGACCAGGACCAGGCACCGGTCAACCCCGTGCAGCCCGTGCGAGGCTACCAGGGCCATCACGTGCTGGTGGTCGAGGACGACCCGCATGTACGCCAATTGCTATGCCAGGCCCTGCGCGAGGATGGCTTCGCCTGCCACAGTGCCGCCGACGCCAACGAGGGCCTGAAGGTTCTGCGTTCGACACAACCGGTGGATCTGCTGGTCAGCGATGTCGGCTTGCCCGGCATGAATGGCCGCCAGTTGGCCGAGATTGCACGCAACCTGCGGCCACGCTTGCCAGTACTGTTCATCACCGGCTATGCGGAAACGGCCATGGCCCGCGAGGGTTTCCTGGAGGCGGGCATGCACCTGATCTGCAAGCCCTTCGAGCTGAAGCAACTGCAGGCCCAGGTGACCCAGATACTGGGCAAGCCCTGAACCGCTTCACTCCTCCAGCATGCGTAGCGCCTCATCCACCAGGTCCGCCAGCGCGAACGGCTTGTTCATCAATGCCGTGCCCGGCTGCTCGAGCAACTGCGCTTCGATCGGCTGACCCGCATAGCCGGTGATGAACAGGATCTTCTGCAACGGCAGCTGCATGCGCATGGCCTTGGCCACCTGGCGGCCACTGAAACCACCTGGCAAGCCGATGTCGGTGATGACCAGGTCGAACGGGCCGTCATGGCGGAAGCGCTCCAGCGCACTATTGGCGTCGCCCACATCAATGACCTCGAAACCACGCTCGGTCAGGTACTCGCGCATCACCGCACGCAAACCGAGCTCGTCATCGACCAGCAACAGGCGCTGCCCCCCGGCCATGCGTTGCGAGCGCTGCACCGGCGCGGGCGCCTCGGGCACCGGGTCATGGCACCTTGGGAAAAGCATGCAGACCTTGGTGCCCTGGTTCGGCTCCGACTCGATCCAGGCGTAGCCCCCCGACTGGCCGACAAACCCATACACCATCGACAAGCCAAGCCCTGAGCCACGCCCGACCGGCTTGGTGGTGAAGAACGGTTCAAAGGCCCTGGCAATGTCCACCGCCGGCATGCCGCGGCCATCATCCTCCACATGCAAGGCAACGTAGTCGCCTGGCGGCAGGCCGCCCTCGTCCGGGAAACACGTCGTCAGCCGCTGGTTGACACTGCGCAGCGTGACATTGCCGCGATCCAGGCACGCTTCGCGGGCGTTGGTGCAAAGATTGATCAAGGCATTTTCAAGCTGGGAAACATCAAGGTTCACCGCCCACGGCGTGACATCCAGCTGCCAGTGCAAACGCATCTCGGCGCCCAGCGTGCTGCGCAGCAGTGGTTCGCTCAAGCGCAATTGCCGGTTGAAATCCAGCGGCCTGGGCGCCAAAGGTTGATGACGGGAAAACGCCAGCAAGCGATGGGTCAGCTCCATGGCACGCTGCACCGAATCACGCGCCACCTCGACATAGGTCTCCACGCGCTCCAGCCGTCCTTCCTGCAGACGCCGTTGCAGCAACTCCAGGCTGCCGCCGATGCCGGACAACAAGTTGTTCAGTTCATGGCCCATGCCCCCGGCCAACTGGCCAACCACTTCCAGGCGTTCGTTGTTGCGCATCAGGGCTTCGGATTGACGCGCGGCCTCCTCACGCTCCTCGGTGATGTCCCGGCCAACGGCAGTCAGCAGGCTGCCATCGAACCGCGCACTCCAGCGAAAACAGTGGTAATGGCCATCGCAGTGACGCAGGCGCGTCTCTATCTGCTCGGCATTGTGGTATTGCAGGCACCCGGAAACGGCCACCTCAACCTCGGCGCGATCAGCCGGATGTACCAGGTCCAATACCGGAACACCCTGTACCTGCTCCTCGGCCCAGCCCAGAATGCGGTACCAGGCGGGGTTGGCGGCATGCACCTTCAGCTCGGGCGTAACCGTCATCATCGCATCACGCGACAACTGCCAGAACTGCTCACGCTCCACCAGGTGTCGCTCGACCTGCTGCTCGAAGCCTTGCGCCTGCTCGCGCCAGTGGCTGTGCGCCTCAACGCTGGCCGTGGTCTCGATCACCGCGTGCAGAAAACCTGCCACGTTGCCCAGTTCATCGCGCAACGGTGTGTAGCCGAACGCATACCACAACGGCTCCCCGCCTTCGCCGCAGCCAACAGGCAGTGGTGGGTCCTCGACAAAACTCGAGTGCCCTTCGAGCGCCTTGAACACCCACGGCCCCATCGCCGGCCATACATCGCTCCAAAGCGCATCGAAGGCCATGCCCAATGCATCCGGGGCAACCGGTCGCAACGCCCGGTAGCCAGCATTGTGGACAACGTTGAGGTCTGGCCCCCAGACCACGGCACACGGGAACGGTGACAAGTGCATCATGTCGACGGCAATGCGCAACGAGGCCGGCCAGCGCGGCAGCGGCCCGAGCGATGTGCGCCCCCAGTCGAACTGTGCAATCCGTTCGCCCATGGGGTCGATCGGTGCCAGCACAGGCGCCTGCAGAATGACCGGCGACGCAGGCTCGCGCGGCGTACCATTTTCGACCACTATCGTGACTCCAGCATGGTTCAGGAAAAGTACGGGCGCCCCGTGAATGTGGTTCACGGTAGCACAACACACGCCACGCAATATGGCGTACTTGCACCTGAGAGCTATGCTCATTAGGTTTTCCCTCGGGCCAGGGAGCAACGGCCCATTCAGGTTGCCGACGGGAGCGTGCTCATGAGCAAGAAAATGCTGGTGGTGCTGACCAATACAGCCAAGTATCCGACCCTCAAGCGGGCGACCGGGTTGTGGCTGGGGGAAGCCGTGCACTTTGTCGAAAAAGTCGAGAAAGCCGGTTATACGGTCGATTATGTCAGCCCGCTGGGCGGCTACGTACCCGTCGACCCGCATAGCCTGCAAATGGCCCCCGACCTGGACTGGCAGTGGTATGACGACAAGCGCTTCATGACCCGCCTGGGCAACACCTTGAGCCCTGGCCAGATAAAGGCAGAAGAGTACCGCGTCATCTATTACACCGGCGGGCACGGGGTGATGTATGACTTTCCCGACAACCAGCCGCTGCAAGACCTGGCACGCCGGGTCTACGAGAACAAGGGCATAGTCGCAGCGGTCTGCCATGGCGTTGTCGGGCTGCTGAACATCAAGCTCAGCGACAACAGCCTGTTGCTCAAGGACCGTCAGGTGACCGGCTTCTCCAATACCGAGGAGAAACTGGTCGAACTGGACAAGGTGGTCCCCTTCCTGACGGAAAACGAGCTGGGCGCGCGCGGCGGCAACTACATCAAGCATGATGACCCGTGGCAGCCGTTCGTCGTGTCCGATGATCGTCTGATCACCGGGCAGAACCCGGCCTCCACGGCACTACTGGCCGAAAAAGTGCTCGCTAAGCTGAAGTAAAGCCGACAACGAGGTTCTGCTTTTCTGTAAAACTGCAACACTTTTGGCCTACAGCCGGGGGCGTCATCAAGCACATAGGATCAGCGCTGACCTGTTCAACCCGAACAGCAAGGTTCAACGGAGCGGCGGTCCTATGGCAGCAATACCGAGTGTCGGCATCAACTGGCGGAAACTACTGCTGATATTGTCCATCGGCGCAATACCGGTGCTATCCGGGTTACTGATGATGAACTATCAGTTGGAAAGAAAACTTGAGGAGAATGCCAAGGTTTCTGTTCAAGAGGCGGTTTTCAGCATCGACCAGGCATTGGGCCGCATGGAAGCCGATCTGGACATGATCCTGCCATTGGCAGGCAAGCCCTGTGACGAAGTGCTCGGTACGCTGGAGCAGAGAGTCGCCAACAGCCCACATCTTCGCTCATTGATACTCACCCGCGACCAACAAGCCTATTGTGCGACGGACATGGACCCGTTGGCATATATCTCGGCTTTTTCCCTGTCCGGACGGCAGACGGAGCTGGCATTCGACGCGCCATCGTCGCCTAACGCGGCGATCATCAAGATCCAGAGACCGCACAGCGACCCCGGGATAATCGCGACAGCATACGGTCGGCAGTTGCGTGACGAACTGCGTGCTTTCCAGGACGGCCTGACATTGCTTCTGGAGTTCAACGACCTGTATATCTGGAGCGAGGGAGACAGCCGCGACGCACGACGCCCCTCCCAGGCCGAATTCACCGAGCGAACGGTATCCCAGAAATATGGCTACATGGTGATCGGCGGCTATCCAAAAGGGTACGCCGCCCAGGAGTTTCGCCTATCCCTGCACCAGGTGCTGCCCTCGCTGGTACTGGTCGGGGTCGCCAGCATGTTCATCATGTACCTGGGCCTGACCATTTCGGGCAAGAAGAAGGGTTGATACCGCCGCCATCGAATCGTGACGGCGGTACTCTCGGGGATCAGTCGGTGCTCAGCACACCACGGCGTACCTGGTCGCGCTCGATGGATTCGAACAGGGCCTTGAAATTGCCCTCGCCAAAGCCATCATCACCCTTGCGCTGGATGAACTCGAAGAACACCGGGCCGAGCAGGGTCTCGGAGAAGATCTGCAGCAGCAGGCGCTTGTCGTCAGGCTGGGAGGCGCCATCGAGGAGGATACCGCGTGCTTTCAGCTGGTCGACCGGCTCGCCGTGACCTGGCAGGCGCTCTTCGAGCATCTCGTAATAGGTTTGCGGCGGTGCCGTCATGAAACGCATGCCGAAGCCCTTGAGGGCGTCCCAGGTCTTGAGCAGGTCATCGGTCAGGAAGGCGACGTGCTGGATGCCTTCGCCGTTGAACTGCATCAGGAACTCTTCGATCTGCCCGGAGCCCTTGGACGATTCTTCGTTCAGCGGGATACGGATCATGCCATCCGGTGCGGTCATGGCACGCGAAGTCAGGCCGGTGTACTCACCCTTGATGTCGAAGTAGCGGATTTCGCGGAAGTTGAACAGCTTCTCGTAGAAGCCGGCCCAGTACGACATGCGCCCGCGATAAACGTTGTGGGTGAGGTGGTCGATGATCTTGAGGCCGGCACCCACAGGGTTGCGGTCCACACCCTCGATGAACTTGAAGTCGATATCGTAGATCGAGCTGCCTTCCTCGAAACGGTCGATCAGGTACAGCGGCGCACCGCCAATACCCTTGATCGCCGGCAGGCGCAGCTCCATCGGCCCGGTTTCGATTTCCACCGGCTGGGCGCCCAGTTCCAGGGCGCGGGCATAGGCCTCGTGGGCGTTGCGCACGCGGAACGCCATGCCGCATACCGACGGGCCGTGTTCGGCGGCGAAGTACGAGGCGATGCTCTTGGGTTCGTTGTTCAGGATCAGGTTGATGTCACCCTGGCGATACAGGTGCACATCCTTGGAACGGTGGGTAGCCACCTTGGTGAAGCCCAGCATCTGGAATACCGGCTCGAGTACGCCAGGGGTAGGCGAAGCCAGTTCGATGAACTCGAAGCCCATCAGGCCCATTGGATTGTCGAAGATATCAGCCATGTTCGTGTCCTCATCTGCAGCGAAAAATTATTGATTGCGTGGGATGTGGCACGGAAACGGCGGTGAGCACGGGATACCCCGCACGCTGCGGGCGAGGAAGTCACCTATTATCAGCTTGAACCCATGGTATGTCATATGGACCCATTCTCGGCGGGCTTGATCCTTCGGTATCGAAGGACCTTATTGTTGTATTCGTAAATCGATTCTACATTGCGTAAAATGGTTTGTCGCGCTTTAGTTGCTCACGGCTTCCGACAAGCGGCTATCCTCTCGTAATCCTTCCTACAGATCAGGTCAGCATGCCCCTTACCGTCAAACGCCGCGCCGGCTTCGGCTGGCGCACCCTGTTGCCCTGGGTCGTCGGCGTGCTGCCGGTGGCGTGCGGCCTGGCCGTGATGAACTGGCAGATCGAGCGCGAAATGCAGGCCAGCAGCCAGGCCACCGCCCGCCAGGTGGTGGAACACGTCGAGCGCATTCTCGACAACCTGTCCAGCGCCGCCAATGCCCTGCTGCCACTTGTCGACAGCCCGTGCGACGAGGCCCAGCTCATGCTGCGCGCCCAGGTCACGCGCAAAGCCTTCGTGCGCTCGACCAACCTGTTCCGGCACAACGCCCTTTATTGCACCTCGCTGTTCGGCGCATTCGACGAGCCGGTCAACCCCGGCGACTACATCGACGGCAAGCTGTGGCTGATGGATGGCAACTCGGTCACCCCGGGCCACCCGCTGCTGGTGTATCGGGCCAGCGACGGCGATCGCGGCGCCATCAGTACGGTGGATGGCGAACACCTGCTGACGGCGCTGCGCCTGATCGGCCCCGATGAAGAGCTGCAGATCCGCGTGGGCGATGCCTGGCTGGGCAAGGATGGCATCGTGCACAAGGGCGTGCCCCCTGCCGCGGCCAGCGCGAATGTGCAGCTTGGCTCGACCCGTTACCCGTTCAGCGTGCATGGCGGCTATGGCGCCGACAAGCAGGGCCAGCTGTGGCGCAGCCACTACCCCGCCCTGTTCGGCTTGCTGCTGGTACTTGGCGCGGTGGCCGCCCTGGTGTGCCGCTGGCAGGTTCGCCGCGCCACCTCGCCCCGTGCCGAACTGCGCCGGGCCCTGGAGGCCGACGAGTTCCTGCCGTACTTCCAGCCGGTGGTTCGCAAAGGCGACTACCGCTGGGCCGGCGCCGAAGTGCTGATGCGCTGGAACCACCCGCGCGAAGGCCTGGTACGCCCCGACCTGTTCATCCCCTACGCCGAACACAGCGGGCAGATCGTCGCCATGACCCGTGCGCTGATGATGCACACCGCGCAGAACCTGGCACCCTATGCCGGGCTGCTGGAGGACGGTTTCCATATCGGCATCAACATCACTGCCGACCACTGCCGCGACTTCAGCCTGCTGGACGACTGCCGCACCTTCCTCCAGCACTTCCCGCCAGGCCGGGTGGTGCTGACCCTGGAGCTGACCGAGCGCAAGCTGATCGAGGCCACGCCAGTGGCTCTGGAACTGTTCGAAAAGCTCGACGCCATGGGTGTGAAGATTGCCCTGGACGACTTCGGCACCGGCCAGTCAAGCCTCAACTACCTGCGCCAGTTCAAGGTCGACTACCTGAAGATCGACCAGAGCTTCGTCGCCATGATCGGTGCCGACGCGCTGTCGGTGCACATCCTCGAGACCATCATCGAGCTGTCGGCCAAGCTGGGCCTGGGCATCGTTGCCGAGGGCGTGGAAACCGAAGCCCAGCGCGACTACCTGGCCCGTCACGAGGTGGACTTCCAGCAGGGCTACCTGTTCGCCAGGCCCATGCCGGCTGCCCAATTCCTCGAGGCGCTGGCGGCACGCCCGGCTGCGTCGCGGTTGCCGCAAGCCGCGCCCCCTGAGATCATGCGCGGCTGATCCACCCGCTCAATTCCCTATTCGAGGCATTCGTGTCAAAAGGCATTCTTTCGTCGGTCATGGCGTCCTGTCTGTTCGCCGTGATGTACTTCTATACCTCTCTGCTCACGCCGCTCGATAGCGAAGAGATCTTTGGCTGGCGCACCCTGTTGACGCTGCCCTGCCTGACCCTGTTCATGCTTGTCTCGAAAGACTGGAAACGGGTGGGTGAACTGCTTGCCCGGGTAAAACGCACGCCGCTGCTGTTACTGGGCATGGTCGCCACATCGTGGCTGATGGGCGTGCAGCTGTGGCTGTTCCTCTGGGCACCCCTGCACGGGCGCAGCCTGGAAGTGTCGATGGGCTACTTCCTGCTGCCGCTGGCCATGGTCCTGACCGGGCGGCTGGTGTATGGCGAGCGCCTGTCACGCCTGCAGAAGGTGGCCGTGGCCTGCGCCGCGCTGGGCGTGGGCCACGAGCTGTACCAGCATGGCAGTTTCGCCTGGGAGACCCTGATGGTGACGATCGGTTACCCGATCTACTTCGTGTTGCGCAAGCGCTGCCGCACCGAACACCTGGGCGGCCTGTGGTGCGACATGTGCCTGCTGTTGCCCTGGGCGTTGTACTTCGTGATCCAGGGCCCGCTTTCCCCTGCCGATCTGCAGGCACACCCCGGGCTGTATGCGTTGATCCCGATCCTGGGGGCGATCAGCGCCTCGGCCCTGATCGCCTACGTGCTGGCCAGCCGCCTGCTTCCATTCAGCCTGTTCGGCCTGCTCAGCTACGTCGAACCGGTGCTGCTGGTGGGTGTGGCGCTGCTGCTGGGCGAAACCATCGGCCCGGATCAGTGGCTGACCTACCTGCCGATCTGGGCCGCGGTGCTGGTGCTGGTGATCGAGGGCTTCAAGCACCTGCTGCGTCAACGTCGCCGCTCGGTGTAAGCCGAACCTGGCGCACCCGTCGCTCCTCGACCGCCTCCACGGTCAGCGTCCAGCCATTCCAGGCCAGGCGGTCACCCACCATGGGCAGGCGGTCGAGCAGGCTCATCACCAGGCCCGCGAGGGTCTGGTAGTCCTCGTTGGCGCGGGCGCAGAAGCCGGTACGCGCCTGCACCTGGCTCAGGTTCAACGCACCGCTGACCACAAAGCCTTCACCTTCCTGGACGATGCCCGGGCCTTCGACCTCGCTGGCATCCGGCAGCTCGCCGGCAATCGACTCGAGGATATCGGTCATGGTCAGCAGGCCGGTGAAGTCACCGAACTCGTTGACGACGAAGGCGATGTGCGTCGACTGGCCTCGCATCTGCTCCAGGGCGTTGAGGATGCTGAAGCTTTCCAGCAGGTTCAGCGGTACCCGGGCCATGCCTTCCAGATCGGGCTGGCTACCCGACAGCAGTTCCTTGAGCAGCTCCTTCTTGTGCACGAAGCCCAGCGGCTCGTCCACGCGGCCATCGCGGATCAATGGCAGGCGCGAGTACGGCGAATTGGCCAGGGCCTGGGCAATGGCGTCGGCCGGCTGCGCCAGGTCGATCACATCGACCTCGGCGCGGGCGGTCATCACCGTGCGGATCGGCCGCTCGGCCAGGTTCAGCACGCCACTGATCATCACCCGTTCACGGCGGTCGAACAGCACCTGCTCCTCACCGCCTTCGACCAGGTCGGCGATTTCCTCGCCCACCTCGTCCGCCTCGACCCGGCGGCCCCCCAGCAGGCGCAGCACGGCATGCGCGGTGCGCTCACGCAGCGGCCGGTGCTGCTGCAGGCTGCGCTTGCGGCGGGCACGGGCCAGCTGGTTGAACAGCTCGATCAGGATCGAGAAGCCGATGGCCGCGTACAAGTAGCCTTTCGGGATATGGAAGCCCAGGCCTTCGGCGGTAAGGCTGAAGCCGATCATCATCAGGAAGCCCAGGCACAGCATGATCACCGTAGGGTGGGCGTTGACGAAGCGGGTCAGCGGCTTGCTGGCAACGATCATGATGCCGATCGAGAAGATCACCGCGATCATCATCACCGACAAATGCTCGACCATGCCCACCGCGGTAATCACCGCGTCCAGCGAGAACACCGCATCGAGCACCACGATCTGCGCAACGATCGGCCAGAACGCAGCATGGCGCACCGCGCCACTGGCCTGGGTCACATGGCCTTCCAGGCGTTCGTGCAGTTCCATGGTGGCCTTGAACAGCAGGAACACGCCACCGAACAGCATGATCAGGTCACGGCCGGAGAAGCTCTTGGCGAACACCTCGAACAACGGCGCGGTCAGCGTGACCATCCACGAGATACTGGCCAACAGGCCCAGACGCATGATCAACGCCAGGCTCAGGCCAATGACCCGCGCGCGGTCGCGCTGATGCGGCGGCAGCTTGTCGGCGAGGATGGCGATGAACACCAGGTTGTCGATACCCAGCACCAGCTCGAGGACGATAAGCGTCAGCAGGCCCAGCCAGGCCGTGGGGTCGGCTAGCCATTCCATTAGCGGGTACTCACGAGGGCAGCGTCACGAGGACGGGAGAAGGAAGGCCTTGAAGGCCGGGGACTGGGGGGCTCCGCGAAGGTGCTCATATGGACCTTGATAGCAAATTGGGAAAACGATCCTACTAGCACAGCAGCTTTCCGGAATAGCGCAAAACTATTACAAAACCTGTAACAACCCCCTCCAGAGCCACGCATTCCCCTGTGGGAGCGGCCTTGTGTCGCGAAAGGGCTGCGCAGCAGCCCCTGGATTGCAGCATCTCTGCGAACATCGCTGGGGCCGCTCTGCGGCCCTTTCGCGACACAAGGCCGCTCCCACAGAAAGGCATAAGCCCAATGTGGGTACTTTTCTTCAATACCGCAGGCTGTCGATGCCCGAGCATGGAGGCCACCCTCAACCAAACGGATCCCCCTCATGAGCCTGTCCCTGTCCATGGCCGCTTTCGCACTGGCGGCCTCGATCTCCCCCGGCCCGGTCAACATCGTTGCGCTGGGCAGCGGTGCCCGTCATGGCCTGCGTGCCAGCCTGGCGCATGTGGCTGGCGCCACGCTGGGCTTCTGCCTGTTGCTGGTGCTGGTCGGCCTGGGCCTGCATCAGTTGTTGCTGCGCTGGCCTTTGCTGGGCCTGCTGTTGCACTGGGGCGGCGTGGCGTTCCTGCTGTACATGGCATGGAAGCTCGCCAGCGACGATGGGCAGCTGGGCAGCGCCCATCCCGCCCAGGCCCCCTCGGCCTGGCACGGCGCGGCAATGCAATGGCTCAACCCCAAGGCATGGCTGGCAGCGGTGGCCGGGGTTGGCGCCTACACCGGCGGCGAGCAGCAGTTACTGTGGCTGTTTGCCTGGATCTACGGACCAATCTGTTTCATTTCGGTGGCCAGCTGGGCGTGGGCTGGGAGCGTGGTTCGCCAATACCTGGGCAACCCACGGCACATGCGCCTGCTGAATCGGGGCTTGGCAGTGCTGCTCGTGGGCAGCGCGGTTTATCTGGTCGTTCAAGGCTAGCTGCACCAGCCCTGTTGCTGCCCTCAAGACCTGCGCTGTACCTGTAGGAGCTGGCTTGCCGGCGATAGGGCCATCACAGCAAAAATGGCAACTCAGCCGAATGCATTGCGGTAATGCCCCGGCGTCGCCGCCAGGTGCTGCTTGAAGGCCCGCTGCAGGTGCGCCTGGTCGGCAAACCCGGCCTCCTGCGCAACTTCGGCGATTGCCCGGCCCTGGCGCAGTTGCGCCCTGGCCAGCTGCACGCGTTGGTCGAGCAGGTAGCCATGCGGCGTCAGGCCGAAGCGTTGGCGGAACGCGCGAATCAGGTAGGACCGCGACAGGCCGCACGCTGCGCAGATGTCGTCCAGGCTCAGCGGGTCGCCCCGATGGGCGCGTATGAACGCTGCCGCCGCGTCCAGTCGCGGGTTGCCCTCGTCGTTCACGCTGGCATTACCGCCAAGCATGCCCGGCAGTGCGCCAAACAGTGCCGCCAGGCGGCCTTCGCGGTCCGGCACGCTGGCGTCGAACAGCTCGGCAAAGGCCTGCAACAGGCACCGGTACAATACCGGCGAGCTACTCCAGGCCTGGGCCGGCAAGGCAAACCCCAGCGCCTGCAACCAGGGCATGTCGACGAACAACATCAGGTAGGACCATGGCTCCCCGGCGATGGGGTTGCAGGCATGCACCACGCCTGGGTTCATCAATACCGTGGCACCAGCCGCCACCTCGATGCACTGGTCACCGTACAGGTAGGTGCTGCGCCCACCCGTGATCACCCCGATGGAAAAGCTCTCGTGGGAATGCGCGGCGTAGCACACCTGGCGCCCGTCCCCTACCCGCCGGGCTTCGACGAAGGGCAACGCCGGGTCGCGCCAGAACCGTGATACTTCGATCATCCCTCACCCCGCTCGCCGCTGCCATGCGCCTGGATACTACACGCTTGTCACGGAATCAGCAGGCAACCGCAGGCCATATATCCAGCCCGCGTTATCCCATTACCACTTGGCCATCGATAAATACCGTTTGATGCCCCCTCTTTGCATGAAAGGAGCATCGACATGCCAGCCATCAACCCTCATCAACCCTTGCTCGAGGCGCAGCTGCCGCACTGGGCACGCCAGGTAACGCCCAATCAATGGGCCGCGTTGAAGCGAACCCAGATCGCCCCGTGGAAGGCGCAGGACTGGTTCGCCAATGCTGCCCCCGACCTGCGTGACACAGTGCATGCCAGCCAGGCGCGCCTGATGCATGCGCAAGCAGCCTTGGCCAGCTCGCTCAAAGGCCTGAAACAGATCACTGAATTCGCCGAGCCATTGCTGCAACGGCGTCTTGCCGAACAAGGCTTTCACGCGCCGCTGCGCAATAGCCAACTGCTGCGGGTCGAGCGCAACTGGCACTGGGCCGCCCTGCGCTATCTTTACCGCCATCGTCGCGATAACCTGCTACAGGCCGCCCTGCAGAACTTCGCCAGCGACGAGGTGTTCACCGCTGAAAGTGCCATTGCCCTGGGTGACAACATTCAGGTCACGCCGATTCTGGTACAAGGCTCCGCCCCCTTCGGCATGCAATCACCCGTCGCGCACTTTCCATTGCAGTCGGAGCACTATCAGGTGGAACGGCTGCCACTTGAGCCGGCCGCTTTCGCCACACAGTGCCGTGACCTCGACCTGGGTGAGGCTTACCAGGCCCATCTGGAACAACACCTTGCCCAGCCCGCTACCCGAGCCTTGGCCATCAGGGTTCAGAAAGACCGCCTGCGCCTGGCGGCCGACCTTGCCTATCTGCGGCACCTGCTTGACGGCAGCACGCGCGATCAGGTCGAACAGCTGTTGCAGGGTGCTGCCGTGAGGTGCTGGCAACTGGCGCTGTTCGGCACGCCCCTGCACGAGGTCATGCTGATCGATGCCGGCAGTGCGGGGCTGGCGCTATACCTGCCCGGCCATGACCCGGCCCTGCGTCAATGCAGCAACCTGGAAGCGGTACACGACACGCTGGCGACCTTGCTGCTGGAGCCCGATGCCCGCCAGGCCTTCACGGCCTACATCAGGCAGGACCAACGCACGCACTTTCTCGACCTGTTGCAGCAGAACCTCGACGCCACGGGTAACACGGCCTTTGACCGCCCTTGGCAGCGCGCAGCGCAAGCGGACCTGCGCCCCACACGCGTGGCCATCACGGCCGAGCCTTTCGGCCACTACCAGGACCTGCACCTTGCCCGCCTCAAGCACGAAGCCAGCCTGCTGGCGGTCCCGACAGCAATGGCCGATGCCAACGCGCGAAGCAGGCGCCTGGAGGAATGGGAAAGCCTTGGCTTGGATGCACTCGGTATTGCCGCGTTCTTCGTTCCGGGTGCAGGCACCCTGATGCTGGCCGTCACTGCCTGCCAACTGCTCGGCGAGGCCTTCGAGGGCTACCAGGCCTGGCATGAAGGCGACCGCCACCTGGCGCTGCGCCACCTGGAGGCGGTTGGCCTGAACCTGGCCCTGATCGGAGGGTTCGTGGCAGCGGGCAAGGTCGTGCCCAAGCTGTTCAACAGCCCGTTGATGGAAAGCCTGCAGCAAGTACGCGGCAACGACGGGCGCTACCGGCTCTGGAATGAAGACCTCAGCCCCTACCGCAGTGCCGTGACACTGCCCGAAACCCTGCAGCCCAATGCACTTGGCCAGTACCTGTATCAGGGCCGGTATTTCATCAGCATGGACGGCCAGGTCTTCGAACAACGCTTCGATCACGACCTGCAGCAATGGCGGGTCATTCACCCCGACACGCCCGACGCCTGGCAGCCACCGCTGACGCACAATGCCCAAGGTGCCTGGCGCGGCCAGCATGAACAGCCCGGCCAGTGGCCATTCGCGAAGCTGGCGCGCCGTCTCGGCCCTGCATATGCCGCTTTCACGCCAGAGCACTTAACGCAGGCCGGCCGCCTCTGCGGCATCGACGCCGCGCAGTTGCGCCGGGTGCACCTGGAAGGCCGAGCAACGCCCGCGCTGTTGCTCGATGTCCTGCTACGCATGGCGGCACAGGCCGAGGTAGAGGCGTTGGCCGACAGGGCCCCGCCGGGCCTGTTCGAGCGCCTCTACAACGGCAGCGCGCCCACCACCCCGTCAACGCAGAAACTGCTCGCTGCCTATCCGCGGCTTTCCCCTGCCCTGGCCACGCGTTTGCTGACACCGCTGGGCGAGGCTGAATCGCTCGCCTGGCAACAGCAGGGTCAGCTACCCATTCAGGTTCGCCAGGCACTGGAACAGGTGCACAGCGAGCTGCCTCTGGTACGCGCCCTGGAGGGTGTGCTTCAGCCAGCCCGGGCCAGCAGCGACAGCGAACGCCTGCTGTTCAGCGCCTTGGATGCCATGCCCGACTGGCCTGCGGACCTGCGCCTGGAGCTGCATGGCGCAAGCCCCCAAGGCCCTTTGCTGGAGCATGTCGGCAGCGACCAGGCCAGCACCCTGCGCCGTGTGATCAAAACGGCCGAAGGCTATGAGGTCGACCGAGGCGAGCGCCCTGCACCTGGACCGCGTGATCCGGACCTCTGCCGTGCCATAGAGCAGGCACTGCCACGCTCGCATCGCGATACGCTGGGTATCCCGACGGCCGATGGCAGCTCGCTACGCCAGCGCGTACTGGGTTGGGTCGACCTGCACAGACAGACACTGGCCCAACGCTTCTGGGGTCACCGCGCGCTGGTGCGCAAGCCCATGGGCGGCTTGCGCGGCGGTCGGCCGCTTGACCCCGAACCGCCTCAGCCGCGCCTGGCAGGCTCGCTGGCCGGGGCCTATCGGCGCTTGTTCCCCGACGCCACCGACTGGGAATTCGAAAACTGGCTCGGCAACGACGAGGACAACCCGTACGTCGATGACATTCGCTCACCCACACAGCGGCTGCACGACCTGCAGCAGCGGCTGGATACGTTGCGCCGCGACCTGCATGAATGGGCCCGGCCCGATCCGCAGCGCCCTCACCAGCGGCACCTGGCCATCCGCCCCATCCTCAACGCCTGGCGGCGGCTGTCGACCGTAGCGCTTGAAGGGGGTGGCAGCCTGCACAGCCTGGACCTGTCCGGCCTGGAGCTGGACAACCAGGACTTGGCCAGCCTGGCCTTGCCAGACGACTTCACCCATGTGCAGCACCTGTCACTCAGCTACAACCGTTCGCTCAGCCAGTTGCCGGCCGAGTTCTACGAGCGCTTCCCCAACCTCAATCGTCTGCTGCTGGCCGACTGCCGGTTCGACACCGTGCCCCGCCTGGGTAACCCTGAGCACCTCGCCTGGCTGGATATGGAAGGCAACCGCATTACCTGGAGTAGCCAGGCTCAGCAGGCACTGAACCGCTGCACCGGCCTCAACGTGCTGGACCTTTCGGGCAACCCGCTGCTGCAGGCCCCGGACCTGCGCGGCCTGGCCTTTTTGAGGACCCTGTTCCTGAACGACTGTGCGCTCAGCGAATTGCCGCAAGGCCTGGACCAGATGATCGAGCCCATCATCGTGGATATTGCCGACAACCAGCTGCTGCGGCTGCCAGACGGTTTCACCGTGCCAAGGCCAGTCGCAGAGGCGCTGCGCCTGGAAAGCGAATGGCTGGGCGCCCCCGTGGTTGCACAGATCGAGGCTTACAACGCTGCGCATCAGGTGGACCTGATGGTATGCGCAAGCGACTATCAGGAATTCTTCGAACAGACCGGCCCGGCGGAACTGGCCCTGTGGCAGCGTTTGCCGCTGCAGTATCGGCGCGACCTCAGGCCCTTGCTTGAACTTGAACCGTTCCTGTCCCACCCAAGGCAAGCCCGTGCAGAGTTCTGGCGGCGCCTGGCCCTGATCGAGGCAGACCCCGCCCTGCGTCAGCAATGGTTTACGCACCCACCGTACGACCTGTTCAACCTCCCGCTTTGACCGCCACCGGGTGCCTGCCTGCACAACAGGCAGGCATTTGCGGCCAGGTTAAGCCAGACTGGTGTTTTTCCGGCGGCCGGTGCATGCTCGCAGCTGAAGCGATTCACCCGGCTTGAAACCCGCCCAGCAATGTGAGGTGCAGTACCCATGGACCGTCTGCTCGATTCACTCTTCCCCAGCGCCGAGAACATCCCGGAAACCTGGCGCCTGGAAGCCCCCCTGGAACAACGCGACTATCTGGTGAACGGCGAGCTCAGGCGCTGGGACGGCCCCCTGGCCACGGTGCGCAGCCCGGTCTGGCTCAAGGAAGGCAACGATGAGCATCAGGTAGTGCTGGGCAGCGCCCCATTGCTCGATGCCGACACCGCGCTCACCGCCCTCGATGCCGCCGTGCAGGCCTACGACAAAGGCCGTGGCGCCTGGCCGAACATGCGCGTGGCCGAGCGCATCCAGCACGTCGAGACCTTCCTGGCACGCATGCGTGAACAGCGCCAGGCCGTGGTCAAGCTGCTGATGTGGGAGATCGGCAAGAACCTCAAGGATTCGGAAAAGGAATTCGACCGCACCTGCGACTACATCGTCGACACCATCAACGCCCTCAAGGACCTCGACCGCCGTTCCAGCCGCTTCGAGCTGGAACAGGGCACGCTGGGCCAGATCCGCCGTGCACCACTGGGCGTGGCCCTGTGCATGGGGCCATACAACTACCCGCTGAACGAAACCTTCACCACGCTGATCCCGGCGCTGATCATGGGCAACACCGTGGTGTTCAAGCCCGCCAAGTTCGGCGTGCTGCTGATTCGGCCATTGCTCGAAGCCTTCCGTGACAGCTTCCCGCCGGGGGTGATCAACGTCATCTACGGCCGTGGCCGGGAAACGGTGAGCGCGCTGATGGCCAGCGGCAAGGTCGATGTGTTCGCCTTCATCGGCACGCACAAGGCCGCCAGCGACCTGAAGAAGTTGCACCCGCGCCCACACCGGCTGCGCGCCGCGCTTGGGCTGGATGCCAAGAACCCGGGCATCGTGCTGCCCCAGGTGGACCTCGACAACGCCGTCGAAGAGGCCGTCACCGGTGCGCTGTCGTTCAATGGCCAACGCTGCACGGCGCTGAAGATCCTGTTCGTCCACGAGGACGTGGTCGATGCCTTCCTCGACAAGTTCCAGCGCAAGCTGGCCGCGCTCAAGCCCGGCATGCCTTGGGAGCCAGGCGTTGCCCTGACGCCGCTGCCCGAGCCCGGCAAGGTCGACTACCTCGACGGCCTGGTCGCCGATGCCACCGCCAAGGGCGCACGCGTGCTCAACGAAGGTGGTGGGCACAGCCGTGGCTCGTTCTTCTACCCGGCCGTGCTGTACCCAGTGAAGAGCGACATGCGCGTGTACCACGAGGAGCAGTTCGGCCCGCTGGTGCCGGTAGTGCCCTACCGCGACCTGCAGACGGTGATCGACTATGTACTGGACTCCGACTACGGCCAGCAACTGAGCCTGTTCGGCAATGACCCGGCGACCATCGGCAGCCTGGTCGACATCTTCGCCAACCAGGTCGGGCGCATCAACATCAACGCGCAATGCCAGCGCGGCCCCGACACCTACCCGTTCAACGGCCGCAAGAACAGCGCCGAAGGCACCCTGTCGGTACATGACGCCCTGCGGGTGTTCTCGATCCGCACCTTGGTCGCAACGCGCTTCCAGGAGGCCAACAAGGAACTGATCAGCGAGATCATTCGCAACCGGCAGTCGAGCTTCCTGACCACCGACTACATCTTCTGACCGCCGCGCTTATAGAGAATCGGTCTATCGGCCCTGTCGATTTTCCATCCGCGCAAACGACTCTAAGCAACAGGGCGCCAACCGGCGCCCACTTCCAAGGAGAGTCGAACATGGCAGCCAAACCCATTCCCGAAGGCCAGCACAGCATCACGCCCTACCTGGCCATCAACGACGCCGCCAAGGCCATCGAGTTCTACAAGAAGGCCTTCGGCGCAGTGGAAATGTTCCGCCTCGATGCCCCTGGCGGCCGCGTTGGCCATGCCGAGCTGAAAATCGGTGATTCGTCGCTGATGCTGGGCGACCCTTGCGACATGGAAGGCGGCCTCACCGCCAGCCAGAAGCTGAGCGGCACAGGCGTGGGCCTGCACCTGTATGTCGAAGACTGTGACAAGGTCTACGCCCAGGCCCTGGCCGCCGGCGGCACCCAGTTGCATCCCTTGACCGACCAGTTCTACGGCGACCGCAGCGGCACCCTGAAAGACCCGTTCGGCAACATCTGGTTCGTTTCCACCCACAAGGAGGACCTGACCCCCGACGAAATTCGCGCCCGCGCGGCGAAGATGTTCGGTGGCAACTGAGCGGTAAGTTGAAAGCGGCGCGACTTTGCTTGAAGCTTGGGGCTCGTAGCTGGGAGCTGCTTCATGCGAATCATCGACAAAACCGCCGCACAGGTCCGTAGCCTGACCCCTGCAGAAGAGGAGCTGCTGGTCGGCTTTGCCACCGGCAGCCTCGCCGGCCCGCGCCTGCTGCAGGCCAACCAGTTGCTGATGAAGGTGCGCAACGCCAACCAGTGGCTGGCCTGCGACTGCCGCAACGACGCCTTGCCGGTACTCAATGTCACCCTCAACGGCAGCACCGGTACGCTGTTTCTCAAGAACAACCCGGGTACCGCCGAACACGCGCCCGGTTGCCCGTTCACCAAGGACGAGCGGGAAGCGGCCGAGCGCGAGAACGACCCCGCGCCACCCGCTGCCTGGCTGCCGCCTGACACACCGTTGCGCCTGATCGGCGATTTTCGCAGCGGCACCGCCGGTGCCGGCGGCGATGGCAGCGAGCGACGCGACCAGCAGCGCCTGCTGTCACTGCTGCTGACCTGGATCGAGACCAGCGGCCTGAACCTGTATGCCACACACCTGAAAAAGGACCTGACCGGGCAGTTTGCCGAGTTGCGCAGCGTTGCCAGCCGCTATCCGCTGCTGGAACGGGTGCCCGCCAGCAACTACCTGGAAACCCGCCTGGACATGAAGCACATGATGATGCTCAAGTCCCGCCTGCGTGAAGCCACGGTGTTCGGCAACCACCGCCGCCACGGCCTGCTGCTGGACTGCGTGGACCAGATCAAGGGGCGCAAGCTGTTCAACAACCGCAGTGAAGACGGCTTCGACTTCCAGGGCCACCACCTGTATTGGGGCGGCAACCGCACCGCCGGGCCGTTGCTGGCCTTGGCGCTGTACTCACCGACCAGTGCCGGCAGCCATTTCTACGAGCTGATCCATGTCGCCAGCGTACCGGTGCTGTCCCGCGCCCACCTGTTCCCGGTGTATCGCGACGAAGAACGCGAGCCGCTCAAGGCCTTGGTATCGCTGGTCGACTGGATGGCCGGCAAAGGTGTGAAAGTACAGATGCGCCGCCCGGTGATCGGCGGCCAGGTGATGGATGAACTGGTAATGACTTCGGACCAGGACCGGGTGTTGTCGGTATCGTTGCTGGAGCAGCCAATCGGCCCCGAACCGGATACCGAGAACTTCAAGCGCTACGCCGACTTCAAGAGCCTGGAAACCTTCCGCAAATTCGTTGCCGGCTTCTTCATGCGTGAGCGCTGAGCCCATCTACCGGCACACACAAAACCTTGTAGGAGCGGCCTTGTGTCGCGATGGGCTGCAAAGCAGCCCCGGCAATTCATGCACTAGTGCTGAAACCCAGGGGCCGCATCGCGGCCCATCGCCGGCAAGCCAGCTCCCACCTGGACCGCACCCACCTCAAGCCATGCGCCGTCCCTGTGGGAGCGGGCGTGCCCGCGAAGAGGCCCGTACAGGCTGCATGAGGTTTGCGTATCAACCCAGAAACAGCTTGTACGCCGGGTTGTCGGTCTCATCCCAGTACCGGTACCCCATCTCATCCAGCGCCAAAGGCAACCCCGCCAACTCATCCCCCGGTACTTCCAGCGCCGCAAATACCCGTGCCTCCGCCGCACCATGGTTGCGGTAATGGAACAGGCTGATGTTCCAGCGCTTGCCAAGCCGCTCCAGAAAGCCCAGCAAGGCCCCCGGGCGCTCGGGGAATTCGAAGCGCAGCACCCGCTCGTCAGCCCCGGGTGCGGCATGGCCGCCAACGGTATGGCGCACGTGCAGCTTGGCCAGTTCGTTGTCGGTCAGGTCCAGTACGCTGTAGCCCTGCTCGCGCAGGCTGGCCAGCAACTGATCGCGCGGGTCGTGCAGCGGGTGTGTCTGCACACCCACGAACAGCCGCGCCTCCTTGCCGGGGTAATAGCGGTAGTTGAACTCGGTGATCTGCCGCTTGCCCAGTGCCTGGCAGAAGGCGCGGAAGCTGCCCGGCTGTTCCGGAATGGTGACAGCGATGATCGCCTCGCGCTGCTCGCCCAGTTCGGCACGCTCGGCCACATGGCGCAGGCGGTCGAAATTGACGTTGGCCCCGGAATCGATCGCCACCAGGGTCTGCCCCTGCACGCCGTCGCGCGCCACGTACTTCTTGATCCCGGCCACGGCCAGGGCCCCGGACGGTTCGGTGATCGAGCGGGTATCGTCATAGATGTCCTTGATCGCCGCGCACAGCTCGTCGCTGCTCACGGTCACCACTTCGTCAACGAAGTGCCGGCACAGCTCGAAGCAATGGGCGCCGATCTGTGCCACCGCCACACCATCGGCGAAGGTGCCGACCTGCGGCAGGATCACCCGCTCACCAGCGGCCATGGCAGCCTGCAGGCAGTTGGAGTCCTCCGGCTCGACGCCGATCACCTTCACCTCGGGGCGCAGGTACTTCACATAGGCGGCAATGCCAGCGATCAGCCCACCGCCACCCACCGGCACGAAGATGGCGTCCAGCGCACCCGGGCGCTGGCGCAGGATTTCCATGGCCACGGTGCCCTGCCCGGCGATCACATCCGGGTCGTCGAACGGTGGCACGAAGGTGGCACCCTCGCTGTCGGCCAGTTTCAGCGCATGGGCCAAGGCATGAGGGAAGCTCTCGCCGTGCAGCACTACATGGCCACCGCGCGAACGTACCCCTTCCACCTTCAGCGACGGCGTGGTGGTAGGCATGACGATGGTGGCCTTCATGCCCAGGTGCGATGCCGCCAGAGCCACACCCTGGGCATGGTTGCCCGCAGAGGCGGTGATCACGCCACGCTCGCGCTGCACGGTACTCAGGCGTGACAGGCGGGTATACGCACCGCGGATCTTGAACGAGAAAGTAGGCTGCAGGTCTTCCCGCTTGAGCAACACCTGGTTGCCCAGGCTGGCAGACAACGCAGGCGCAGCTTGCAAGGGCGTTTCGATGGCCAGGTCGTACACCGGGGCGGCAAGAATGCGCCGCACCTGCTCCGACAGCAGTTGCTGGGGGGTGACGGTAGAACGAGGGCTGACGAAGCTGGTCATCGATGACTCCTTGGCTGTGTTCACGTTGCCCAGGAGTCAGAGAGAAGAAACCCGCCTCCAGGGCGGGTTCGGTGCACGTACGCGCTAGCCCGCCAAACTGATAATGGCGGTAATAATAATGGCGTTGACGTGCTGGAAAGTATTCATGGGGTAGGAACTTAGCCGGTAGTGCGGCACAAAGTCAACACTTCGCCTGCTGCGCCGAAAGCGGCACATCGAACACCTTGTCGAAGCCCCACTGGAAGACGAACGCGTAAGCGAAGAAGAACACGAACAACGCCAGGTTGGTCAGCAACGCCGCCCACAGGCTGACATCCAGCCAGTACGCCACCAGCGGCAGCAGGATCAGCACCAGCCCGCCCTCGAAGCCCAGTGCATGCAGCAGGCGCCGCAGGAAAGTGCGCTCACGCCGGTGCTGGCGCGCCTCCCAGCGCTCGAACACCCAGTTGTAGGCCATGTTCCAGCTCATCGCGATGCCCGACATCAGCACCGACAGCACGGTCGACTGCGCCATGCCGGCACCGAACGCCAGCTCCAGCGCGGGCGCCACGCAGGCGACAGCGATGGCTTCGTAAAGAATGGCCTGGACGATCTTGCGTGCCTTGCCTTGCATGTTCAGCTCCCTGGGTAAACGACCTGTAAAACTACAAGAAGTGGCCCACAAGAAAAAGCCTGAAATTTGGACAACCCCGCGTTCGGCTGCTTGTATCTATCCAGTACAAACGGCGACAAGTCGTACAACTTCGTCCAGGGAATCGAACGAGGATATAGACGATGGCCCACCCCTTCCTGCCGGTGACCGGCACATGAGCCTGGCATTCATCGATTTTCTCACCTATGTGCTGTTCGGCCTGAAGATCCTCGCGATCGTCCTGGCCTCGCTGATGTTCCTGCTCGGTCTGGATGACCTGTTCATCGACCTCTGCTACTGGGGCCGCAAGCTGATCCGGCGCTTTCGCATCTACGACAAGTACGAAAAAGCCGACGAAAAACGCCTGTTCGAGGTAGCGGAAAAGCCCCTGGCCATCATGGTCCCGGCCTGGAACGAAGTAGGCGTGGTCGGTGAGATGGCGCGCCTGGCAGCCTCGACCATCGACTACGAGAACTACCAGATCTTCGTCGGCACCTACCCCAACGACCCGCAAACCCAGGCCGACGTCGACGCGGTGTGCCTGCACTACCCCAACGTGCACAAGGTGGTCTGCGCTCGCCCCGGCCCCACCAGCAAGGCCGACTGCCTGAACAACATCATCGACGCGCTGCTGCGCTTCCAGCAGGACGCCGGCATCCAGTTCGCCGGCTTCATCCTGCACGACGCCGAAGACGTGATCTCGCCCATGGAGCTGCGCCTGTTCAACTACCTGCTGCCGAACAAGGACATGATCCAGATCCCGGTGTACCCCTACGCACCGGAATGGAAAGGCTTCACCGCCGGCCACTATGTCGACGAGTTCGCCGAAAACCACGGCAAGGACGTGATCGTGCGCGAGGCGCTGACCGGCCAGGTGCCCAGCGCCGGGGTCGGCACCTGCTTCAGCCGCCGCGCCATCAGTGCGCTGCTCGAGGACGGCGACGGCATCGCCTTCGACGTACAGAGCCTAACCGAAGACTACGACATCGGCTTCCGCCTGAAGCAGAAGGGCATGAAGTGCATTTTCGCCCGCTACTCCATCACCGACCCGGCGCTGACCCTGAAGCAGGAATGGCGCCCGGGCATGAGCCGCGAATTCTCCCAGGTGATCTGCGTGCGCGAGCACTTCCCGCGCGACTGGCAGCATGCTATCCGGCAGAAGTCGCGGTGGATCGTCGGCATCGTGTTCCAGGGCACCAGCAACCTCGGCTGGAGCCGCAAGGGCGCGCTCAACTACTTCCTCTGGCGTGACCGCCGCGGCCTGTTCGCCTACCTGCTGAGCTTCCTGGTCAACCTGTTGCTGCTGGTGTTGCTGGCCATGTGGCTGGTCACGGTGATTGCGCCGGAGTCGTGGCGCTTCATGTCGATCCTCAGCGACAGCTGGCTGCTGACCACCTTGCTATGGCTGAACGGGCTGATGCTGTTCAACCGCTTGTTCCAGCGCGCCTGGTTCGTCACCCGCTTCTATGGTATTGGCGAAGGGCTGCTGTCGGCACCGCGGATGATGTGGAGCAACTTCGTCAACTTCTTCGCCAACCTGCGTGCCCTGCGCCAGGTGATGGAAATGGGTGACTCGCGGCGCGTGGCCTGGGACAAGACCACTCACGAATTCCCCGCCATCGCCGCCCCCGCCCGCACGCCGCTGGGCCAGCGCCTGGTAGCCAAGGGCCTGATCAGCGACGAACAGCTGCAACAGGCGATCACCAGCCCGGTACGCCGGCGCCTGGGCCGCGAACTGCTGCTGCGCGGCTGGCTGAACAGCGAACAGCTGGTCGCCACCCTGGCCGAGCAGATGGACCTGCCCTGGGCACCGCTCAACCCGTTCAAGCTCGACCCGCAGCTGATCGCCAAACTGCCGCGCAAGCTGGCGACGCACTATGGCGTGCTGCCGGTGGCCGAAGACGGCGACACGCTGGTGCTGGCCAGCGAAAGCCCGGTCAGCCAGGTATCGCTGGGGGTAATCAGCCGCCACCTGAAGCGCCCGGTCAGCGCCCGCCTGGCGCCCCAGGGCCGGGTGACCCTGGGCCTGCGCTACCACTACCCAAGCCCCTGGCAGAAGCCGGAAACCCGCGACATGCTGGCCATCCTCGAGCGCCACCAGGACGACGAAGTGCTGCTGGAACAGGTCAGCCACCACCAGGTGATGCTCGGCGCCCTGCTACAGGTACGCGGCATGGTCCCGGTCACTTTGTTCAACCAGGCGCTGATCGACTTCGACCCGGAACACCAGAGCCTCGGCGAGCACCTGATTGCCCGCGGCATCATCACCGAGCAGGTGCTGCAGCAGGCCCTGATCGAACAGGCCAGCGAACAGCAGGCCGCCTTTGACCTGACCCGGGAGGTGGCATGAAGCCGCGCTTTTCCCTCACCTTCACTGGCTTGTTGCTGTGCTCCGCTGCCCTGCCCTGCGCCGCTTCGGCGCCGATGACCGACTTTCAGCGGTTCACCAGCTACCCGTTCATGGAGCGCAGCTACCGCGAAGCGAAGAAGGACAACTGGCCCGAGGTCGAACGCCTGACCCGCCACGTGCTGGGCCGGGTGCCGAACAACGACGAAGCCCGCGCGCTGCTTGTGGAGGCCCTGGCTCACCAGCGCCGCTACAAGGAGGCCGAAACCCTTGCCGAACAGTTGGGCGACAGCCCCGAATACGCCAACGCCCTGCTTGAACTGCGCCTGGCCTGGATCGAACAAGACCCGCCGCCGGCCAGCCAGGTGGAACAGTGGGTGGCCAGCAGCGACGGCTCCCACCGGGTGCGCCTGTGGCAGGCCTATAGCCTGAGCCTGGCCAAATTCGGTGGTGCCGCCAAGGCGCTGGACTGGCTCAACCATCTGCCGCCTCAGGGGGACGGCCAAGTGCTGCGCCTGGCCCGGGCCAATTTCGCCGAGCAACTGCGCAACTGGAAGGAAACCATCGAACAGCTGCAGCCGCTGGCCGACCAAGGCCAGTTGCCTGCGCAAGACTGGCAGCGCCTGGCCAATGCCTATATCCAGCAGGTGGATGAAAAAGGGCTGAACGCGCTGCTGCCCAGCGCCCCTTCCCCCGAAGCAGCCAACCAGGCCCGCCTGGCCATGGCCAACCGCGCCATCGCCGTCGGCCAGAACCAGCAGGCCCGGCATTGGCTGCAGGCACTGCCCGCCGCGCAGCTGAACCAGCCCGAGCAGCGCCAGCAACTGTGGGAGCTGGCCCGCGAAGGCGATGACGCGCCGCTGGTACAGCGCCTGAGCAACGAACTGCAACGCCCCTGCCTGGAAACCGTCGACTGGCTGTCGCGCCGCGACCCGGAGCTGGCGCGCGAGCAGTTCAAGGGCTGCACCGCCAGCACCGACCCAAGGGCCTACGCCGTGCTCAAGCAACGCCTGTACGGCGACCCGCCCCAGCCGCCGCAACCACGCACCGCCGCCGAATGGGAGCAGCGCTATCGGCAGAGCGGCGATATGGCCGCACTGGAGCAAGCCACCTTCCTGCTGATACAACAGGGCCATGGCGAACACGCCCGGCAACTGCTGGAGCAGGCCTACGACCGCCACCAGGGCCGCCTTGCACCGTCGCTGCTGCAGCGCCTGGGCAATCTGTATGCGCGCAACGACGGGCCGCTGGACAGCCGCCGCATGCTCGGCCTGATCCCTCGGGTCGACGCCAGTACCCGGGCCCAGCTGCTCGGCCGCCTGGCCGAGGCTGGCCAGTGCGATGCCGTGCGCCAGGCCGTACCGGCCACCCCGAGCGAGCCCGGCCAGTACCGCGCCTTGGGCCGCTGCGCCATGCCCGACCAGCCCGGCGAAGCGGTGGTCTACTACCAGGCTGCCGAGCGCCTGGGCGACAGCGAGAGCCGCTTGCCCCTGGCCTATGCCCTGGAAGCCGCTGGCGACTCCGAAGCGGCCCTGCCCATCTGGCGCACCCAGCCGGACAGCGCCTGGACCGACAACGCCCGCCTCACCGCCGCCCGTGGCGCGCTGAACGCCGGCGACGCACAAGCGGCCCGGCGCTATTGGGACGCCGCCGCGCACGATAGCGCCGACGACTGGGCCCTGGGTGCCGCCATCGCCCAGCGCCAAGGCGATTACCAGGCCGCGCTGGGCTTCCAGCGCCAGGCCCTGGCACACAACCCGCGGGCCGACCACTACTACGCTGCCTCCAGCACCGCGCAACTGGCTGGCGACAGTGCCCAGAGCAGCGCCTGGCTGGCCGAAGCCGTGCGCCTGGCCCCCGACCAGCCACGCTACCGCGCCGACTACGGCATGCGCCTGGCCAGCTCGACGGACAAGGCCCAGCGCCGCCAGTCGATCCCCTACCTGGAACGCGCCACCCACGACTTCCCCGAGGACTACCGCCTTGGCGAGACGCTGGCCTTGCGCTATGACGAAGCCGAAGACAGCGCTTCGGCGCGCCGCGAACTGCGCCGCATCCTCGATGTGGAGCAGGACCTGGTCGACGGCGACGACGAATACGGCAGCCTGGAAGCCCGCAAGTACCGCCAGCGCCGCGCCCACGAAAGCCTGTCGCGGCGCGACACCATCACCCTGGCCAGCACCTGGTCGCCGGCCGGCACCTCGACCAACGACAAGTTCCTCGACAATGGCCAGCGCAGCGGCACTTCGCGCCGCGCGCAATCGCAGAACGTGCAGCTGGCCATGTGGGACCACGCCCTGGGCGAAGAACCCAGCCGCAACGGCAGCACCCTGTCTGTGTATGGCCGCGTGCTGTTCGGTGGGCAAAGCCGCACCGACTACGCGCAAAGCATGGGTACCGGTGTCGGCCTGCGCTACAAGCCATTCGGCCAGGCCAACCTCAACCTGTATGCCGAGCTGTACCACCAGCGTCAGATCGACGAAGAGCACTATCGCGGGCTGAGCCTGGGCCAGCTGCTGAGCCCGGCCAAGGTCGGCGGCAACTGGGGCGACCTGCGTCACCATGCCGAATCGAGCAACGACCTGCTGTTGCGTGCCACCGCCTCGTTCCTCGACCAGGGCGACTGGCGCAACGACTGGCGGGTCGATGAAGACGACTGGAACGAGCGCTTCCTCTACCTCGACGCCGCCTGGTGGACCCGTGCCGGCGACCACGCCTGGCTGTCGCGCTACCAGCAGGGGCACGCCTGGAAGCTGCCGGGCAGCTCGCCGCAAACCATCATGCCCTATGGCTTTGTCGAGTTTTCCAGCCAGGACCCGAGCAACGACTGGCGCCAGGACGCCCGGGCCGGGGTTGGTGTGCGCTGGCAATGGTGGTTCGATGACGACCGCTACAACGCCTACCGCGGTTCGCTGAAAGTGCGTGCCGAATACCAGCAATCGCTGGGCGGCAATCTATACGAGCGCGCCAACGGCGTGCTGGTCGGTGCGGAGATGACCTTCTGATGCGTACGTTCCTGGCCCTCTGCGTGCTTGCCCTGTGCCTGCCAGCCAGCGCCGACCAGCGCCTGTTCTACCAACCCCTCAACCGCGACGCCAATGTCACCCCCGCCCAGTGGCAGCAACTGTGGCACGCCACCGTGGCCCAGGGCGGCAAGACCCTGATCGTGCAGTGGAGCGCCTATGGCGACAGCGATTTCGGCGGTGCCCAAGGCTGGCTGGCCGACAGCCTGCGCAGCGCGCGTGCCCAGGGCCTGCAACTGGTACTGGGGCTGTACATGGACCCGGCCTATTACCAGCGCATCGACGAGCTGGACGGTGAAGGCCTGAATAGCTACTGGAAGGCGCAGCTGGGGCGCTCGCTCAGCCAGTACCAGCAACTGCGCCAGGCGTGGCAGTTGCCGGTGGACGGCTGGTACCTGCCCATGGAACTGGACGACCATCATTTTCGCGAGGCCGAGCGCCGTGATGCCCTGCACACCCAGTTGCAGGCCTTCAACCGGCAGTTGGACAAGCCTTTGCATATCAGCGCTTTCAGCGCCGGCAAACTCTCACCGCGGGTCAATGCCGCATGGCTGGATCAACTGGCCGGGTTGGGCTTGACTGTGTGGTGGCAGGATGGCGCCGGGACCGGGCGCTTGCCCGCATTGGTGCGCCAGGGCTACGAGCAGGCCTTGCCGTGCCGGGTAGGCGTGGTGCGCGAGGCGTTCCGCCAGGTGAGCGCGCCAGGCCAGGCGTTTCGGGCTGAGCCTGCCCAGCCGAAGCTGACCGGCGGGTGCCATGCCGAGGCGGTGTTCGACCTGCGTTACCGGCCATGGGCCCGGGGTGTTCTGCCCACCAATTGAGTCTCCAGGCCCGGCCTCTTCGCGGGCACGCCCGCTCCCACAGGTTCCTGTCCCTGTGGGAGCGGGCGTGCCCGCGAAAGGGCCGGGCCAGGCATAGCAGTACTCACAGGAGCCCGAATGTTCAGGACCATCGAAGCCCACGTTCGCAAACAGGTCGCCCCCGCCGCCCTGCGCGCCGAATTCCGCCAGCACGAATTCGAGGCCATGCGCCCATTCTGCCTGTTGGTATTCTGCGTCAGCATCCTGATCTGGCTGGTCTTCGACCTGATCGTCAGCTTCCTCGGCGGCCAGGGTTTCACCTGGCTGTCCTATCTGTTCATCACCCTGCTCGGCGCCCTCACCGTGGTGCTGCGGTTCACCCGTCGCAGCCATCATTTCGATGTGCTCAACCTGCTGTTCATCGCCTCCATCACCCTGGGCATGCGCCTGGTGATCGAAGGCATCCCGGTGGCCCTGCGCCCGGTGTGGCTGGTGCTCGGGGTCTCCACCGTGCTGTATGCCGTGTCGGTGCTACCGGTGCGGCGCTGGTCGTTCTTCTGCGCCATGGCCATCACCTGGGTGGTGCTCAACCCGTTCTACCACACCCGCATCGGGCCGGACGAACTCGAAGGCGCCATGCTGATCAGCTACGCGGTGTTCCTCAGCGGCCTGGTCATCTACAGCTACCTGCAGATGCGCAAGGCCAAGCTGCACAACTTCTACCTGTCCAAGGTGCTGCTGGACCAGGCCTATGTCGATGCCCTGACCGAAATCCCCAACCGCCGTTCGTTCATGGCCCAGGCCGACCGCCATCTGCGCCTGGCCACGGCCGAGCAGTACCTGGCGATGATCGACATCGACAACTTCAAACGGGTGAATGACCGTTTCGGCCATGACGTGGGCGATGAAGTGCTCAAGCGCGTGGCCCTGCATATCAAGGCGAGCATGGCCGGTTACGAGTTTGCCCGATTGGGCGGCGAGGAATTCGCGATCTTTTTCCAGGGGCTGGATCAGCAAGGCGCCGAGCAACGGGTGGCGGCGCTGTGCCAACGGGTGCGCGAAGACGTTGGCGAGCACCCGGTGACTGTCAGCATCGGCCTGGCCCGGGTGGACCAGGGCGACAGCCTGACCAAGGCGCTGGTGCGCGCCGACCAGGCGCTGTACGAGGCCAAGCACAGTGGCAAGGACCGGTTTGTGCTGTGGTCTGCCCGGCTGGCAGAAAGTGATTAGCAGGCCCGGCCTCTTCGCGGGCTAGCCCGCTCCCACAGGGACCGCACCGGCTTCGAACCCTGTGAATGCCCTGTGGGAGCGGGCAAGCCCGCGAAAGGGCCGGTACAGGCAGCCCTTCACCCGGCAGGCAAGCGAATCCGGAACTGTGCACCACCCAGCGCCGACTGCGCCACGGTCAAGGTGCCACCCTGCCCCTCGATCGCCCGCCGGCTGATCGCCAAGCCCAGGCCAAACCCTCCGGTATTGCGGTCACGGCTACGGTCCAGGCGGTAGAACGGCTGGAAAATCCGCTCGCGCTCCTCCACCGGAATCCCAATCCCGTCATCCTCCACCGTCACCAGGCAGGCGCCATCGTCTTCCAGGCGCAAGCGCAGCAACAGGCTCTCGTCGCAGTAACGCATGGCATTGCGCACCAGGTTCTGCACCGCCCGTGCCGTCAGCCGTGGGTCCAGCACAAAACGCGGCAAATCTCCCTCGGCCCGCACCTCCCACTGGATACCCCGGCCATCGAGTTCCTCGGCAAAGCCGCCGAGTACACTGTCGACCAGCTCCAGCAACGACACCTCGACCCGCTCGCGGGCCTGGTCGGCGTTGTACAGCCGGCTGTAGGACAACAGCTCCAGCACCAGCTCATCCAGCTCACGCACATGCCCCACCAGTTCCAGCAGGCGCTTGCGGCTGGCCGGCGGCACTTCGTCGAACAGCAGCACCAGGCCGAAATCCAGCCGGGTCAGTGGCGTGCGCAACTCGTGCGACACCGCATTGAGCAGCTCGCGCTGCTGGTTGACGTGGCGCTCCAGGTCACTGGCCATGGTGTCGAACACCCCGGCCAGCTCACCGATGTTGGAGTGCGGCGAGATGTGCGTACGCTCGGCCATCTGCCCCTGGCCCAGGCGCCGGGCGGTCTCCTTGAGGCGCTCCAGGTCGCGCCAGTGCGGCCATACCCACAGCAGCAGGCAACCGAGCATGGCTGCACCGATCAGTACGGTCACGCCCCACGACAGCACGTTGATATCCAGCGGGTCTGGCGGTGAGTGCAGGCGCACCAGCCATTCCTTGTCCAACGGCGCCAGCACCGTCTCGTAGTAGCCCCATTCGGCGATGCGCACGGCGTACAGGCCATGCTCCAGGCGCGCCTGCTCGTCCTCGCTCAGGTCGGCCTGGTCCATGCGCAGCAGCTGCAGTTCCAGCGGCGCGAAATCACTGGCCAGCTCTTGCTCCACCGCCGGCCACTGCTCGCGCGGGGCCTGCCGGAACTGGCGCACGATCAGCGACTGCACGCCCTTGGCCTGGTCCAGGTTGTAGGCCATGAAGCGGTCCTGGAACAGGCCGACGATGGTGTCGGGGATGAACAACAGTGCACCGGCATAGGCAACGATGATCACCAGGTACAGCCGCACCAGAATCTTCAGCATGGGCGGTCAGCACTCCCACTCGACACGGCTGAACAGGTAGCCCTTGCCCCACACGGTCTTGATCTTGCGCGCTTCGCCGGCGTTATCATCGAACTTGCGCCGCAGCTTGGAGATGGCCACATCCACCGAGCGGTCGGTGCCGTTGAACTCGATACCCCGCAGTTGCTGCAGGATGCGGTCGCGGTTCAGCACTTCGCCGGCATTGCGCGCCAGTACCACCAGCAGGTTGTACTCGCCGCTGGACAGCTCCACCTCTTCGCCGCGCCAGCTCACGGTGCGCTCGGCCAGGTCGATGCGCAGGCCACCGATCAGGATCAGGTCGTTGTCCAGGCGCGGCTCGTTGACGCTGCTGCGGCGCAGCAGGGTGCGCACGCGGGCCAGCAGCACCCGCGGCTCGCAGGGTTTGGTCACGTAGTCGTCGGCGCCCATTTCCAGGCCCAGGACCTGGTCGTGGCTGTCGTCGCGGGCGGTCAGCATCAGGATCGGCAGGCCCTGCGACTCCTGGCGCAGCAGGCGGCACAGCTGCAGGCCATCGATGCCCGGCAGCATCAGGTCGAGGATGACCAGGTCGGGCTTTTGCCGGCGGTACTCGTCCAGCACATGATCGCCACGGGCGATCACCTGGACATGGAAGTCGTTGCGTTGCAGGTAGCTGGCGATCAGCTCGGACAGGGCGCTGTCGTCTTCGACCAGGAAAATATTCGGCATAGGCGCTTGGGAATCTGGGTTGGGGTAAGACCTCACCGGCCTCTTCGCGGGCTTGCCCGCTCCCACAGGGACCCAACAGCACTTGAAAGCTGTGCAGTCCCTGTGGGAGCGGGCAAGCCCGCGAAGAGGCCGGCACAGGAATACTCAGGATATAGAACACTACAGGCAGACAGGATTGTTCTTCACACTTTTTCACACTCGTCCTACAGGTATTAACAGCCACCCAAGGAACGCCTGCCGTAGCATACCGGTGGTCATCATCGGAAGATCCGTATGTCTACTACCCTCTCCCCACGCTTGCGCCCGTTGGCGCTTCTGGCGTTCCTGAGCCTGTCCCTGGCCGGCTGCGACGACAGCGCCGAACAGGAAGAACAGGCCCCCACCCCGCAAGTGCGGGTGGAAACCCTGCAACTGCAGCCACTGGCCATCAGCAGTGAGCTCAGCGGCCGTATCCTCGCACCGCGCACCGCAGAAGTGCGTGCGCGCGTCGCGGGCGTGGTGCTCAAGCGGGTGTACCGCGAAGGCAGCGACGTCAAGCAGGGCGATGTGCTGTTCCTGATCGACCCGGCACCGTTCAAGGCCGACCACGACAGCGCCCGCGCCACCCTGGCCAAGGCCAAGGCCACCCTGTACCAGGCACGCCTGCAGGAGCAGCGCTACCGCGAGCTGGTCGACGACAAGGCGGTCAGCCGCCAGGAATACGACAACGCCAAGGCCAGCTACCTGCAGGCCGATGCCGCAGTGGCCGAGGCCAGGGCCGCCCTGGAGCGCGCCCGCCTCAACCTCGGCTACGCCACCGTGACCGCGCCGATTTCCGGCCGTATCGGCCGCGCCCAGGTCACCGAAGGTGCGCTGGTCGGGCAGAACGAGACCACGCCACTGGCGACCATCCAGCAGCTGGACCCGATCCACGCCGATGTCACCCAGTCGACCCGCGAGCTCAACGCCCTGCGCCGCGCCCTGCGTGCCGGCGAGCTGCAGCAGGTCGGTGACGGCCAGGCCCGGGCCACGCTGATCCAGGACGATGGCAGCACCTACCCGCTGCCGGGCAAACTGCTGTTCTCCGACATCAGCGTCGACCCCAGCACCAACCAGATCACCCTGCGCAGCGAGTTCCCCAACCCGGACCTCGACCTGCTGCCCGGCAGCTACGTGCGCGTGCGCCTGGAGCAGGCCGTGCAGCCCAAGGGCCTGAGCGTGCCGCAGCGCGCCATCCTGCGCGACAGCGCTGGCGTGCCCAAGGTGCTGGTGGTCGACCCGCAGGCCCGGGTCAGCGACCGCCAGGTAGTACTGGGCAGCGCCCAGGGCGATCGCTGGATCGTCAGCGAAGGCCTGGCCCCCGGCGAGCGGGTGGTGGTCGAGGGCCTGCAACACGTCAAGGCCGGTGACCAGGTGCAGGTCGACAACGCATCAGGGGCATCGCCCATCGCACAGCACACTGGCCAGTGAGGGCCTGATTCATGCCGCAATTCTTCATCGACCGCCCGGTATTCGCCTGGGTGGTCGCCCTGTTCATCCTGCTGGCCGGTGCCCTGGCCATCCCGCAGCTGCCGGTGGCCCAGTACCCCAACGTGGCCCCGCCGCAGGTGGAAATCTACGCCGTGTACCCTGGCGCCTCGGCGGCGACCATGGACGAGAGCGTGGTCAGCCTGATCGAGCAGGAGCTCAACGGCGCCGACAACCTGCTGTACTTCGAGTCGCAGAGCAGCCTGGGCAGCGCCACCATCACCGCCACCTTCGCCCCGGGCACCAACCCGGACCTGGCCCAGGTCGACGTGCAGAACCGCCTGAAGGTGGTCGAGTCGCGCCTGCCGCGCCCGGTGACCCAGCAAGGCCTGCAGGTGGAAAAGGTCTCCACCGGCTTCCTGCTGCTGGCCACCCTCACCTCCGAAGACGGCAAGCTCGACGAAACCGCCCTGTCGGATATTCTCGCGCGCAACGTGATGGACGAGATCCGCCGCCTCAAGGGCGTCGGCAAGGCCCAGCTGTACGGTTCGGAACGCGCCATGCGCATCTGGATCGACCCGCGCAAGCTGATCGGCTTCAACCTCACGCCCAACGACGTGGCCGAGGCCATCGCCGCGCAGAACGCCCAGGTGGCCCCCGGCAGCATTGGTGACCTGCCCACCCGTGGCACCCAGGAAATCACCGCCAACGTGGTGGTCAAGGGCCAGCTGAGCACCCCGGAGGAGTTCGCCGGGATTGTCCTGCGTGCCAACCCGGACGGTTCCACGGTGACCATCGGCGATGTCGCCCGGGTCGAGATCGGTGCCCAGGAATACCAGTACGGCACACGCCTGAACGGCAAGCCGGCCACCGCCTTCAGCGTGCAGCTGTCGCCGGGCGCCAACGCCATGGAAACCGCCACCCTGGTGCGGGCGAAGATGCAGGACCTGGCGCGCTACTTCCCCGAAGGCGTCAAGTACGACATCCCCTACGACACCTCGCCATTCGTCAAGGTGTCGATCGAGCAGGTCATCAACACCCTGTTCGAGGCCATGCTGCTGGTGTTCGCGGTGATGTTCCTGTTCCTGCAGAACCTGCGCTACACCCTGATCCCGACCCTGGTGGTGCCGGTGGCCCTGATGGGCACCTTCGCCGTGATGCTGGCCATGGGCTTCTCGGTCAACGTGCTGACCCTGTTCGGCATGGTGCTGGCCATCGGCATCCTGGTCGACGATGCCATCGTGGTGGTGGAAAACGTCGAGCGGATCATGGCCGAGGAAGGCCTGCCGCCCAAGGAAGCTACGCGCAAGGCCATGGGCCAGATCAGCGGTGCGATCGTCGGCATTACCCTGGTGCTGGTGGCGGTGTTCCTGCCCATGGCCTTCATGCAAGGCTCGGTGGGGGTCATCTACCAGCAGTTCTCGCTGTCGATGGCAGTGTCGATCCTGTTCTCGGCGTTCCTGGCCCTCAGCCTGACCCCGGCGCTGTGTGCCACCCTGCTCAAGCCGGTGGCCAAGGGCGAGCACCACGAACGCAAGGGCTTCTTCGGCTGGTTCAACCGCCGCTTCGAGGGCATGAGCAACGGTTACCAGCGCTGGGTGATGCAGGCGCTCAAGCGCAGCGGCCGCTACCTGCTGGTATACGCGTTGCTGCTGGCGGTGCTGGGCTATGGCTTCAGCCAGCTGCCCACGGCGTTCCTGCCCACCGAAGACCAGGGCTACACCATCACCGATATCCAGCTGCCGCCGGGCGCCAGCCGCATGCGCACCGAACAGGTGGCGGCACAGATCGAGGCGCACAACGCCGAAGAGCCCGGCGTGGGTAACACCACCTTGATCCTGGGTTTCAGCTTCTCGGGCAGCGGGCAGAACGCGGCACTGGCCTTCACCACGCTCAAGGACTGGTCCGAACGCGGCGCCGACGACAGCGCCCAGTCGATTGCCGACCGCGCGACCATGGCCTTCACCCAGCTCAAGGACGCCGTGGCCTACGCCGTGCTGCCGCCGCCGATCGACGGCCTTGGCGAGTCGACCGGCTTCGAGTTCCGCCTGCAGGACCGCGGCGGCATGGGCCACGCCGAGCTGATGGCCGCCCGCGACGAGCTGCTGGCCAATGCCGGCAAGAGCAAGGTGCTGACCAACGTGCGCGAAGCCTCGCTGGCAGAAAGCCCGCAGGTGCAGCTGGAAATCGACCGCCGCCAGGCCAACGCCCTGGGCGTGTCGTTTGCCGATATCGGCTCGGTGCTGGATGTGGCCGTGGGTTCCAGCTACGTCAACGACTTCCCCAACCAGGGCCGCATGCAGCGGGTGGTGGTGCAGGCCGAAGGCGACCAGCGCAGCCAGGTCGAAGACCTGCTGAAGATCCACGTGCGCAACGACAGCGGCAAGATGGTGCCACTGGGCGCCTTCGTCCAGGCCAGGTGGGTCAGCGGCCCGGTGCAGCTGACCCGCTACAACGGCTACCCGGCGGTGTCGATTTCCGGCGAACCGGCGGCCGGCTACAGTTCGGGCGAAGCCATGGCCGAGATCGAGCGCCTGGTAGCCCAGCTGCCGGCCGGCGCCGGCCTGGAATGGACTGGCCTGTCGCTGCAGGAGCGGCTGTCCGGCAGCCAGGCACCGATGCTGATGGCGCTGTCGTTGCTGGTGGTGTTCCTGTGCCTGGCAGCGCTGTACGAAAGCTGGTCGATCCCCACCGCAGTACTGCTGGTAGTACCGCTGGGCGTGCTCGGTGCGGTGCTGGCGGTGACCCTGCGCGGCATGCCCAACGACGTATTCTTCAAGGTCGGCCTGATCACCCTGATCGGCCTGTCGGCGAAGAACGCCATCCTGATCATCGAGTTCGCCAAGAGCCTGGTCGACCAGGGCCTCGATGCCGCCGACGCCGCCGTGCAGGCCGCGCGCCTGCGCCTGCGGCCGATCGTGATGACCTCGCTGGCGTTCATCCTGGGCGTGGTGCCACTGGCCATTGCCAGCGGCGCCAGTTCGGCCAGCCAGCAGGCGATCGGCACCGGGGTGATCGGCGGCATGCTCAGCGCCACCTTGGCAGTGGTGTTCGTGCCGGTGTTCTTCGTGGTGGTGATGCGCCTTGCCGGGCGACGCCAGGCGGGTAATGCCGACACGCAGGCCGTGACCAGCGAAAGCTGACTGGACAAGCCCCGCGTGAAATGGGAGGGTTCCCGGCAATGACTGCCCGGAACCCTTTTTCATGCCTGATGCCCTTCCCCCCTGCTCCATCCTCATTCTCGCCGGTGGCCGCGGCCAGCGCATGGGCGGCCGCGACAAGGGCCTGGTCGACTGGCAGGGCGAACCGCTGGTGGCGCATGTGCAGCGCGTGGTACGGCCGCTCAGCGATGACCTGGTGATTTCCTGCAACCGTAACCAGCAGGCTTACCGGGCGTATGCCGACCAATTGGTGGGCGATGCCGAGGCGGACTACCCCGGGCCGTTGGCGGGGGTGATTGCCGGGCTCAAGGTGGCGCGGCATGAATGGGTGGTGCTGCTGGCCTGTGATGCACCGCTGGTTGACCGGGGGTTGATCGAGGACCTGCTAAGGCTGGCGGTGACCAGTGACAGTGCGGCCATGGTGCGCCAGGGTGGGTACTGGCAGCCGATGTTCAGCGTGCTGCCACGCCGGGTGTTGCCAGTGCTGGAGCAGGCCTGGGCGGCGGGCGAGCGGAGTTTGCAGAAGGCCTTACTGCGTGAAGCGGTGCAAGGGCTGGAATGTGCCGACGATGATCGCAGGTTGAGCAACTTCAACAGCCCGGAGTTGCTGCAAGGCTGAGGTCATCTGCTGCCTGTACTGGCCTCTTCGCGGGCACGCCCGCTCCCACAGGTATGTCACAGGTCTGACGGGTAGTGAATTTCCTGTGGGAGCGGGCGTGCCCGCGAAGAGGCCAGCACAGGCGACACATCACCCGGCAGACAGCTCCTCGCCACTGATCTCGCGCATGCGGAACTTCTGCACCTTGCCGGTCACCGTCATCGGGAACTCATCGACAAAGCGGAAGTACCGCGGCACCTTGAAGTGCGCTATCCGCGCCTTCGCCCACTCGCGCAGCTCCTCCGCACTGGCCGCATGCCCCGGGTGCAGCCGCACCCAGGCCACGATCTCTTCACCGTACTTGCTGCACGGCACGCCAATCACCTGCACATCAGCCACCGCCGGATGGGTGAAGAAGAACTCCTCCAGCTCGCGCGGGTAGATGTTCTCGCCGCCGCGAATGATCATGTCCTTGCTGCGCCCGACAATACGCACATAGCCCTGCTCGTCCATCACCGCCAGGTCGCCGGTGTGCATCCAGCCTTCCTCATCGATGCTTTCGGCCGTGGCCTTGGGGTTGTTCCAGTAGCCCAGCATCACGCTGTAACCCCGCGTGCACAGCTCGCCAATCTCGCCACGCGGCACGCTGTTGCCATCGGCATCGATCACCTTGTTCTCCAGCCGCGGCTGGGTGCGCCCGACGCTGGTCACGCGGCGCTCCAGGTCGTCGCTGGCGCCGGTCTGCAGCGACACCGGGCTGGTTTCGGTCATGCCATAGGCAATCTGCACCTCGGCCATGTGCATCTCGCCGATAACCCGGCGCATCACTTCGATCGGGCAGGTGGCACCGGCCATGATCCCGGTGCGCAGGCTCGACAGGTCGAACTCGCCGCGCTGGGGGTGGTCCAGTTCGGCGATGAACATGGTCGGCACACCATACAACGCAGTGGCCTTTTCTTCCGCCACCGCACGCAGGGTGGCCAGCGGGTCGAAGGCGTCGTTGGGGTAGATCAGGGTGCTGCCGTGGGTCATGCAGCCGAGGTTGGCCATGACCATGCCAAAGCAGTGGTACAGCGGCACCGGCACCACCAGCCGGTCATGCTCGGTCAGGCCCAGGCTTTCACCGACCATGTAGCCGTTGTTGAGGATGTTGCTGTGGCTGAGGGTGGCGCCTTTCGGGAAACCGGTGGTGCCCGAGGTATACTGGATGTTGATCGGGTCGTCGCAGCGCAGCTGTGCCTGGCGCTCGGCAAGGGCTTCGCGGCTGACGGCCGCGGCACGGGCCTGCAGGTCGTGCCAGGCCAGGAAGCCCGGCGGTGGCGCGACGGCCAGGCTGACCACACCGCGCAGTTCGGGGAAGCGTTCGCAGATCAGGGCGCCCGGCTGCCCGCCGGCCAGGCCCGGGACCAGGCCCAGCAGCATGGCGTGGTAGTCGGAGGTCTTGAACGCGTCGGCGCAGATCACCCAGCGGCAGCCGGACTGGCCGAGGGCGTAGTCCAGTTCGCTGGAGCGGTAGGCCGGGTTGATGTTGACCAGGATCGCGCCCACCTTGGCGCTGGCGAACTGGGTGATGCACCATTCTGCGCAGTTGGGTGCCCAGACACCGAGGCGGTCACCGGGCTGCACGCCCAGGGCCATCAGCGCACGGGCATGCTGGTCGACGGCTTCGGCCAGTTGCTGCCAGGTGTAGCGCAGGGCCTGGTGGCGGACGACCAGGGCGTCACGGTCGGGGAAGCGGGCGACGGTGGTGTCGAAGGCGTCGCCGATGCACTGGGTAAGCAGGGGTTTGTCCTGGTTGCCCTGGGAGTAGCTTGGCTGGGGCATGGGCGGTCTCTTGTTGTTCTTGTGTTGTCTGTACCGGCCTCTTCGCGGGCTTGCCCGCTCCCACAGGTACCACACAGGTTTCCAGGCCTGTGCAGCCCCTGTGGGAGCGGGCAAGCCCGCGAAAAAGCCAACACCGGTTTAACGGATGAACACCTGCGGCGTCGTGGTGGACATGTCCCCACCCGGCAACTTGATGTTCTTCACTTTCTCCAGCGTATCCGGGTTGAACACCGCCAGGTCGTTGAAGGTGCCGCCCAGGTACAACTTGTCGCCCTTCGTGTCGAAGGCCACGCAGTAGTAAGTGTGGTCCAGATTCGCCGCCTTGATCAGCTTGCGCTGTTCGAGGTCGTACTTGGCCAGGCGGTTGAGCACGCCGTAGATCTGGTTCGGGTCTTTCGGCGAACGCAGCCCGGTGAAGTACAGCTCGGTCAGGTCGGCAAATTCCTGGGTGTGGGTCTTGCCGGTCTTCAGGTCGACGCTCAGGTAGCCATACAGCAGATCGGCGGTGGCCGGGTCCTGCTTGTCATCCTTGAACCTGGCAATGGTGTACAGCATCGAGAACTCGTGGCGCGGGCTCTGGTGCGGCCAGAAGTACAGCACGTCCGGGGCGCTGTAGCCTTTGCGGTTCCAGTTGCGCAGCGGCAAGGCCACCGTGTACTTGCCGGTCTTCACATCCATCTTGTAGATGTCCGGCCCGGCGACGTACAGGCTGCCATCGTCCGCCGCACGCATCAGGTACACCTGGCGCGGCATCGGGAAGGTGCGCACCGGCTTGGCCTCCAGGCCATCGGCGGTACTGAACACTTCCAGCCGCGGTGGCTTGACCACGTAGTGGTCGTTCAGGCGCTGGGTCGGGTTGACCGTGGCGTACACTTCCTTGCCGTCCGGGCTGATGGCGAACGAGTACATCGACCGGCCCACCTCACCCGGCACACTGGACAGGTTGGCGTGGAAGGTATTCTTGCAGGTGTCCAGATCGATGCCGTAGATGTCGCCGTAGTGGTTGTTGAGCACGTAGGCGGTGCGGTTGTCCGGCGCCATCATCGCGGTGCCGGGGCCGAACTTGTCGGGCATCACGCAGCTCTTGTACACCGTGTCACTGGCCACATCGACCACGTGCAGGTTGTTCGGGTAGTTGGTCACGATCATGTATTCGTGGCCAGCCTTCAGCGCCGGCCCGGTGTCGGCGGCCTGTGCCAGCCCGGCACAGGCCGTGGCGGCGATGGTGAGCGCGAGTGACGCGCAGCGTCCAGCTTTCATGCGGTTTCCCCTTGTCATTCTTGTTGGGCCGGTCACTTGTCTTTCGGGAACACGGTGCCGAGGTTGCGCCAGTCTTCCGCCGAGTTGCTCGCCTGGGCGTTCCAGTCCTGGTAGGTGCTCATCATGTCCGGCACCTGGGCCGGCCACCAGCAAGGGTCGGAGCAGCCATACAGGTCGGCCTCCATCGGCTGGCACAGCGAGCTCACGCCACCAAAGGCGTCCACTTCCCAGCCCGGGTCGGTGGTGGCGGTGCAGCCCGCCACTGCGCTCATGGCCATGACTTCTTCGACGCGGTCTTCGGCGGCGGCCTGCTCGAGGATGCGCGCCTTGTTGTTCAGGGGCTTCAAGTGCTTCATGTCAGTGCGCCTTCCGCGGGGTGATGTAGCGATCGATGAAGGCCGGGTTGGCGGCCATGATGCGGCTGTAGACTTCGATGCCGAAGTCGACCCAGTCGCGCATCAGTTCGCAATAGTGGTAGGTCGGGTGCTGCGGGTCGCCATAGCGGGCATAGCTTTCGTGGTAGCAGCCGCCGGAGCACAGGTTGCGGATGCGGCAGCTGTCGCAGCCGGTGTTGCTGCGGTCCAGGCGCTGCGACAGGAAGTCGTTGAGCTGCGCCTGCTTCACGCCCTGGTGCACATTGCCGAAGGTCGGCAGGCTGGAGCCGGTGAAGCGGTGGCACAGGTTCAGCTCGCCCTCATGGTCCACGGCCAGCATCTTCAGCCCGGCGCCGCACGGCAGGGCCTTCTTGTGGCCTTCGTGGATGTCGGTGATCAGCTGGTGCAGGTTGGAGAAGCCGATGTTGCGGTGCTCCAGCGCAGCCTCCAGGTAGCGCCGGCCCAGCGCCTTCATGTTGGCGAACACCTGCACCAGTTCTTCGCCGGTGAGGTTGAAGTTGGCCATGTCACCGGAGGTGACCGGGGCAAAGCCGACTTCAGCGAAGCCCAGTTCGTTGAACAGGTGGTTCCAGATGGTCTCGACGTCGGTGATGCCACGGGTCAGCGTGACCCGCGCACCCACCGGGCGGCTGTGGTAGCGCGACAGCAGCATGTCGACCTTGCGCCGCACCACGTCATAGGTGCCCTGCCCGCCCACGGTGATACGGTTGCGGTCGTGCACGGTCTTGGGGCCGTCGATGCTGATCGACAGGCCGAAGCGGTGGGCATTGAGCCAGTCGATGATCTCTTCGGTGAGCAAGGTGGCATTGGTGGTCATGATGAACTCCACCTGCTTGCCGGCCTCGGCGAAGCGCCGCTCGCAGTAGGCGACCATGTGCTCGATCAGTGGCCGGTTGGACAGCGGCTCGCCACCGAAGAACACCACGCTGTAGCGCTGCTCGTCGGGCGACTCCTTGAGCAGCATCTCCACCGAAGCCTCGGCGGTGGCGATACTCATCTTCTTGCCCGCGGACGGTTTGTCCAGGTCTTCCTTGTAGCAGTAGGTGCAGCTGAGGTTGCAGCCGGTGTTGACGTTGAGCACCACGGTGTTCAGCGCCGTGCGCTCGACCTGCTTGAGGGCGATTTCCGGGGTCAGCGGCGAGCCGTCGCTGACCAGTTCCAGCGCGATCAGCTCGCGCAGGGTGTCCTGGATATCGCTGCCGGCAAACTGCTGGCCAAGGCGCTGCATCAGCTCCTCGGCCGAGCAGCCTTGCTGGCGCAGGGTGTCGATGATGCCGCCGGTCACCGCGTCAGCGGTGAACAGCGAACTGCTGGGGATATGGAACAGCATGCGGTCGGCGTCGACCTGCACTTCATGCAGGTTGCGTTCGACCAGGTTCAGTAGCGCGCCCATGGCGACCTCCCGATAATCGATCCGTTGGAAAACCGTAAGCCCCTGCCGTTACGGCAGCGGCGGGTTGTTCCAGCGCTGTACGGTGACGATCATGTGCCCTTCGCCAGTCTGGCCACCGTCGGCCAGGGTGGCGATGACCTTCAGGTTGCCGGCGTTGTTGGTCATCATCTTGCGCTCCGGGTTGGGGCCGGCACCGCCTGGCACGAACACGCCATCGGCCTGCATCTTCCCGGCGAACTTGACGTCTTCGTCCTCGACCGCACGCTCGTTGAACGGCTCGACCTTCCAGCTGGCCGGCAGGTAGCCGATGCGCAGCGGCTGGCCATTGGCGTCCTTGCCCCAGGCTTCGGCCTCGAAACGGCCCTGCACCTTGGGCACCGAGGCGCCGTTTTCGCCGATGCGGGCGATGGAGAACGCCGGCACCACTTTCACTTCCTCGACCTTGTCGTACACCGCCAGGTTGACGCCCTTGAGCGCCCCTACGGCGACTTCGCGCTGGCCAGGCTTGGCATCGGCCGCGGCGCGGGCCTTCACCCGTACCAGGGTTGGGGTCTGCTCCAGCACCTCGGTCACTTCCACGCCAGCGCCCAGGTCCGGTTTGCCGGCCAGGCCGCTGCCGACCAAGGTGATCTCGCTTTCGCCACCGGCCTTGATGAATGCCGGTTGTACCGCCAGCAGGCGCGCCTTGCCCTCCTTCACCGCGGTGAAGTCCAGGCCACGCTCGTCGTGCTCGGCCTCGAACATGCGGCCCTTCATTTCGCCATCCAGCGCGGCGAACACCTGGCGCAGGTTGGCGTCGCCGACCTTGACGTTGCCACGCCATTCATAGCCGTTGTAGAGGATCGCCGAACCGCTGCCATTGAACGGCGTGCCGTCGGCATAAGCGCCCTTGACCTCGACCTTGAAGGTATCGCCCTGGTCAGGCGTGACACTCATCACCCCGCGCACATCGCCCTTGGCCAGCATGTGACCGCTGAATGCCCACTGGCCCGGCAGCGCGTTGGCCTTGGGCCTGGCTTTCTGCCATTCGGCCCACGCCGCGCTTTCCAGCGGGTAGCGCTTGGCCAGGTCCGGCACCACTTGCTGCAGGGCGATCGGCAGCCAGTCGCGGTCACGCGCCTGGGCCTGGTATTCGAGGGACGGCCACTGGCCGAGATGGAAGTTGACCAGGTGCTCCCATTCCTTGGCCGGGCGCCGCTGCAAGGCGACACGGGCACCGGAGTGGCAACGGCCACAGGTTTCGCTGAGCTGGGTGTCGAACTGCTCGACGGTATTCAGCCGGCGCTCCATGGCATAACGCACGCCATCGGTTTCGCTGGGCGCCAGGCCCTGCTTGTCGGCCAGGTACTTGACCAGGGTGCGGCGGTCGTCGTCGCTGATCTGCAGGCCATGCATCACCTGCATGCGGGCGATGCTCATCAGCCAGCCTTCCGGCGTCTTGCGCTGGTGGCTGATACGGCTGTAGGTGTCGTTGCCTTCGGGGATATGGCACCCCATGCACTTGTTCTGCAACAGGCTCGGGCCCTGCTCGGCCGCCATGGCCTGGGTGCTCAGCAGCGCGGCGGCGACCAGCGCCAGTTTGCCCGCATGCCGCCGGAGTCGAGTCGTCTTCAAGGTCAGACCTCCACGGTTGTTGTTCTTATCGTTTTCGCACGCTTTGGTACAGCAGGTGTGCATGTGACGGTTGTGATACAGGAACTGTGCCAGGTGATGTAAAAGTGTTTTCTTTCAACCTTTTAGCCAGTTTTCCGGCCTTGGCCAGCAGCAGGCATGGCCAATTGCAGCGTGCCATTTCGCGACAGGGTGTTTCATCCTGAGACAAGGGCCTGCTGCGCAGGCCTTCGCGGGCATGCCCGCTCCTACAGGTATCGCACCGGCTCCAGGCATTGTGCATTCCCTGTGGGAGCGGGCGTGCCCGCGAAGAGGCCGGAACAGCCACTGTTTCACCACCGTCTCACACCGTCTCAATGTGCAACAGCGCAACCCTGCAATCTCAACCTTGCACAAGGACAAAACCCAACCCGCTCAAGGGTTTGCAGCCATCTACCGACCTTGGCACGCCCATTGCGCCTATGCCTGTCACATCCAATGACAAGAGGCACCGTCCCATGCTTTCCGAACTGCCCATCCTGCCCGCCACCCGCGCCTTTCTCGAACGCAAGCTGAAGATGCGCATCGGCGCCGACTGGCAGGACGCCGCCAGCGGTCGCACCCTGTCGTTCCGCAACCCGGCCACTGGCGAGGTACTGGGTGAAGTGCCCGCCGCCGAGGCCGAAGATGTCGACCGCGCGGTGCGCGCCGCGCGCCAGGCCTTCGATGATTCGCCGTGGAGCCGCCTGCGCCCACGCGAACGGCAGAACCTGCTGTGGCGCCTGGCCGACCTGATGGAGCGCGACGCCCGCCAGCTGGCCGAACTGGAATGCCTGAACAACGGCAAGAGCGCCGCCGTTGCCCAGGTGATGGACGTGCAACTGGCCATCGACTTCCTGCGCTACATGGCCGGCTGGGCCACCAAGATCGAGGGTAGCACCGTCGAAGCCTCGATGCCGTTGATGCCCAACGACCAGTTCCATGGTTTCGTGCGGCGCGAGGCAGTGGGCGTGGTCGGCGCCATCGTCGCCTGGAACTTCCCGCTGCTGCTGGCCTGCTGGAAGCTCGGCCCGGCCCTGGCTACCGGTTGCACCGTAGTGCTCAAGCCCGCCGACGAAACACCGCTGAGCGTGCTCAAGCTGGCTGAGCTGGTGGACGAAGCCGGCTACCCGGCTGGCGTGTTCAACGTGGTCACCGGCACCGGCCTGAACGCCGGCGCCGCACTCAGCCGCCACCCCGGCGTGGACAAGCTGACCTTCACCGGCTCCACCGAGGTCGGCAAGCTGATCGGCAAGGCGGCCATGGACAACATGACCCGCGTCACCCTGGAACTCGGCGGCAAGTCGCCGACCATCGTCATGCCCGACGCCAACCTGCAGGAAGCCGCCGCCGGCGCGGCCACGGCGATCTTCTTCAACCAGGGCCAGGTGTGCTGTGCCGGGTCCCGCCTGTACGTGCACCGCAAGCACTTCGACAACGTGGTGGCCGACATCGCCGGCATCGCCAACGGCATGAAGCTGGGCAGCGGCCTGGACCCGGCGGTGCAGATGGGCCCGCTGATCTCGGCCAAGCAGCAGGACCGCGTCACCGGCTACATCGAGCTTGGCCGCGAGCTGGGCGCGACCATCGCCTGCGGTGGCGAAGGCTTCGGGCCGGGCTACTTCGTCAAGCCGACGGTGATCGTCGATGTCGACCAGCGCCACCGCCTGGTGCAGGAAGAGATCTTCGGGCCGGTGCTGGTGGCGATGCCGTTCGATGACATCGACGAAGTGATCGGCATGGCCAACGACAACCCCTATGGCCTGGGTGCGAGCATCTGGTCCAACGACCTGGCCGCCGTGCACCGGATGATCCCGCGCATCAAGTCGGGGTCGGTGTGGGTCAACTGCCACAGCGCCCTCGACCCTGCCTTGCCCTTTGGCGGCTACAAGATGTCCGGCGTCGGCCGTGAGATGGGGGCGGCTGCCATCGAGCACTACACCGAGCTGAAGTCGGTGTTGATCAAGCTCTGATCATTTTCCTGTACCGGCCTCTTCGCGGGCTCGCCCGCTCCCACAGGTATTGCACTCCTTTCACGACCTGAGGAAATCCTGTGGGAGCGGGCAAGCCCGCGAAGAGGCCGGTACAGGCAACCCGAAAACAACAACAAAAACATGGAGCAAACCATGAGGCACAAACTCGCCTGCACATTGGCCCTGCTGTTCGCCGCCCCGGTCACCCAGGCCTACGAGCTGTACAACCACGACGGCACCACCCTCAACGCCGACCTCGAAGCCCTGTTCGGCGCCTTCCACAGCGACGAAAGCTTCAACCTGGCCGGCAACCGCAAGCCCGGCAGCACCGCCTGGCAGGAAGGCTACGTCAAATATGGCCTCAGCGGCAGCCAAGCCCTGGCCGACAGCGGCGCGCTCTACGGCGCCTTCAACCTGCTCAGCTCCGCCACCTGGGGCGACGGCGATGCCGCCGGCCTGACCCTGGGTGACGAGCGCCGCACCGCCATCGAAGACCTGTACCTGGGCTGGCACTCGGCCAACCTGTTCCCGGCCCTGGGCGAAGACGGCGTGGACATTTCCGGCGGCCGCCAGGTGGTGACCCTGGGCGACGGCTTCCTGATCCAGGGCGACCCGGTGAACCTGGGCAAGGTCGACCTGGGCGCCAACTTCGACCGCGGCGGCGCCTACTACCTGGCCGCACGCAAGGCCTTCGACCGCACCGCCGTGCTGCGCCTGGGCGGCAAGCAAGGCTGGCGCAGCGACCTGATGTGGCTGAAGTCTGACAACCACTACCAGGCCGACACCTCGCTGGCGGTGGCCAACCTGGAGCACGTCGCCGAAGCCGGCACCGTCGGCCTGAGCTGGATCCGCGGCCTCGACGTGGACCAGCGCTACGCGCAGATCATGGGCCTGGAACACCGCGACGGCATGGACACCGCCAGCCTGCGCGGGCGTGGCAACCTGGGGGTGAAAGACCTGGAGCTGGCCGCCGAGTACGTGACCCAGGACAAAACCGGCGGGCGGGAGAACGCCTGGTACCTGGAAGGCAACTGGACCTTTTCCGAACTGCCCTGGTCACCCACCGCCACCTACCGCTACAGCCGCTTTTCCGAAGACTTCGACCCGCTGTTCTACGGCCTGAGCCGTGGCTATGGCACCTGGTTCCAGGGTGAGGTGGCAGCCAACTATGCCGGGCCGTTCAACAGCAACAGCCAGGTGCATCACGTGGCGCTGAAGGGCAAACCACGGGACAACCTGACCGTCGGCGCGCTGTACTTCGACTTCGATACGCTGGACACCGACCAGGGCAACCTGGGCGGGCGGGAGCTGGACCTGTATGTGGAATGGATGGTCAACGACCACCTGCTGATCAGCCCGCTGGTAGGGTTCTACAAGCCGGAGCGCAGCGCGGCCAATGGCGGGACGCAGTTGGGCGGGCGGGATACCGGGACCTATATGCAGCTGATCGTCGGGACTTTCTTCTGATTCGAGGGCCCTATCGCCGGCAAGCCAGCTCCCACAGGTACAGTACAAGCCTCCGGCTCTGTGGCAACCTGTGGGAGCTGGCTTGCCGGCGAAAGGGCCGCAAAGCGGCCCCGGCAATCTCAAGCCAAGCCCTGCTCCAACAACCACCGCCGCACCATCATTTGCTGCTCCCCTGGCAGGCCTGACAACACTGCCTCGAGAGGTCGGCCGCTACGCAGCCCCCGCACCACCGGCGCCAGCTCCACCCCCTGCAAATGCCACACCCCCAACGGCTGATCCGCCGTCACCACCACCTCGGCCTCATCCACCAGCCCGTCACGCAACACCGGCCGCCGCTCGACCCTCACCGCGCTCCAGTCCGCCGCCACGTGCAATGCCTGCATGTCCGGCCAACCCTGCCGCCGCGCCCAGAATGGCTGCCCCACCCGACCCTGCTCTTGCCCATAGAAATCCCGCCCGATCCGGGCAAAACGCAAAAACAGCTGTTCGATCCGCTGCTGGTGAAACTGCCGCGCCAACCCGGCCCGCTCGGGCCTGCGCAGCAAGGTATTGATCACCACCGGCGCCTGCAGCGCCGAAGACAGCGACTGGAAGATCCCGTTGCCCGACAGTGGGTCAACGGCCATCGCGGCATCGCCCACGCGTATCCAGTCCTGCCCGACGCACTCACCGGCCAGAATCGCGGTGCTGCTGCGCGCATGCACCTCTGCCGGCGCCAATGCCCTGGCATCGAACAGCTCGGCCACCAGCGCGCTGTCGGCTCGCCGCGCCGCGCAATAATCCGCCAAGCCGGCCTTGCCCGGCAGCCCGGCCGCGTCCAGGGTGACTTGCCAGTAGCAGCGGCCGTCTTCCAGGCGCGCCATCCACGCCCAGCCATCCGCCAGGCTTTCCACTGCCGACGCGGGCGCCCCGGGGGCGGCCTGCCAGACATTCAGCAAGCTGACCGTCTCCGGTCCGCGCAGGCGATCGGCAGCCAGCGGGGCCTGGCGGCCTCGGGCTTCGACCAGGAAATCGGCCTGCAGTACCTGCCCGTCGTCCAGGCGAATGCCATGACCGACTTCGCGAACCACCTCACGCACCCGCCCCTCGACCACGCTCACACCCGCACGCTGAAGGTCGTCGCGCAGCGCCCGGTCAAACCTTTGCCGGTCGAGTAGAAACTCCTGGTTCAGTTGCAGTTGCTGGCCGTTCCAGTGCACTTGCCGAGTCGCCGGCATCGCCGCCTGGCGCAACGCCCCGCCAAGGCCGGCATGGCGCAGCCCGTCCAGCACCCGCTGCGAAACCCCTTCGACCGCGGCGAACCGGCGCCACTCGGACACCACCGTCACCGCATAGCCCTGCCGCCGCAAGCCAATGGCCGTGGCCGCACCCGCAGGGCCTGCCCCCAGCACCACGATGCGCGGTTCAGCCATGGCCGGCACCTCGTCGCTCGGGGCCGGTAAACGCCGCGTGGTGGCGTAACCAGTCATGAACCTGCTGGTGGTCCATGCCCGGCTCATCACGCAGCAACGCAGCGATCCTGCCACTCAGGGCCGCACAGCCCAGGCTCGCGCCCGCCCTGCCGCCCGCGCCCACATAACCGCCGAAGTCCGCCTGCCGGGTACCCAGCCAGGACCACTGGCCCGGTGCACAGCGGGCATCGCCGGTAACCCGGATCACCCCGGGGTAACTGGCCGGGTACACCGGCCCGCCCTGGGCCGGGCTGGAGGCGCACAACAGCACACCCGCGGCCAAAGCCTCGGCGCAGGCCTGGTGCAGCACTGGCCGGTCCTGCTGCAAGCCAAGGCTGAGGTTGACCAGCGTAACCCCCGCCTCCACCAGCCACAGCAGCGCGGCCGCCACCTGCAAGGCACTGGTGCTGGCCTGGGCGCCGAAAACCTGGGCCAGCAGCACGGGCACCGGCCCGGCCTCCCGCTGCAAGCCGGCGAGCACCGCGCTACCGTGCCCAAGCTGGTCGGGCAGCATGTCACCTTCGCGCAACTGGCCGTCCTCCAGCCAGAAGCGGCGCGCGCCCAGCAAGGCGCTGGCCTGCTCCGGCGTGCAACCACTGTCGATCACGCCAACACGCACGTCAGTGCCCATGCTTGATCACCTCCTCGGGCAGCACCTGCAACTGGCCAGCGTGCAGCTGCAGGTGCAGGTCGGCATCGGCCAGGGTCGAAGCACGGTGGCTGATCAGGATGCGCGTGCGGCCGGCGAACAGCTGGTCGATGGCCGCGATCACTTCGCGCTCGGTGGCTTCGTCCACCGCCGAGGTGGCCTCGTCCAGCACCAGGATCGCCGGCGCCTGCAGCACCGCGCGGGCAATGGCAATGCGTTGTTTCTGCCCGCCCGACAACTGCTGGCCACGCTCACCCAGCAGGCCGTCCAGGCCCAGCGGCAGGCTGTCGACCAGGCTGTCCAGCCGCGCCAGGCGCACCACCCGCTCCAGCTCCTCACGGCTGGCCTCGGGCACGCCGTAGGCCAGGTTCTGTGCCAGGGTGCCGCGGAACAGCACGATATCCTGGCTGACCACCGCAATGCGCCGGCGCAGCGCAGCCAGGTCCAGTTCGCGCAGGTCGGTGCCGTCCAGCAGGATGCGCCCGGCGTCCGGGTCGTAGAAGCGCTGCAGCAGGTCGATCAGGGTCGACTTGCCCACCCCCGAGGCACCACTGATGGCTACCTTCAGGCCGCCCGGCACGCACACCTGCACGTTGTTCAGCACCGCGCCCTGGCGCCCTTCATGGGCAAAACTCACCCCCTCGAGGCGCAATTCGCCCGGGCCGTCGGGCACCGGCTGCGGGTTGGCTGCCGGGCGCACGGCCACGGCCTCCTGCTTCAGTTCCATCACCCGCCCCAGGCTCACCGCCATGCGCTGCACCGCCACGTACAGGCCCAGCAGGCTCTGCACCGGCCCTACCGCCATGCCCATGTAGGTGGAAAAGGCGATCAGCGCACCTAGTTGCCAAGTGCCCTGGATTACCCACCAACCGCCGACCAGGAACGCGCAGGCGCGGCACCAGGAGGTCAGCGTGCCAGGGATGGCCTGGGTGAAGAATTCGGTCACCTGCACCTTGAGCAGCTGGCGCATGTAGCCCTGGCCCAGCTGGTCCAGGCGCCCCGCCTCGCGGCCTTGCTGGCCGGCGGCCTGGATGAACTTCATTGCCGGCAGGGTTTCGACCAGGAACGATGACACATCTGCCGAGCGTTCGCGCAGGTTGCGTACTTCGCGCTCCACCTTGCGCCGCATCCAGCGCAGCCACAGCACTTCGATGGGCACCAGCAGCGCCAGCAGCAGCGACAGTTGCCACGACAGCATCAGCATCAACACCACCGCGCCCACCAGGCCGATCACCGCCGACACCGCCGAAAACAGCGAATCCACGGCAAAGCGCTGGATTTCCGCCACATCGCCATCCAGCCGCGAAAGGATGTCGCCGATGCGCCGCCGCCCGTAGAACGTCGGCGACAGCTGCTGCAGGTGGCGGTAAAGGTCGTCGCGCAGGGCAAACAGGATGCGCCCCGACAAGCGCGTGTGCAGGTAGCGGTTGACCCCGGCCAGCACGGTACCCAGCAGGCCCGCGCCGATCATGATCGCGGCCATGTGCCAGAGGGTCTGGTAATCCTTGGCCAGCAGCCCCTCGTCGATCAGCGTCTTGACCAGCCAGGGTTGCGCCAGCGCCAGCAACGAGGCGCCCAGCGACAAACCGAGCAACAGGCCGATGGCACGTCGATGGGGGCGCACGAAACCATACAGCCAGGCCAACGCCTGGCGCATGAGCACAGGGTCGCTGGTCTCCACCAGCCGGGCGAACAGGCCGCCCACGTCAGCCGCGCAACTGTTTGAGCTTGCGGTACAGCGTCGCCCGGCTGATACCCAGCGCCTCGGCCGCCGCGGACACGTTGCCCTGATGGCGCGCCAAGGCGCCACGGATCAGCTCCAGCTCGTTGTCCTTGAGGCTTCCGGAAGGCGCGGTGCCGCTGGCCAGTTCGTCCAGCAGGCAGTCGGTGAGGTGATCGAGGGTCAGCACCTGCTCGCCGTCCTCGCGCATGGCCAGCGCGGTGCGCACGACCATTTCCAGCTGGCGGATGTTGCCCGGCCAGTCGAAGCCTTCGAGCAACGCGGTCAGGGCCGGGTCCAAGGTCACGCCACGGGCATCTGACTTGTCCAGCAGCCCCTGGATGATCGCCGCCAGGTCATCACGCTCGCGCAGTGCCGGCAGGCGCAGCGACACGCCGTTGACTCGATAGTAAAGGTCTTCGCGGAAGTGCTGCTCCTGCACCAGGCGCTTGAGGTCGCGGTGCGTGGCACAGATCAATGCCACGTCGATGTCCTGCTCGTCGCCCGCCCCCAGTGGTGCCACGCGCCGTTCCTGCAGTACCCGCAACAAGCGCGCCTGCAGCGCTAGCGGCATGTCGCCGATTTCGTCGAGGAACAGCGTGCCGCCATGGGCCTGCATCAGCCGGCCGACCATGCCGCCCCGGCGCGAACCGGTGAACGCGCCTTCACGGTAACCGAACAGTTCGGACTCGATCAGCCCTTCGGGGATGGCCGCGCAGTTGACGGCCACGAACGGTTTGTCGGCGCGCGGGCTGGCCTGGTGCAGGGCCCGGGCGACGACTTCCTTGCCGGTACCGGTCTCGCCCAGCAGCAGCACCGGCAGGCCATTGCCCAGCCCCTGGCGGGCCATGCGCAGGTTGCGCGCCAGGCGCGGGTCGCCACCGGCCAGCGCGTCGAGCGCCGGGGACTGCTTGCCCGACGCCGGCTTGCTCACCGGCGTACTGCCGTTGACCCGGCCGTGGCGCGGCAACTGCAGGGCGCGGAAGTAGAACTCGCCCTTGGCCGTTTGCACACTGCTCACCCCGCCCTGCCACAGGCGGGCGATGAAGGCCGGTGACCGTTCACCCAGCAGGTCGCTGCTGCGCCGGCCCAACAGCTCATGGCGCGGCACCTGCAACAGCTGGCAGGCACTGTCGTTGGCAGCCAGCACTTCACCGTCCAGGCTCAGCGCCAGCAGGCCATGCCAGGCGCTGTTGAGGTATTGCGGGCGGCTGTGGAAGGCCAGCACCAATTGCTCCGGGTGGCACAGGCCGAACATACGGCTTTCTATGTTGCCGGCCGCCAGCATCAGTGTCGACAGGCTGTCCTGTGGTTGCGCCATCACCCCTTCACGGGTGATGTCGAGCACGCCGATCACCTCGCCGCGCGGGTCGCGCAGGGGTACCGAGGTGCAGGAGAACGGGCTGAGGCGGTCGAGATAGTGTTCGCCGCAGTTGATCAGCGTCGGCCGGCCTTCCACCACTGCCGTGCCGATGGCGTTGGTGCCGCGCAGTGATTCGCTCCAGCAACTGCCCGGATGCAGGTCGCGCAGGCCCTCGCGTTGCAGCACGTGCTTCTGCCCTTCGATGGCCAGCACATTGGCCTGGGCGTCGCCGAGGATAACGATGCCGGCCTTGCCCTGGCGCGCGACCAGGTAGTCCAGTTCCGGGGTAACGGCGTCGACCAGCAGGCGGTTGCGCTCCAGCAGCATGCGCAGGTCGTGGCCATGCTCCAGGCCCAGGCCGACCTGCTCGCCCTGCAGGCAGTCCAGGCCATGGCCCAGGCTGCGGCGCCAGGAGGCATCGATCTCGTCGCGCAGCATGCCCAGTGGCAGCTCGCCTTCGCTGGCCAGCTTCAGGCGGGCCTGGCGGGATTCGTGCAGCGGGTCGTGGGCGTTTGTTATTAGTTGTCGCGCCATTTTCTACTCCGGCTGTGCCCCGCTAGGTGGCGGGGAACGGGCTTGGGAATTTTCCGCAGTGTGCGGGAGAAATCCCTGGCCGTCATCAGGCTGAGGTAGAAGGTGGCATATGGTGACGTTTACGTAAAGGGACACGCAGGAGCGCCGCCTTGCTCAAGATCTGGAAGCTTGCGCAAGCTTTGTGGGAGCGGGTTCACCCGCGAAGAGGCCCTCGAGTTCGGTCACGGCTGCCGCTTGATTTCAACAAAGCCCAGATGCCCGCCAGACACCCGGCACCGTCCCATTCGCGGGTAAACCCGCTCCCACAGGGCCGGCGTCGCACTTGAGATCACACGGTACCTGTGGGAGCGGGCATGCCCGCGAACACCGGCAACGCCGGTGCCATCCTCCGCGTCGCCTGCTTCGCGGGCGCGCCCGCTCCCACAGGGACGGCGCGGGCTTCGAGTTGAAGCTGAACCTGTGGGAGCGGGTTCACCCGCGAAGAGGCCCTCAAGCTCAATCACGGCTACCGCTTGATTTCAACAAAGCCCAGGCGCCCGCCAGACACCCGGCACCGGCCCATTCGCGGGTAAACCCGCTCCCACAGGGACGGCGTCGCACTTGAGATCACGCGGTACCTGTGGGAGCGGGCAGGCCCGCGAACACCGGCAAAGCCGGTGCCATTCACCGCGTCGCCTGCTTCGCGGGCGCGCCCGCTCCCACAGGGACGGCGCGGGCTTCGAGTTGGTGCTGAACCTGTGGGAGCGGGTTCACCCGCGAAGAGGCCCTCAAGCTCAATCAGGCTGTTGATTCTGGCTCAGGTACTTGTCCACCGTAGCCTGTCCCTCCCCCGCATCCCCCGCCACCTGCCACAGCCGCCGTTCAATCCCCTGCGCCAGCAAATGCCCCACCGCCGCCTCGATCGCCGACAACACGCACAGCTGCGCCGGTTCGTTGGTGGTGTACCCCACCTCGGCCTCGAGCAACTTCTTGAACTCGATGAACTTGAACACCCCGGCACTACGGCCGACCGAATAGATGGTCTTGCTGGTCATCACATTGGCCAGCACCTGCCCGGTGCGCACGTCCACCGCGCGCAGGTTCACGGTCACCTGGTCGACCCGGTACTCGCGGGAGATGTCTATACCTAAGTAGCGGGCACCTTCGCCGCCGCTGCGCACGTTGGTGTCGTAGGCGATGATGCCGCCCTCCAGCATCAGGTTGGCGGCCTGCAGCGGTGGCAGTTCACCCATGATGTTTTCCGGCACGTCGGGCTTTTTCTGCGAAGCTCGGATGATCTTGCGCTCGGTCAGCAGGTTCTGCAGGCCTTCACGCTCCAGCACCACGAACCAGCCGCTGGCGTTCAGGGCGTCCATCAGCATGCTTGCCGCGCCCTGGGTGACGCTGGTGGAGAAAGAGCTGGCCGGGGTCGGCTTGTACTGCCCGGTCTGGTCGCGGAAACCGTACACCACCGCCATCAACCGGCCCTTTGGCCGTGGCATGTTGATCAGGTCGTAGTAGGTCGACGCACGGGGGGTCAGGGTCGGGGTTTCCGAGTCCTGTTCGGCGGGCATCGGTTCGCGCAGGCCACAACCGTGCAGACCCAGGGCGGTGAGGATCAGCAGCGTGCTCAGCAGACGTTTCATGGTGTTCTCTCCCCAACAAATAGCCTTGCCCCTCAAGGGTTCAGGCCGCTGACCTCAATGATCGAAATTTCTCCTGTGGCGCGATCGGTGACCTTGATGCTCAGGGCCCCGGAATCGTCGATGACGTCGATGAGAAACGCATCGGTCGCCATGCTGCCGGTGTTGCCGTTACTGATGTTGTCCAGCAACTGCGACAACATCCGCGACTCCAGCTGGTTGCTGAAGCGCTCCAGGGCCGTGGTGCCGGTAAAGGCCGAGGAACGGTCCTTGAGGTCGGGGTCGTCGTAGTCGTTCTGCGCCTGGGCGTTGTTCAGCAACCAGGTGCCATTGAGCGGGTTGCCGCCAAAGGCCGGGTTGACCGGGGTGTACACCAGCTCGGTGGCCTGGGCGGCACATGCGCTGGCAAACAGGCAGGCGGCGATGCAACAGGGTATGTGGTGCTTCATAGCTCGTCCCTCTCCAGATCGGTGGTGTCCTGCAGCAGGCGTTGCAACTTGCGTTGGATGATTTGCTGCTTGACCAGGTCGGCTGCTGCAACGGCCTCGTCCTTGAGCTCGGTGGTGTTCGGCGGCAGGAAGCGGCGGTACACCACCTCACGCTCGAATTCCACGGTGACCAGGCTGCCCCAACGGGCATCCGGGCGTTCGCGCACCACCAGGTTGAAATCAAGCCGGCTGGTGGCGCGCAGGCGGTCGGCGAAGTAGTAGTAAAAGTCGTGGCCGATGTGCGAGATGGTGTTGTCGACGATGAAGCCTTGCATCTCGTCCTCGTCCCCGGCCCTGGCCCTGGCCGAGGTGGCCAGCACTGCCACCAGCAGCAGGCCCAGGCACAGCGCGGCCAGGCGGCTCATGGCGTGTCTCCCGGGCCGGCATGGGTCTGCACGCCACCGGCACTTTCGGTAAAGGCCTGCTCGGCGACGAACTGCCAGTCGCTGTAATGTTCCAGCCCATCGAAACCGCTCCATTCGGCGCTGAAGCCACTGCGCTTGAACGGGGTGGCGTCCGAGCGGCTGTGCACGCCGGTGATGCGGCCATCGATCGAGCGCAGCAGGCCCCAATCGTCACTGTTGGTGATGGGGTCGGGGTACAGCCGGCGAATGTGCCGCCTGGCCTGCGGGAAGCGGTTGTCCTGCAGCAGGTCGGCCAGTTCCTGCGGATACTGGGCCAGCCCCGGCGAGGCGCGGTAGTAGCTGCGCAGGGCCTGGGCATACTGGCTGCCCACCCACAACAGCTGGCGTTCGCGGTCACGCTGGGCGGCACTGGCCCAGAGCGTGCCGGTGGCGGCCAGGGCCACGCTGCTGACCGCAATCAGCAGCAACACGCCCAGGTAGGTAAAGCCGGCGTCGGCCTTACCATTCCGCGAACAGGCTGCCATCGCGCGCCCTCCCTGTGGCACCGCTCTTGATATCGGCCACGCCGCCGGCCACGCCTTCAGGCGGTGGCACCAGCTGCCAGGCATCGCTGCGCTCGGTGATCGGGTCGATCGGGGTGTTGCGCAGGTAACGCTGTTCCACCAACTGCTCCAGCGAGTCCGGGTAGTGGCCGGTGTCGCCGTAGTAGTGGTCCAGCGCCTCGCGCAGCACCGCCAGGCTCTGGCGCAGGGTGGCTTCGCGGGAGCTTTCCAGGCTGTTGAAGTAGCGCGGCATGGCGATGGTCATCAGCGTGGCGATGATCGCCAGCACCACCAGCAGTTCGATCAGGGTGAAGCCTTTGCTGCGTTTCATGGCTGTCACCATTGCCCGTAGGGGATGTTGTTCAGGCCTTTGCCGCGGGCCTTGGAATACACGTCGAACACGTCTTCGCCTTCGCGCGGGTTGTCGGGGCTGCTGTCGTAGGCGCGCAGCCCCCACCCGCCTTCGTCCTCACCCTTGGCCGCCACCAGCGGGTCGTGCGGGATGCGCCGCAGGAAGTAGAACTTGGCGCCCTTGGCGCTGCGCACATCGCGCACGCCGTCGACCAGCACCTGCAGGTTCGGCGGGTAGCCACTGGCGTCCAGGCGCTTCTCGATGTAGCCGGCATCGAACGCGCGCTTGTAGGCGTCGATGGCGTCGCGAATCTGGTACAGCGCCTCGCGCAGCTGCTGTTCCTTGCCGCGGCGCACCACGGTTTCGGTCAGCGGCGCGGCCATGCTGGCAAGCAGCCCGAGCAGTGCCAGGGTCAGCACCACCTCGATCAGGCTGAAGCCCTGCATGCGGCGCTGCGCGATCATGGCCGCGGGCTCCCTTTGGCCGGGGCGATCGCCATTTGGCTTTCCACCACCGGGGCATCGGTGGCCGGGGCATTGCCAGGCACATCCTCCGGCGGCAACGGCGCCATCTGCCGCACCTGCATGGCCGACTCGGTGCCGGTGGCGAACTCCATGTCCGACGGGCTCTGGTACGGCAGGTTGCGCACGATGCGCGGGGTGATCGCCAGCACCAGCTCCGACTTGCTCATGTCGTCCTTGTTGCTGCCGAACAGCCGGCCCAGGCCAGGGATGTCGCCAAGGCCCGGGATCTTGTTGCCGCTGGCGTTGTGGTCGTTGCGCACCAGGCCGGCCAGCACCTGGGTTTCGCCATCGTGCAGGCGCAGGGTGGTCTGGGCGTTACGGGTGTCTACCTGGACCGGGATGGTGCCTTGGCGCGTGGCTTCCAGCGGGGTGGCGTTGCTCACCTCCAGGGCTACCTTGATCGCCACTTCGTTGTTCAGGTGCACGGTGGGCTGCACCTCGAGCTTCAGGCCCACGTCCAGGTAGGTGACGCTTTCGGTGATCACCGGGCCCTGGGTGGACGGCACCGAGGTGGCGCTGATGATCGGTACCCGCTGGCCGATGTGGATGCGCGCCTGTTCACGGTTGCTGACGCGGATCACCGGGCTGGCCAGGGTGTTGATGTCCTTGTCCTGGGCGTTGATCTTGGCCTGCGGCGCCGGCGCGATGCTGATGCGGCTGGAGTCGATGCCCTTGAGCTGGTCGAGCACGCTCACCGGCTGGCCGTCGGAGCTCAGCACGCCGAAGGTGTTGGGCCATTGCAGGCCGAGGTCGAGGATGCGCGAAGTGGCCACTTCCATCACTTCCACTTCCAGCACCACCTCGGGGTTGGACTGGTCCTGCGACTGCAGCAGCTTCTCGGCCATGCGCACGGCATCGGGGGTGTCGCGCATGGTCAGGGTGTTGAGGCGTTCGTCGACGAACACGTCGCGGGTCTTGAGCATGGTCTTGACCATGTTCAGCGCAGTGTTGGAGTCGATGCTGGTCAGGTAGAAGGTGCGCATGACCAGTTCCTGGTAGTCCTTGGTCTTCTGCGGCGAGTCGGGGTAGATCATCAGGGTGTTTTCGTTGACGATCTTCTGCCGCAGCTGGTTCTGTTCCAGCAGCAGCGCCACGGCGTCCTCGATGCGCAACTCGCGCACGAAGATGGTGGCCTTCATGTCCGGGCGCATGTCCTTGTCGAAGATGAAGTTGATGCCGGCGACCTGGGACAGCACCTCGAAGATGGTCTTCAGGTTGGCATCGCGAAACTCCAGGGTCACCGGCCGCTCCAGCTTGCTGCGCAGCTGCGGGAACGGTTGCGCGGTGCGCGCCTGCACGTTCTCGATGTCGCTGCGCAGGGCAATGCCCTTCTGGTTCTGCGGGTCCAGTCGCAGCACTTCGCGCATGTAGCGCTCGGCACCGAACAGGTCACCCTGGCGCAGCGCCGCCTGGCCCAGCGCCACGCGCTCGTCGAGGGTGCGGATCAGCTCCAGCTGGCGGATGCCTTCCTGGGCGCGGCGGTTGTTCGGCTCCAGGGTCAGCACCCGGCCATAGCCCATGCGGGCGCTGGCGAAGTCGTGGCGGATGCGGTCGGCGTCGGCCTGGGTCAGCAGCGCCTCGACCGCGGCCTGGCGGCTGTGGGCCAGGGCGATGTTCAGCTCGGTGTCACGCGGGTCCTCGCGCAGGGCTTCTTCCAGGCGGGCGATGCCGGCTTCGTACTGGCCCTCCTTCATCAGCTGGTCGCTGTCCTTGCGTACCGCGCTGGAGCCGCAGCCGGCAATGGCCACGCACAGCGCCACTAGCAGGAACGGAGCCGGTTTGCACAGCTTTGACGACTTCATGGTGCGCTCCCTACAGACAAAGTCTGCGACTGATGCAAAGGCAGGTAGACCAGGTGCAGCTCGCTGGCCGATACCCGTTCGAGGCGGTAGGTGTCTTCGATCACGTCGCCCTGGCGCACGACGTAGAGTTTTTCGCCGCTCTGCAGGAAGATCTGCAGGTCGTCGCGGTCGCCAATGCGGCCAATGAACTGGAATGGCAGGGCCGGGGCAGTCGGGGCTGCGGCTACGGCGGGTGCGGTGACCACGGGTTGTTCGGTGACGGTGGCCAGGGCCTGGGGTTTGGTCCATTGCTGGGTCGGGAAGAGATCTCTGGAGGCTTGTTCCGGCCCTTTCGCGGTGGTTCGGCGCCCCGACGCGCCCGCTCCCACAGGGTCGGCGGCGCCCACAGCTCCTGTGGGAGCGGGCGCGCCCGCGAAGGGGGCAACACTGTCTTCCTCGCCGAACCAATGGCCCGGGGCCCAGGCCAGCGCCGCGCTCACGCCGAGGAAGCCAACCCAGATGACAGCACGTTGTGTGTTCATCACGACCTCGACAGGTAAAGGGTCATGCGCAGGCGGGCATTGAGCTCGCTGTCGCCAATGCGTTTGCGTTGCAGCTCCAGGTCTTCCAGCACCAGGGTCGGCAACTGCTTGAGCAGGCCCTTGAGAAAACCGCGAATCTGCGGGTAGCTGCCGCGTACCGGCAGCACGATCTGGTAGCGCGCCAGTTGCGTCCTGGGGTCGATGCCCAGGGCATATTCGCCACGCGCCAGGCTGATATGCTCGGCGCTGGCCAAGTGGTACAGGCGCTCGATCAGCTCGCTGGCCCGGGGCTGCCCCGGCAGTTGCTGGCGCAGGCTGTCGAGGGCCTGCTGCTCGGGCTTGATGGCGATTTTCAGCTCGCCACGCCTGACCCGCTCGACCTGCACGCTGGCGTCCGCTTCAGCAGCGCGCAGCTCGCGCAGGTTCTGCCATTGCGGCAACACCCCGGCGCACAGCACGCCCAAGGCCAGCAGGCCCACCGCAACCGCAGCCAGGCCGACCGGGCCGACGCGACGCAGGCGTTCCTGGAGGATCAGGCTGTTCAGCGATTCACGGGCGCGCATGGCCGGTCTCCCAGGTAGCGGTGAGGGTGAAGCGCACCGGGTGCTCGGGCTGCGCGGCCAGCACCTCGTGGTTGAGCAGCGACACATCGCTGAGCTCGGCACTGGCTTCCAGGCGCTGGTGGTACTGCAGCATCGCTTCCAGGTTGCGCGCCTCGGCGGTGATGCGCAGCTGGCCTTTGCGCGCGTCGGGGGCCAGGCTGAGCAGCGCCACGTCGTCCTGGGGTTGCGCTTCAAGCATGGCGAACAGCTGCTGCCAGGGCCGTTGCAGCTGCTGCGACACGCTTTGCATCTGCGCCAGGCGCTCGGCCTGTTCGCGGTTGGCGGCGCTGCCCAGCGGTGCGACAGTGGCCGGGCGACGGCCCAGTTGCTGCTCCAGGCTGTGCACGCTGGCCTCCACTTCGACCTGCTCGGCCTGCAAGCTTTGTTGCAGCAGCACCAGGCCGGCGACCATGGCACTCGCCACGGCCAGCAGCGACCAGGCCAACGGGCTGTTGCGCCGGGGCTGGAATTCCAGGTCGAGGCGGCGCATGTCAGGCCACCGCCCGCCACATGGCGCACAGCGGGTCGGCGTCGCTGGCCGGCTGGCACAGCTGCACCGCCGCCAGTTGCGGCACTTCGCCCCGGCCCGGGGCATGCAGGTAGACCCGTGGCAGGTGCTCGCCGTACAGCTCGCAGGTGCGCTCGATCAATGCTTGCAGGGCCTGGTCGCTGTCGGCGCAGCCTTGCGCCAGCACTTGCTGCCAGGCCCCGCCAGCAGCCAGCAGCAGCACGCTGCGGCGCGGTTCGGCCAGGACGAACAGGAAGTCGCCCTGCCCCAGCTGCGCCGAGCAGCGGTTGTAGGCGGCCATCAGGTACGGCTGCACCGAGCGCAGGCTCAGGTGGCTTTCCCGGCCCAGCGCCTGCAGCCGCTGCAGCAGGGCTTCGGGCAGCGCCGTGGCGATGCGCGCGGCGCCGGCCGGCTCGGGCGACAGCACGATGCGCCAGTCGTCCAGCGGCTGCCCGTAGAGGTTTTCGAAACAGGCCCGGGCGTAGGCGTCCAGTTCGCGCGGGTGGCTGATGGCATCACTCCAGGGCACCAGGCAGAAGCGGCTGTAGCGGGCCGACAGCAGCACCCGCAACTGGGCACCGCGCACGGCATGCTCGGCCAGCAGCGTGGCCAGGGCATCGACGGCGGCCTCCCAGGCCGGTTGGGTGGCATCGCAGGTGAAGTCGCGGCTGCCCAGCCATTGGTGGTGATTGGCGTGCCAGCTACCCAGGCCTGCACCTTCGGCGCCGAGTACGGCACTGTATCTGTAAGCGCCACGATCAGATGAATGTGACACGGTTGATCTCCTCGAGAGTGGTACGGCCATCCCGGACCAGGTCCAGGGCCGAGGCCCGCAGCAGGCGCAGGCCGCGCTGGCAGGCGAGGTTCTTGATTTGCGACAGGGGGCGGCGCTCGACGATCATCTGCCGCAGGTCGTCGTCCAGGTGCAGCAGTTCGGCGATGGCGCTGCGGCCGCGGTAGCCACTGCCGCGGCACTGGCCGCAACCCTGGGCGCGGACGAACTTCCAGCCGGCCACGCCCTCGCGGGTCAGGCCTGCGCCGTACAGGGTGTCGTCATCGACTTCGCACGGCGTGGCGCAGTGCGGGCAGGCCAGGCGGATCAGGCGCTGGGCCAGCACCGCATTGAGCGCAGAGACGAAGCTGTAGGGGTCGACCTGCATCTGGCTGAAGCGGCCGATCACATCGAACACGTTGTTGGCGTGGATGGTGGTGAACACCAGGTGGCCGGTGAGCGCCGACTGCACGGCGATTTGCGCGGTGTCCGGATCGCGGATTTCACCGACCAGGATCTTGTCCGGGTCGTGGCGCAGGATCGAGCGCAGGCCGCGGGCGAACGTCAGGCCCTTCTTCTCGTTGACCGGGATCTGCAACACGCCGGGCAGCTGATATTCGACCGGGTCCTCGATGGTGATGATCTTGTCCACGCCGTGGTTGATCTCGCTGATCATGGCGTACAGGGTGGTGGTCTTGCCGCTGCCGGTGGGGCCGGTGACCAGGATCATGCCATAGGGCTCGGCGGCCAGCCGGCGCAGGGCGCGCAGGGTTTCCTCGGCAAAGCCCAGGGCCTGCAGCTGCACGCCGCTGACCCGGTCGGAAAGGTCCTGCTTGTCGAGCACCCGCAGCACCGCGTCTTCGCCGAAGATGCTGGGCATGATCGATACCCGGAAGTCGATTTGCCGGTCGCCCACGGCAACCTTGAAACGGCCGTCCTGGGGCACGCGTTTTTCGCCGATGTCCAGCTCGGCCATCACCTTGATGCGCGAGATCACCTGGTCGGCGAAGGCGCTGCCGCTGGCCTTGCCGGCGCCGTTGAGCACACCGTCGATACGGTACTTGATGGTCAGGCCCTGGCCGGTCATGCCCAGGTGGATGTCGCTGGCGTGCAGCTTGAGGGCGTCGTACAGGGTGGAGTTGACCAGCTTGACCACGCGGCTCTGGTCTTCGCTGATGCTGGCCAGCGACAGGCGCTGCAGCGGGTCGCTTTCGCTGCTGGTTTCGGCGTCGTGGTCAAGGGCGTCCACGGCGTGGAAGCTTTCTTCGTGGCGGGCCAGGAAGGTGGCCAGGTCTGCGGCGTGGGCCAGGTACAGCGGTGCGCCTTGCAGCACGTCGTCGATCCAGGCCAGGCGGGCGTGATCGAAGGGGTCGGCGAACACGCCCAGCAGTTGGCCGCCCTGCTCGATCAGCACGAATTCACGCTTCAGGCACATCGCCAGGCTGACCTTGTCGAAGCGTGGGCTGCTGGCCAGCAGGGTGTGGCTGCCCAGCACCGGGTAATGCAGGGTCAGGCCCAGGCGCTGGGTGAAGGTGTCGGGGGTGTCGCCGGCCAGCTGTTCCAGGCGGGTGAGCAGGCGTTCGTCGCTGGTTTGCAGGCGGGCCTGGGCCAGCAGGTCGCGGGGGTAGGCTGAGAATGGTGTTGGATTCTTCGCGGGCATGCCCGCTCCCACAGGTACAGCGCAATCCTGAAGGCAACGCGAATCCTGTGGGAGCTGGCTTGCCGGCGATAAGGCCGTAACGGTTGCATCGAATGCTTCTGGCATGGCCTGCGACTCCGCTCAGGGGCGCGTCGCAGGCTGGCTCGGCCAGGGGTGCGGGCGCCGCTATTCCCCTGTGAGCAGTTGATCGTCGTCGGGCCCTGGGGGCTTGGCGCCATTACGGCGGCGGTCGGCCAATACCCAGCTTCCATCGTACAACTGCAGGGGGAACGATTCGTTCCTGTTCTGGCGTCGTTCGACGAACCCTTCAGCCGGGTTGTCCGTGGCCCTGCGCCGGCGCTCGATGCCCATCAGGTCGAAGACTGCACGGGCCAGTTCCACCAACGGGAACGGCTTGAACAGGACATGGCTCACACCCAGTTCGGCGGCCCGCTCACGCACCTCGACGGTGGGGTGGGCGGTAATCAGCACGAAGTGGCACTGCCTGTTCCTGCGTACGGTCTCCAGAACCTGAAACCCCTCCATGTCGGGCAAGCGGTAATCCAGCACGATCACTTGCGGTGCCAGGCTTGCAGCCTGCTCGATACCACTGGCACCGTCGTGGGCAACATGAACTTCCAGGCCTTGCGCCTGCAGGTACGCTTGCAGGTTCTGCGCAAGAGTCTGTTCGTCATCGACTACCAATACTCTGTTCACCAAGGTCGACTCCCAAGAACTGCCCGGTAACCCGGTCTGCGAAGTGCGCCCCTGTACAGGCTTGAGCAGGCTTCGTGCCAGGCGTGAATAGTCATGCTGAATAACCGTAACTCATTGATTTTGCAGGAGCACCGATCACTCCCCGCAACGCGGCAAACAGGCGCACCGGCCCCGTTCCCCACATGCGGGGAAACTGATGGCACACTGCCATTTCGTTATTCCCCAGCATTGGGGAAACGCCATCAGGGGCCTCAGTCGGCGATCTCCACGGTAGCGGACGCACGCAAACGTTGGCGCACGGACTGGCGCGCCTGCGCCTCCCGCTGCCCGATGAGCGTGGCCCTGGCCAGGACCAGGCCCTGTTCGCGTATGACCGAAGGCTCGTCACTTTGTTGCTGCACTCCTTGCAGGTTTTGCGAATTGGCATCATAGAATGCCTCCACTTCGGCCTCGCTGGGCGCGGCGACCGCGCTGAGCTGGGCGTACACCTGCTGCGCGGCCAGCTCGCGCCGGGTGTACTCATTGTACTGTGCCCTATCGAAGCCCGCTTCCGCCAGCCGCCGCTCAAAAATTGCCGGGCTGCCAAGCGCGGCCTCGATCTCGCCCACATGTGCCGACACCTGCTCGTCGCTGATGGCTATGCCGAGGCGCTGAGCCTCCTGCCACAACAGCTCCTTGTCGATCAGTTCATCCAGGGCCTGATCGCGCAGGCGCTGGTACAGGTTCGGGTTGCGGATGCTGGCGACCGCGCGGCCCTGGGCGTCCAGGTATTCGCTGAAATAGCGCTCCAGGCGCATCGTCTCGATCTCCACACCGTTGACCCGCGCCGCCGGCATATCGGCCCAGCTTGCCTTGGCCAGCACCTGCAACAGGCACAACAACAGAACACGCATGGCAACCTCCGCTCAAGGGCTGTCCGGCAGTGGCCGGTACGGGGTGACCGCGGTAAAGCGCGGCCCGGGCAGGGCCACCGCCACCACATGGGCACCGGCCATGCCCTGGCGGCGACCGGGGCCGAAGCCCAGGGCCGGGGTCAGGCCGGTGGACACATCATGCAGGCCTTCCAGCGCGGCAATCAGCTGCTCGCGGCTGGTGTCACGGCCAGTCTGCTTCAACGCTTCGCTCAACAGGCGCAGGGCGCACAGGGTGTTGACCTGCAACGACGCCTGGCGGGGGTCGAGGCCCTGGCGCTGCTGCAGGCCGGCCAGGGTCGCCAGGCCCTGTTCGGTCCAGTCCTCGGGCACGTAGGGATAAGCCAGGAACACCCTTTGCGACCAGAACTCGGGCAAGCGCGCCACGGCGCCGGTCACTTGGCTGGAGGCGCCAAACAGGTATGGCTGGCGGCCGGCTGACTGCAGCGCCGAAGCCAGTTCGGCAAAGGCCTGGGCACGGCCGAGGAAGACAATGCCCTGCCCGTCCACGGCCTGGCCGGCAAAGGCCTGGGCCGCAGGTGTTGCCCAGCCCTGCTGCTGCAGGCGTTCGCGCACCTGCTCGGCCAACGTCGCATGTTCATTGCCGGCATACACCACACGCAGGTCGCCCGCTGCCAGGCCCAGCGACGCGCGGGCGTGGCCGGCCAGGCTCAGCAATTGCGCGGGCAAGCCGGGCAACGGGTCGAAAATCTGTGGGCTGCCGCCGCTGCGTGGGGTGCTGCCGATCAGCGGTACATTGTGTGGCGCCAGCAAGGTTGCCAGGCGCTGGTCGAGCATGGGTACCAATGGCGCGATCAGGGCGAACACCCGCTCCTGCTCCAGCAACTGCTGCAGTGCCCGTTCGGCGCTGGCCGGGTCGGCGCCCGGGTCGAGCACCACCAGTTCCAGGCGTCGCCCGTGGATGCCACCCTGCCGGTTGAGTTGCGTCAGGCCGTCTTCCAGTACCGCACGCACCACCTGCCCGGCCTCGGCCAGTGGGCCGGATGCCGGCAGCAAGGTGCCCAGGCGCAGCACGCCCTCCTCCACGCCGGGGTCGCGTTCCTGGGCCAGGCGCTTGAGGTAGGCCGTGAGGTTGCGCTGGTCGGCCAGGGTCAGCTCGAAGCGTGGCATGGCCGGGTCCAGGCGATTGCCGGCCGGGTCGACGCCGTGCTGAATGGCCCGGGCCAGGCTGCTGTTGGTATAGGCCGGATAGCGGCGTCCGTTGACCTCGCGTTCGCCCTGGCCTTGCGCCAGGCGCTGCCAGTCGAGGCTGGGCGGGCGTACTCCCCCTTCGGCGCGGCCGCGGCCATCGTTGCCGTGGCAGCTGGCACAGGGCAGCACGCTGGCGGGGACCGTCATGTCACTGGCGCCTACACGGGCTTGTAGTTGTGCGTCGCTGCTGGAGACGCCTTCGCGGTAGAGGTGTTTGCCGGCTTGTTCGTTGGCGCTGAGGTCCAGGGCAAAGGCCGGAGCACAAAACATCAGGCTCAAAAGCACAACCAGGATCGTGCTCATGGCTTTTCCAGCCTGCTCAGGCCTCATCGCCGGCAAGCCAGCTCCCACAAAGATCGCAGCGTGCCTGAAGGCAGTGTCATACCTGTGGGAGCCGGCTTGCCGGCGATGAGGCCGGCAGCAACAGCACAAGGCCACCAAGGCATTCATGATGCTCACCGCCCTGCCAAAGGCAGTGCCAGCAACTGCATGCGCTGGGCAATCGCCGCAGGCGGTGCATCCGGGCGGATCTTGCTCCAGCGCTTGCCGGCCACGTCGCCGGCAATCAGCTGTGTCGAATGCTGCTCGGGGCTGGGCAGGAACTGGCCGATGCGGCCGAGCACCAGGTCGACATTGGCCTTGTCACCCGTCAGGAACAACCAGTTGGGCCCATCCACGCCCTGCTTCTCGGCAAAAGCCTTGAGCACTTCGGGGGTGTCGTTGAGCGGGTCGCTGCTGATCGACACGAAGGTCACCTGGCTGGCCAGCTGCGGCCCCATGGTCTCGCGCACTTCGCGCAACTTGCGGGTAATCAGCGGGCAGGCGTCGGTGCAGTGGGTGAAGATCACGTTGAGCATCACCACCTTGTCCTTGAGCACATCGCTGTAGAAGCGCAGCTCGCGGCCGTTCTGGTCCTTGAGCACAGTGTCGGTGAACCAGGTCTGGGCATCGCGGGTGCCGCCGCCACTAGTCATCGCCTGCGGTGCCGGCTGCGGTTCTGGTGCCTGCGGGGCATGGCCTTCATGGGCGAACGCCACCGAGGCGAGGATCCACAGGCAGCCACCCAGCACCAGCCAGTCAAAACCGCGCATGCCAACGCGGCGGTTGCTTACCTGGCTCATGGTTGCACCTCGTGATGGTCGGCAATGGCCGTGCTCTTGGCATGCACCCGGCGGGCGCCGAGGCGGTTGATTTCGTCGATCAGCACTGCCGGGTCGGTGAACCCGTAGTAGCGCGTCCAGTGCCCGGTGCGCCCGTCCCCCACCATAATCAGCGGTGGGTGCTGGCTGAGGTCGGCGCTGAAGCTGCCCAGGCCCTTGAGGGTTTCGCTGATAGCGTACGGCGTACCGGTCAGCCAGCTCCAGCCCGGCCCCTTCTGGAAGGCCTTGGCGTAGTCCTGCAGGCGCTTGGCGTCGTCACGTTGCGGGTCGACGCTGATCGACACCAGATGAATGTCTTGCCCTACCCGGCCACCCAGTTGCTGCTGGACCTTGCCCATGATCGACGACACCACCGGGCACACCGTGGTGCAGCTGGTGTAGATGAAGCCCATGACCACCAGGTGGTCGCCCACCAGGTCTTTTTCCAGACGTACCGGCATGCCGTCCTGGTTCAGCAGCGAAACATCGGCAAAGCGCACGCTGGCCTTTTCCTGGCGCGCCGCCGGCGGCTGTTCGGCGTGGCCGTTGTGGTCGTGGCCACCATGGGCCTGGGCCAGGTTGCCGGCAAAAGCCAGGCTCAGGGCCAACAGTTTGCAAGCATGCTTGGCGTTCATCGCAGGTTCCTCACGTCATTCTCGGAAACGGTGGACGTTGCGGCCGGCAGGACGCGCAGGCTGGTGTAGTTTTCCTCGGCGAACCGGCGCCCCAGCGACGGCGACTGCACGTGCAGGTACCAGGCACCGGCTTCGGGCAGGGTCAGGGCTGCCTGATAGATGCCCTCGCCCACCTCCTCCAGTTGCAGGTTTTGCGGCATGGACGAAGGCGCCAGGAAGTAGCGCAGGCTCAGGTCGCTCAGGCCCAGGCGCGGCTGGCCGTCGTCGCCGACGATGCGCACCCGCGCGGTAACGGCGCTGTGCTGCGACAACGGCCGGTCCAGGCCGATGAACTCGGCGTGGGCGCCCTTGCGCTTGCCGGCATTCGGCGCTGCGGCCACATCGGTGCTGAAGCAGTGGATGATCTGCGGCTGGTTGAGCAGGAAGGCCACGTCGAACTTGCCGGCGGCGGGCATCTTCACCGTCGAGCCGTACACGCCCGGGGCCAGTTCGCGCAGGCTGCGGTCGACGACGATGGCGGCGCGGGCCTGGTGGCCACGGTTGTTGTAGCCGGACATCGGTGCGTTCATGCCTTCGGCGTAGAAGTAGGTGGTGTTGTCCACCGGGTTGACCACGAACACTGAATTGTCGTCACGCGACACCGACAGCCCCTGGGCCAGCGGCAGGTCACCGGCCTGGCGTGGCGCCGCCGGGCCAGCCTCGAAGCCCTGGATGATCGGCGAACGCCCTTCGCCCAGGCTGGCCAGGTTGATCATGCTCACCTTCGGCGAAGCCAGGCCGCGCACGTAGGCATAGCCCTTGGTGAAGGTCAGCTGGTACGGTTCGGCCGCCACCGGGATCTGGTGGATCAGCTTGTCGGTACTGGCGTCGATCACCAGGGCCTGGTTCTCCAGGGTGTTGAGCACGATGCCGTAGCGGCCATCGCTGCTGAAGCGCATCGGCCCCAGGCCCTGGGCGGCCTGGACCGTGTGGCGCAGCTGGTGGTTGCGGGCGTCGAACACGCGCACGCTGCCCTCCTCGCCATCGACCACGTACACCGCCTGGGACAACGCCGAATAACTGACCGACAGCGGGTGCGGGCCAACCTTGATGGTCTTGGCCAGGCGCATTTCCGGGATGTCGATGACGCTCAGGGTGCCGCTGTCGCGGTTGCTGACATAGGCGTAGCGCGAGTCGGCACTGAAGGCGATTTCGTGGTGGCCGCCGCCGGTGTTGAAGGTTTTCAGGGTGTTGCGCCCCGGTACATCGATCACCGTTACCCCGCCCTTGGCCGGGTCGCTGCTGTTGTTGCCTACCCACAGCCGGTGCTGGTCCGGCTGCAGGGCCACGCGCAGGGGCTGGTCGCCAGCGTTCAGGTCGGCCACGCGGGTGAAGGTTTCGGTGTCGATCACCGAGACCTTGCCGCGCTCCGGGATGGACACGAACACCAGCTTGTCGTCACCGGTGGCCACCCAGTCCATGGGCCGCCCAGGCAGGTCGATGCGGGCCATGGTGCTGGTCACGCCGCCCACCGAAACGGTCGGGTCGATCACCGTCAGGCTGGCGTCCTTGTTCATCATCAACAGGAAGTAGCTGTTCAGGTCGAGCAACGGCCGGGCGCCGATACTGCTTTTGAGGAACAGCGCGACACGGGCCTTGCAGCTCTGGTCGCGGTCGCCCTCCGGGGCCGACTGTGTCGGGTCGATCCACGCCCCCGGGGCCATGCCCGACAGCGGCTGGCCACTGGCCTGGTCGCTGACCTTGAAACGGATGTTGGCGAAGCTGCCCTCCTGCAGCTCGCCCCCCGCCAGCGGCCGGGCCTCGAACTCCACGGTCACGCCGTCGCGGCTGAGCCGGTGCGGGGCCTGCGGGTCGTCAGAGCCCTGCAAATACTCGCGTGGATCGCACCAGAGGCTTTCATAGGCCACGCCCAGGCCGATCAGCACAGCCCCCAGTGCTACCCCCATGTATGCAAGGCGGGTCTTCTTGTTCATGTTCGCGCCCCCATTTACCGTCACTGCGCCGGTGCCGTTGCCGGCGGCGCTTCGTTGGTCACCCGCAAGATCCCCCACAGCCCCGAGAGGTTGCCGTAGGCGGCGTAGTCGCGGAACAGGTAGTCACCCGCCACCGCGTTGGCGCCGCCGGCACTGGGCAGCATGAAGCTGAAGTGCGCAGCCGGCAGCACGCTTTCCTGGGCACCGATGTACATGGCCATCGGGTTGTAGGCGAAGCGCACCGAGCCGATGCCAGGCAGGCTCAGCGGGTAGCCGTCCACGTCGTTCTTCTCGGCCTGGTAGTTGTGCAGCGGCCACAAGTGGCCATCCAGCTGGTAGACCATGCCGCGGCTGCCACCACTGGGCATCACGATATGGTTGCGCACTGGCTGGCCGGGCTTGGCGTACAGCACCGGGGTTTGCGGGTCGCCACCGACCAGGGCGTTGGCGTAGGCCATGTGGGCGTTGGGCACATCGCCAAAGCCCAGGCCACCGGCGCGGCCGAAGGGTGAGTCGGGGGCCATGCCGAAGCGCAGCCACAGGGGCTCGGTCTTGTAGTTGACTGCCATGTTGCCGTTGTCCTGCGGGTCGCCGGCGGCGCCGTTGCCTTCGGTATTGATGCCCTCCACCGGGCGACCGTCGGCCCAGCGCATGTTCAGCGCACGCTGCCAGACCGTGACGAAGTCGCGGTAGTCCGGCTGGCCGGTGACCTTGACCGTGGCCTGGGCCCGTGTTGCGCCGTCCTCGGTCCAGGTGGCGGTCTGCGGCAGGATGCTCATGGCACCCACCAGGCCTTTCTGCGGCTGCTTGATGAAGTCCGACGGGGTCAGGTTGAGGCCGCCGAACTCGATGGCCGTGGTGTTGATGTTGTCCACCGTGCGGCCCAGTTGCGACACCGGCTTGCCTTCACGCTCCAGGTGGCCGGCATAGTACTGGTAGGTACGGGTCGGCCAGGCGCCACTGGTGCCGGCACGCGGGGCCACGGTCTGCACCGGGTTGAGGCCGACGTTGGCGCCGTCGGACTTGGTGATGTCGTAGGCCAGCAGCTGGGCATGCAGGCCCACGTGGCTGGACGGTCGCATCAGGTTGTTGGCAAAGGCGGTGGCACCCTCGCTGTCGAAGCGGTCACGCTTGACCACGTTGTGCATCACCGCAGTGCTGGGCAGGTCCGGCATCACCAGTGGCAGGCGGTTTTCCAGGGTGATGCTGATGCACTCGCCGGCGTTGGCGCGCAGCACCAGCGGCTCCACGGGCACACCCGCCTTCAGCTTGCCGGTGGTGGCGTCCAAGTCGGCCTTGCGCACGTACAGGATCGCGGTCGGGTCGTGCAGCGGCGCGCTGTGGCCACCGATGGTGAAGGGTTCCCCATCTTCGGGGTCTACCCCACTGACCAGCGGGATGGCAGTCTTGCGGCTGTTGAACACCAGGGTGCCGCCGTTGGCCTTGAGCGGGCCGCCGACATGCTGGCCGACACCGGCCGGGTCGTTGATGCTGACGCCGTTGCGGTTCTCGAGGATGTCGTTGGCCAGTGCCGCGACGATTTCGTAGCTGCGCTTGACCGTGGGGCGGCTGCCGATGCCGTTGGGGTTGGCCGTGGTTTTCGGGCAGATGCCATCGAAGTTCACGGTGTTGCGCATGGCCACCGGCTGCGGGTTGTTGGGCAGCGGGAACAGGTCGGCACGCTGCGCGGTGTAGTTGCGCATGATGCCCCAGATGCCGTTCCAGTAGCCCTCCAGGGCCGCATCCAGCGAATACAGGTAGTCACCGTTGGTGGCTGCCGAGCTGGAAATCATCGACACCGGCGCCATGAAGCCCAGTTGTTCGGAAATACCGATCATCTGCGATGCCTTCCAGCCCGAGTTGGAACTGTTGCCGTAGCCGGTGCCGTTCTGCAGCCACTTCACGCCATGCAAGGTGATGTTGTGCTCCTCTTCATGGCCACCGGCATGCATGCGCAGGCGTACGTTGTCACCGGAGTAGGTGCGCAGCATCGGGGTGAACGGGTCGCCCGGTTCGCTGCCGGCCGCGTTGATGTGCGGCGGGAACAGCGTGGTGCCGCCGGTGGGGCCGACCGCCGAGGTGATCGCCGAGGGCGCCAGGTTCAGTGCCGGGATGGCGCGGTCGGTACGGGTTTGCAAGGCGTAGCTCAGGTCGCCGGCCAGGCCGTCGGCCTGCATGCCACGCTTGCCGTCCGGGCCGACCTTGTTCGGGTCGTACACACGCAGGGCCAGGGGCTCGTTGCGGTAGTTGACGACGAACATGCCCGGGTCATCCACCGAGATCGCCTGCGGGCAGGGCCGGCTTGGGCAACCGGGGTTGATGCCGCCGCGTTCCTCGACGATGGCCTCCAGCAGGTTCGACGCCTTGCCGCGCACCGGCGGGTTGATGGCGTAGCGGAAGCTGTCGGCGGTGGCCGGGTACGACTGGGCATTGGGGATGCCGTCCGGCCCGGCGCCGACATACACACCGGCCTCGTAGGCGTGCTGGAAGTCGCTGTATTCCAGGAAGAACTCGCGGTAGCTGTCGTTCTTGCCGTCGCCATCGTGGTCACCGGTCTGGATCACCGCCTGCCACGAGGTCGGGCCACCGTCCTGGCGCGTGGCCGGGTTGTAAAGCTTCTCGCCGGTTTCGGCGTGGTACCAGGTGGAGTTGGCCGGTTCGGCCAATACGGTGGCATACAGCCCAAGCTGCTGGTGGGTCGATGGGCCGAGGTGGTCGTGGGTGAAGATGGTGCCCAGGCCACGGTCGACGTTGTACACGTTCACCAGTGGGTCGGCGAACCAGCGCTGCATGGCCGTGCGTGCGCCCAGCCAGTCGGCCCTGCCGAAGCGGCCGAAGTACGGGTGCTGCCGGGCTTGCGGGCAGGCGGCGGTGCCGTCGCGGCTATCGCCCTGGGTGCAGCCGTTGTAGGCACGAATGGCCTGCACCCGCTCGACCACACTGCCGGGCGAGAGGATGCCGTCTTCGTAGTTCCAGCCGTTGGCCGAGCCATCGGCGGCGGTCAGGTCCCACTTGGGCAGGTGGATGTGCTGGCCGATCACGTCGGTCGGGGTGCGCACCTGGTAGTCGTCCATCTCGTAGATGTTCGGGATCAGGTTGGTGTGCTGGTACATGGTGCAGTCGAAGGTGTTCATGCGCATCACCAGCGGCTCTGGCGGGCGCTGCTTGGTGATCACCGGCCAGGCGTCTTCCCACAGGGCGATGATGCGGGCCTGCGGGAAGTGGTAGCCGACCTTGTTGTACACCGCGTCGAACTGGATGTTGGCGCCCTTGTAGATGCGTGGGCGGTCGGCGGTGAAGGCCGAGGCGCCACGGAAGTTCAGGCCCGCCAGGCTCTCGCCGCTGAAGTACTCGCCTACCCCGGAAGACTGGGTCAGGCGTTTGCCCCGGTCATCCATGCACGGCTCGTAGAACGGCGCGCCGGCAGTCGGCAAGGCGCCGTTGGTGCGGAACGCCTTGGCCACCGGCTGGCTGCCGGGGATCAGGGCGAAGCTTGGGTGTTCGGCCAGGGCGTGGAACTGCATGGCCGCCTGCTCGACATCGGTGCCCTCTTCGGGCAGGTAGATCGGCTTGGCCTTGTGTACCACCTTGGTGAAATCGAGCTTGGTGGTGGTGGTTTCGGCCTCGCCGCCGGCGGATACGCCGTCCAGCGCGTGACGCCCCAGGCCGCCGTCCCAGCCATCGACCTGGTTCGGGTCGAGGTTGGCCCACAGTGCCTTGCCGCTTTCCTTGAGCTGGCGTGCCATGGCCGGGTCGAGCATGTCCAGTGGCGGGGTTGGTGGGCGGTTGCCCACGCTGCTTTCCATGCCGCCGATCCAGAACGGATAGCCGGGGTTTTTCAAGGTGCCGTCGGCGTTGCGGTTGGCGTCGCTGCGGTCGACCAGCGCCAGCGAGCCGATGGCCTTGCGGACCGGCGCCTGGTTGGCTGGCTCTTCATCCTCTTCTTCCTCGGGCTCGTCGTCGTCATCATTGGCGGCAACCAGCTCTTCGGACAGCTTCGGTACCACCACCACCTTGCCTGGCATCGGCGCCATGGCCTTGCCAGGTAGCGGCACGATGGCCGGGATCGGCGTGCCGGCAACGATCTCGCCATCGGGCAGGGCCCGGGCGCCAACCGCCGGCTTGCCGCTGCGCAGGGCGAACGGAGTGTTGTGGAAGCCGTTCTCGCCCTGCCCGCTCACCTCAAGGCGGGTGCCTTCCTCGAACACGTCGTGTACCCGCCACATGGCCCACATGCCCTGGGCGAAGTGCGGGTAGAAGTGGCAATGGTAAATGGCATCGCCCGCCACCCGGTTGCGGTTGCCCGAACCGCCGTTGGCGATTTCGTAGGTGTAGCCGACCCCCGCGCCGATGCCCTGGGCATCGATGTAGTCGGAATTGTCGTCATTGGGGTTGAACAGCCACTGGTGGCCGTGCAGGTGGAAAATGTGCTGTTCATGGCCGTTGTGGGTGTTGCGGAACTTGGTGAAGTCACCGATGTAGCTGTGGTGCACGTTCGCCGGTTCTGCCGGGAACAGGGCCATGCTGGCCTTGACCCCGACGGCGCTGGCCGGTGGTACCTCGCCAGGGCGGATGTGCTCCAGGCCGACGTTGGCCGGCACGTCCACCAAGGTACCGACGTCACCGACAGTGTGCGCACTGAGGAAGAACTCCTCATAGGCGCACGACAGGCAGTCGTGCATCGGCCCCACGCCCAGGCGGTTGGCCACCACTTCGGCGCCCATGCCACCGGAACCGTAGTTGATCATGAACGAGTCGCGAGTGGGTTCCAGTACGTGGCCCATCACCGGGTCGGCCCAGTAGCCAGGGAACGCCTGGGTGCCGGCAACCTCGTCGGCGAACTGCGAGGCGAAGTCACGGAACGCCTCCAGGCGGTTGGGCAACGCCGGGTTGCGCTTGCCCAGGCTTTCCAGCGGGTAGGTGGATTTGGGGAAGCTGCCATCGGGGTTGGGGCCCATGACGATGGCATCGGTTTCGCTGTTGATGATCTGGTTGCCGTCGACCATGGCAATGATCGGCTTGCCAGCCTTGCCTTCGGCGATCCAGGGTTGCATTTGCGGGTAGCGGGCTTCGTAGTCGATCACCGGCTGGCCGGTGGCGGTACGGCCGGTGGTGGCCAGGCGCATTTCTTCTTCGGTGAGGGTATTGCGGTAGGTGCGGCCGAGTTTGGGCACCACCACTACCTGGCCGAACAGGCCGTTGGCAACGTTGCCCGCAGTGCCCTCGCCGCCGAAGGTGGCGGCTTTGCTGGTAGCGGCGAAAGCGCCTTCGCGTTCGGCGTACAAGGTATAGCTGCGGGTGCTGCCGGGGCTGACGAAGAAGTTGCCGTTACGCCCGGTGTAGGCAGAAATGTCGGCGATGCTGTTGACCGCCTGCATGCCGTTGACCTGGAAGCCGACCATGCGCTCGGCCACCTGCTCGTCGGCGACGAAGCCTTCGGCGACTTCGTTTTCGAGCTCGGGCCCCTCCTCTTCGCCCTCAGCCTCTTCGGCCTCGATGCCGTGCTTGTTGGGGTTGGCCTTGTAGTCGAGCAGGTTGGTCAGGTTGACGGTAAGGCATTCACCGGCGGCCACCCGCAGCACGATGGGCCGCGGGCGCTTGTCCGGGCGCAGGGTGACCTTGCCCGGTACCGCCGCCCCGCCGCTGCTGAGGGGGACCATCTTGTCGTCCACCACATCCTCGCGCAGGGCGAACATCATGCCGTTGGCGTTTTGCGCGCCAAGGCGGTTGAACATCAGTGGCTGATCCAGCGCCACCACGTTGGCGACCAGGGTGCGCTGGCACTGCACGGCGGCTTCGCTGGTCGACTCCCAGCCGAGCAAGGCCAGAACGAGTGATGACAGGATGGGGCCTTTGAGTGGCATAGACATGCTGCACCTCCGGGACACAGGATCTCTGCGTGGAGCTGGAGCAAGGTGTATGCCAGGAGCGGATTGCTTTTGTTTTCAGTTGGTTGCAGCGGCAAACGAAACAGATTGGGGAGGATTCCCCAGCGGTTTTCCCCGAAACGGGGGGTGGGTTGCTGGTGTTCGTCACAAGATTTTCAGCGCCTGTAAGACATTTCTGAACATAAAACCAAATACTTCAGAAACGACCCGCTTGGGAATTATCCTACGCGCGCTGCCGAACTATCGCTGTTGTCGGGGAAACACCTCACGGATAACGTTTCCGGGTCGCTTCGGTGACCGGGCATGAGAACCCGACAGATAAGCTAGCAGCACCTCTATGGTGGCCGTACGTGGGCGGGCTTTCGCCTGGCCGGGTCTTTGCTAGCTTCTTCTCGGCTTTCTCACACCTGCGTACGGCTGCCACCTTCAATCCATGAGAAAGATTCAGGTGGTAGTTCCATTCCGCCGGGGATATCACCTGGCATTGAAGTAGAGTCGACTGGCCTCATCGCCGGCAAGCCAGCTCCCACAGGTACAGCATTGCTCTCGAGGTTGTCGCTGTACCTGTGGGAGCAGCCCTTTCGCGACACAAGGCCGCTCCTGCAAGTGGTCTGCGCAGTCCAGCAGATTGTTGTCAACCGACCAGAGCGCGTACGCAGAAGTACAGGATCGACGGGCCCATCAGGCAACCCAACCCGGTATGGAACGTGGCTGTCAGTGCCCCGTACGGCACCAGGCGCCGGTCGGTCGCCGCCAGCCCGGCCGTCACCCCCGACACCGTCCCCGCCAACCCGCCGAACACCATCGCCGAACGAGGGTTGTCCAGCGCCAGCAGGCGCGCCGATACCGGGGTGAACATCATCACCAGGATCGCCTTGATCAGCCCGGTGGCAATCGACAGCGCCATCACGTCCGAGCTGGCCCCCAGCGCCGCACCGGTCACCGGCCCGACGATATAGGTCACCGCACCTGCACCGATGGTGGTCATGCTCACCGCATCACGGTAACCGAAGGCGTAGGCCACCGCAGCGCCGACAATGAACGGCAGCACCGTGCCAAGCAGCAGCGCCACCGCGCCGATCATCCCGGCCCTGCGCGCCTCGGTGGCCTGCACCTCGAAGGCCGTGGCGACAATGGCGAAGTCGCGCAGCATGGCCCCGCCCATCAGACCGATACCGGAGAACAGCGCCATGTCGGCCAGGCCTTTCTGGCCACCGGTAATGGTGCCGCCGACCCAGGCCAGCACCAGGCCGATGACGATGGCGATGGCCGAGCCGTGCACGCGGCCGAAGGTCAGGTACTTCGACAGCACCACCGACAACCACATGATCGCGCCCACCACCGCAAAGGCAGTGATCAAACCGTTATGTTCCAGGGCATTGTCAATGATCGGCCACATGATCAACGCCCTCCTGCAGGGGCGGCCTGCACATTGCTTTCGGGGCCGGCCTCCACTGCCGGCAGGGGTTCGCCGCGGTGGCTGCGGCTGATCAGGGCAATGGTCGCACCGCACACCAGTACCGCACCCACTGCCGCCAGCAGCGCCACCGGCCCGCCGTGCAGGGCGGTGACCACGTTCTGCTGGGCAGCCATGGCCACCACCACCGGGATGTACATGGCGCCCCAGAAGCCCACGCCGAACTCGCATTCCTTGCTCATGCCGCCGTTGCGGTGCATGTACAGGCGTGCGCAGATCAGCAGGATCATGGCGATGCCGACCCCGCCCACATTGGATTTGACGCCCAGCAGCACGCCCAGGAAGTCGCCGACGATGACGCCGGCAAGCGTGCAGACCGCCAGCAGTGCCACACCATAGATGATCATTGTTGTTGTCCTCAGGTAGTGTCGAAGTTGCTTGTTGTTGTTCTTCGTAAACACACTTTTGTGCGGGTTTCGCGGTCATTGTGGGAGCGGGCGTGCCCGCGAACACGGGCGAAGCCCGTGCCATTCACCGAGGTGCCTGCTTCGCGGGCACGCCCGCTCCCACAGGGGTCGCCATCCGCCGCGGTGCCGCTGTCATCGTTCGTTGGCCACCTCCTGGCGCAGCAGCGCATCCAGGGTGTCCCAGCGGGTGCCTTCAACAGCAACCACCCTGCCCTGTTCGAACACCGGCCGGGCCAGCCCGCCGAGCACGTTGCCGGGCGGCAGCTCCAGGTGCAGGCGCACACCACGCTCATAGGCGTTGCGCAACGTAGCACGCCAGTCGACCACCCGCGCCATGTTGCCGGCCAGGTCGTCGCGCAGACGCTGTGGGTCGAACACCGGCCGTGCACTGCTGCCGCTGAGGTAGGTGATACGCGGTCGCTGCAGCTCGACCGTGGCGAACGCACTGGCCAGTTCGGTCGCCGGGCCATCCAGCAACGGGCAATGCGACGGCACGCTGACCGCCAGGCGCCGGGCCACGCCCTGGCCCAGGCGGCGTGCCTTGGCGGCAACCGCAGCCATCGCGCCATCGCTGCCGGCGATGACGATCTGGTTGTCGCTGTTGAGGTTGGCGACATACACCTCGCCGCCCGTATCGCTCAACAAGCGTTCGACACAGGCCAGGTCCAGGCCGCTGAGTGCGGTCATGCCGTAGCCTTGCGGATAGGCGCGCTGCATCAGTTCGCCACGCAGGGCAACCAGGCGCACGGCATCGGCAAAGCCCAGGGCGCCCGCCGTGACCGCCGCCGGGTAGGCGCCAATCGACAAGCCCGCCACGTAATCCGGCGCGGGGCTGCGCTGCATCAGCCAGCGCGCCCAGGCCACGCCAGCCAGCAGCAGGCACAGTTGCACGGCACGGGTCGTCTGCAGGGCCTGCTGGCTGTCCAGCGCCAGGGCCTGCTGGCCGAGGGTGTCACTGGCCTCCTCCAGCAATTGCCCGGCACCCTCAGGCAGGCGCTGCAGCATGCCCACCTGCTGGGCGCCCTGGCCGGGGAAGGCGAACAGGCTGCTCATGCTGCACGCTCCATCGTTGCCCATGGGTCGCTGACCAAACGTGGGCCATGGGCCGACTTGAGCAGCACGCGACGGGCGAAGCCGGCCCACTCACGCAGGGCGACAGCGCCCGCCGGGGTTTCCAGCTGCAGGTCGATACGACAAGGCGCGCAATCGAGGATATCCAGCAACTCACGCGCCTGCGCCCGGGCCAGCGGTTGTGGCGTGCGCAGCAGCAGGTCCAGGTCGCTGTCGGCGTGTACCACCTCCATACCGCTGGCGATCTGGTACCCCACCCCACCTGTCGGCCCCCAGGCCAGGCCGCTGGCATCCAGTACCGGGGCGACCGAGGCCAGGGCCTGCAATGCAGGCCAAGGGCTCTCAGCTTGCCAGCGCAGCACTTCGGGGCCTTTCTGACACTGGATATCGGCCAGCCGCATCAGTACACCGGACCGCTGCGCCCTGCCCTGACCACGCAGCCCCACCGCCACCCAGCCGTCCGCACAAGTGGCACGGCGCACCACCACCGGCTGGCCGCTCAGCAGCACATCCTGCGCCCAACGCGGCGCATCAGCAGGCAGGCCCGATACGGGCATGCCCCAGAGCAGGTCGTGCGGCCTTGGCGCGTTCATATCAAGCGCCCTGCCACTGGCGGCGCAGCTGTTCGCGCACCTTGCGCGAGGCGCTGCGGTTTTCGCCCGCCAGCCGCGACGACAGGTCGCTCGAGCTGCCGATATCGCGCACCGCATCTGCCAGGCAGGCACGTACCTGGGCGATGTCGGCACTGCTCGGCATCTCGGCGTTGTCCACCGTCAGGCGGCGCCACAGCAGGCCCAGCGACGCGTAGCTGGCCAGGTCGTAGGCCATTGGCGGTACCTCGGCGGCCAGGGCTTCCAGTTGCTCGACGCTGCGCAGGGTGATGCGCGCCGCCGCCGCCTTGCCCATGGCGTGCACCATGACCCCGGCATCATCCAGGGCGATCAGGCGCTGGGCCTGGTAACCGTGGGCCAGGAAGGCACCAGACATGGCCTTGCCGACCAGCAGGCCTATCACCGGGTGCCCGGCCAGCCGCGCCTGGGCATAGGCCTGCACCGCAGCGGCCAAAGCCTGGTGAATCCCCAACGCCTCCTCACGGCGGCCATAGGCCTGGCTAGGCACGTCGATCACCGCGACGATGGCGCGCTTCTGGCCATGGCAGTCAGCCTCGACCGCTTCGCTCACGGCCTTGGCCAGCCCCCAGCCTTCCAGCAGGCCGACTTCGCCCGAGCGCGCCCGGGGGAACAGGTTGTCGGCGTCCGGCACCACGGCGATGAAACGCGCCAGGCGGTTGTCCAGTTCGCCATCGACTACCCGCAACGACGCGGGGTAGCCGGGCAAGGCTTGCCCGCCGGCCAGGCCCGGCAGCCAGTTCAAGGCACGGTTCATTTGGCTTCTCCTTGGTAAAGGTCACGCACGGCAGCGGCATCCAGTTGCGGGCAGCCATCGTCCAGCCGGGCCAGGCGTTCGAGGAACCAGGCGTGTTGACCGGCGCGATCCCTTGAAGGCTCGTCGAGCAACTGCAGCAAGCGTTCGCGCAACGCCTCGATGTCATCGGCCACATAGGCATCGACCAGGCCGCTGGCGTGGCGCTGCTCGCCGCCGGTCAAGCTCCAGATGAAGGGGCGGTCCTTGGCGTCGTATTCACCAATGCCCGCTTCCTGCTCGATCACCTGCGGGCCGTTGAGGCCCAGGCGGGCTTCGCGGGTGACCAGCAAGTGGCTGCACAGGCCGGCGGCGATGGACATGCCGCCGAAACAGCCGACCGAACCTGCGACCAGGCCGACCACCGGCTGCCAGGCGCGCAGCTCGACAATCGCCGCCTGTATTTCGGCAATCGCCGCCAGGCCCAGGTTGGCTTCCTGCAGGCGTACACCGCCGGTTTCCAGCAGCAGCACGGCGCAGGTGGGGATGCCGTTGCGGTTGTCTTCGATAGCCAGCTCCAGCGCACCGGCGATCTTGGCCCCCCCCACCTCGCCCATGCTGCCGCCCTGGAAGCCGCCTTCGATGGCGGCAACCACAGCGTTGCGCCCGTTCAGCAGGCCCTTGGCGATGACCACGCCATCATCGGCCTGGGGCACGATGCCCTGGCGCGGCAGCCAGGGTGACATCAGCCGGTCGAACGGGCCCAGCAGTTCACGGAAGCTGCCCGGGTCGAGCACGGCGCGGGCGCGCTGGCGGGCGCCCAGTTCGACAAAGCTGCGGCTGTGCAGCAGGCGTGCGATATCAGTCATGGGCGATCTCCTCGAAGCCTTGCTCCAGGCGCAGGCGCACCACGCCTGGGGTGGCGCCGAAATCATGGATGTCGATGTTCACGGCCGGCCAGGTGCGGCCCTCGAACAGGCGCTGGAACAGCTGCGCCCAGCGGGCAGCGCTGCCGTTGACCGAGGTCACCACCTGGATTTGCAGGCTGCCGGCGGTGCCGGGTTCGATCAGCACTTCAAGGTCGCCGGAGCTGACGCAGCCCACCAGCGTGCGGCCACGCCCAGGTGCGGCGGCGGGGAATTGAAAGGTCAGGGTTTCCATGTCACAGGCTCCCGGCTTTGTCGAGGAACAGGCAGGCGGCCAGCAGATCGGCGGCGCCGCCCGGTGAGGCATTCAGGTGCAGCAGGTGCTGGTCCAGCCGGCGCAGCTGCCGGCGCCCGGCCAGCGTGGCGCTGCCGCCTTCGCTCAGCACGGTACGGGCGCCGTGCTGGACGGCAGCCAGTCCGGTCGGGCCGCTGCGCCAGAGCACGCAGGTATCGTTGAGCACGGCCATGATCGCCAACAGCGCGTCGAGCCGGGCGTGAGGTTCGCTGGCACCGGCGGCGCGGCTGCGCTGCAGTTGCGGCAGGCCGTGACCGATAACCGCCGGGAAACCTTGTTGCGCCTGTTCGCGGGCGCCGCCAGTGCCATAGCGGCGGCGTACCTGCAGGCCATGGCTGTCTTGGGTGGTCATGGCGGGGTCGTCGAACAGTGCGATGCGACCGGCACGGGCAGCCAGGGTGTTGGTATCGGCCTGGGTGTCGAGGGCTTTGGATGCTACCAGCAGGCCGAGGGCCCATATTGCGCCGCGGTGGGTGTTGACCCCGCCGGTGGCGGCCAGCATCGCCGCCTCGCCTTCGCGGCCGAGCTGGCCCAGGGTGGCGCGCAGGGGCTGGCCGAGGGTGCCGATGGCCTGGGCGGCTTCGGCCATGTTGCGCAGGCATGGCCACAGGGCCAGGGCCGAGGCATGCATCAGGGCCAGGGTCATGTCGTGGTGGGCGCCGTTGCCACGGCGGTCGACCAGGCCGGGCTTGGGGGACAGGTTTGCTTCGTCGATCAGGGCTTCCACGGCCAGGTCGGCCAGGTGGTCGGCCAGGGGTAATTTGGTTGCCTGTGCCGGCCTCTTCGCGGGCACGCCCGCTCCCACAGGGACCGCGCAATCTTCAAGTGCATCACTTTCCCTGTGGGAGCGAGCATGCTCGCGAAGAAGCCCACGCGGTTGCAAGTCGAGTGCTTTCATCACCAGCTCCTGAACCGTGCAGGCGGGTTGTAGAGGCCGCCGGACCATTCGACCAGGTCGGCGATGCTGCGCGCAGCCAGCAGTTCGCGGCTGGCGTCGGTGCGGCGGATGCCGAGGTCTTCGGGCAAGGCGACCAGGCCTTGCTGGCGCAGGCGCTGAGTGTCCTTGGGGTCGTGTCGCAGGCCGATGGCGGTAACCCCGGCCACGGCGGCGATCATCTGCTGGCGCTCTTCCAGGCTGCGGGCCTTGTACAGGTAGGCAATGCCCTCCTCGGTCAGCAGGTGGGTGACGTCGTCGCCATAGATCATCACCGGCGCCAGCGGCATGCCGGCTTTCCTGGCCACTTCCACGGCATCGAGGGTTTCCACGAAGGTGGGCTTGCCGCCTTCCTGGTAGGTCTCGACCATCTGCACCACCAGTTTGCGACCGCGTTCGAGCATGGTTTCCGGCACGGTCATGTCGAGCCAGGCCGGGGTCGCATGGCGCCGGCCACGGGGGTCGTGGCCCATGTTCGGGGCACCGCCGAAGCCGGCCAGGCGGCCGCGGGTCACGGTCGAGGAATGGCCATCGCCATCCACCTGCAGGGTGGCGCCAATGAACAGGTCGACGGCGTACTGCCCGGCCAGCTGGCACATCATGCGGTTGGAACGCAGCGAACCATCACGGCCGGTGAAGAACACGTCCGGGCGCTGGGCGATGTAGTCTTCCATGCCCAGTTCGGTGCCGAAGCAGTGCACGCTTTCCACCCAGCCGGTCTCGATGGCCGGGATCAGCGTCGGGTGCGGGTTGAGTGTCCAGTTGCGGCAGATCTTGCCCTTCAGGCCCAGGGACTCGCCATAGGTGGGCAGGATCAGTTCGATGGCGGCGGTGTTGAAGCCAATGCCATGGTTCAGCGACTGCACCTGGTGTTTTTCGTAGATGCCGCGAATGGCCATCATCGCCATCAGCACGTGCACCGGCTTGATATGACGCGGGTCGCGGGTGAACAGCGGCTCTATATAGAAAGGCTGGTCGGCAACCACCACGAAATCGACCCAGGATGCCGGGATATCGACCCGTGGCAGGTCATCCACGCGGTCCACCAGCTGGTTGACCTGGGCAATGACGATGCCGTCGCTGAACGCGGCCGGCTCCACCAGTGCCGGGGTGTCTTCGGTGCTGGGGCCGGTGAACAGGTTGCCGTCGCGATCGGCCATGAAGCCAGCCACCAGGGTGACGTTGGGGATCAGGTCGACCAGCAGCCGCGAGTACAGTTCGATATAGGTGTGGATGGCACCGACTTCGAGCAGGCCGTCCTCCAGCAGCTGGCCAATGCGCAGGCTCTGCGGGCCGGCGAAGGAGAAGTCGAGCTTGCGGGCGATGCCACGTTCGAACAGGTCCAGGTGCTCGGCGCGGCTGACGCTGGGCATGATCATGTGCAGGTCGTGCAGGCGCCCAGGGTCGACCTTGGCCAGCGCGCGGGAGAGGAAGTCGGCCTGCTTCTGGTTGTTGCCTTCGAGCACTACCCGGTCGCCGGGAGCCAGCAGCAGTTCCAGGGCTTCGACGATACGCTCGGTGGGCAGCACCACGCCGTCGGCGAGGTGGCGGACCCGGTCAAGGCGGCGCTGCTTTTCGGCGCGCCGCCGCGACCATTGCGGCGGTGGATTCTTGGTTGTTGTCATGGTGACTCCACGGGTTCGCTGTCGTGGGGTCACCTTAGGGCTGGGGTGGTGGGGGGATCAATCAAGCTACTGGCGCTTTCGTTACTGTCAGGTTAATGATTGGAGCGCGCTACCTTCGGGCAGGGCAAAAATGCACGATGCCCTTGCACAATTGTCGATTGTGCAAGGCAAATTCGCATGACAGGATCCTGCGATCCTCCAGCGAACTCCAGACTTCACTTGGAAAATCAATAACAAAGCAGGGAGAACGCAATGACTGCGCACGCTCATACCTCGGCAACCGACCATGTGCTGGCCGAGGTCCGCAACCAGATCGGCCATCTGACCCTGAACCGCCCCGCCGGCCTCAATGCCCTGACCCTGGACATGGTCCGCAGCCTGCGCCAGCACCTTGACCTGTGGGCGGAAGACCCGCACGTGCACGCCGTGGTACTGCGTGGCGAGGGCCCCAAGGGTTTCTGCGCCGGTGGCGATATCCGCTCGCTGCACGACAGCTTCAAGGCTGGCGAAACGCTGCATGAAACGTTCTTCGTCGAGGAATACGCCCTTGACCTGGCCATCCACCGCTACCGCAAGCCGGTGCTGGTGCTGATGGACGGCTTCACCCTCGGTGGCGGCATGGGCCTGGCCCAGGGCTGCGACCTGCGCGTGGTCACCGAACGCAGCCGCTTGGGCATGCCTGAAGTGGGCATCGGCTATTTCCCGGATGTGGGTGGCAGCTATTTCCTGTCGCGCATCCCCGGCGAACTGGGCATCTACCTGGGCGTCAGCGGCAGCCAGATCCAGGCAGCCGATGCGCTGTATTGCGGCCTGGCCAACTGGTACCTGCCCAGCGACCAGATCGCCACCCTCGATCAGGGCCTGAACCAGCTCAGTTTCGGCGACAACCCACTCAAGGACCTGCAGAACCTGCTGGCCAGGCTCGGCACCCAGGTGCTCGACGATGCGCCGCTGGAAAAACTGCGCCCGGTCATCGACCACTTCTTCGCCCTGCCCGACATGCCTGCCATCGTCGAGCAACTGCGTGCGGTGAGCATTGGCGACAGCCACGCCTGGGCCGTGGCCACCGCCGACCAGCTGGAAAGCCGCTCGCCGCTGGCCATGGCGGTTACTCTGGAGATGCTGCGCCGGGGTCGCCACCTGAGCCTTGACGACTGCTTTGCCATGGAGCTGCACCTGGACCGCCAGTGGTTCCAGCACGGCGACATCATCGAAGGCGTGCGCGCGCTGATCATCGACAAGGACAAGCAGCCACGCTGGAACCCGCCGACCCTGGCCGCACTGCAACGCCAGCGGGTCGACCAATTCTTCGAAGGCCTGTGAGCCCGGGAGTACACAGATGCAAGACCTGGAACTGAGCGAAGAACAGATCATGATCCGCGACATGGCCCGGGACTTTGCCCGTGGCGAGATCGCCCCGCATGCCCAGGCCTGGGAAAAGGCCGGCTGGATCGACGATGGCGTGGTACGCAAGATGGGCGAACTGGGCCTGCTGGGCATGGTGGTGCCGGAAGACTTTGGCGGCAGCTACACCGACTACGTCGCCTATGCCCTGGCGGTGGAAGAGATCGCAGCCGGCTGCGGTGCCACCGGTGCGATGATGAGCATCCACAACTCGGTGGGCTGCGGCCCGCTGCTGGCCTACGGCACGGCCGAACAGCAACAGCAGTGGCTGCCACGCCTGGCCACCGGCGAGGTGATCGGCTGCTTCTGCCTGACCGAGCCACAGGCCGGTTCCGAGGCGCACAACCTGCGCACCCGCGCCGAACTGGTGGATGGCCAGTGGGTGATCAACGGCGCCAAGCAGTTCGTCAGCAACGCCCGCCGCGCCGGGTTGGCCATCGTCTTCGCGGTGACCGACCCGGAGCTGGGCAAGAAGGGCCTGTCGGCGTTCCTGGTGCCCACCGACAACCCGGGCTTCAAGGTCGATCGCAGCGAGCACAAGATGGGCATCCGCGCTTCCGACACCTGCGCGGTCACCTTCGACAACTGCCGCATCCCTGCCGCCAACATCCTCGGTGAGCGTGGCAAGGGCCTTGCCATCGCCCTGTCCAACCTCGAGGGCGGCCGTATCGGCATTGCTGCCCAGGCACTGGGCATTGCCCGCGCCGCGTTCGAGGCGGCGCTGGCCTACTCGCGTGATCGGGTGCAGTTCGGCAAGCCGATCAACGAACATCAGAGCATCGCCAACCTGCTGGCCGACATGCAGGTGCAGGTGAATGCCGCGCGCTTGCTGATCCTGCATGCCGCGCGCCTGCGCAGTGCCGGCAAGCCGTGCCTGTCGGAGGCCTCGCAGGCCAAGCTGTTCGCCTCGGAGATGGCCGAGCGGGTGTGCTCGATGGCGATCCAGGTGCATGGCGGGTATGGCTACCTGGAGGATTACCCGGTGGAGCGCTACTACCGCGATGCGCGGATCACGCAGATCTATGAAGGGTCTAGCGAGATCCAGCGGATGCTGATTGCGCGGGAGTTGAAGCACTATCCGCTGTAATCGGCCTTGTGTCGCGATAGGGCCGCATAGCGGCCCCAGCAAATTGTGCATCGAAGCTGACATCCTGGGGCCGCGTTGCGGCCCTTTCGCGACACAAGGCCGCTCCTACAGGGACCGCGCATCTGTTACAAACCCAACCGCAACGCCTCCCCCACCCCCGCCCCGCGCACATCGTCCGCCGCGCTGACCAGGGCAAAGTTGTAGGCCCCATGCGACCAATACCGCGCCTCCAGCTGGCCATCCACCCGCTGCCCGTCCGGCATGCGCCGATACTGATCACCTGGTGAGCGCAGGAACAGGCTGATGCGCTGGCCCTTGCCATCCTCGAACACCAGCAGCGCCGCCGGCCCCTGTTCATTGCTCAGCAGGCGCGCGCCCACCGGTTTGAAGCCGTAGCCCGCCAGGTCCGGCAACTGGCCCACGCGGCTGAAGTGGCGCCCCAGCCAGTCACGCAACTGGCCCGGGTCGCTGGCCTGGATATCCAGCGCCTGGCTACCGGCAAACAAGCGGTGTGCCTGGACGGCATCGGCCATCGGCAGGTCGGCACGCGCCAAGGTCGCGTCGCGCACCTGCCACCCTCCCAGGCCACCCACGCCCAATGCCAGCAGCAACACCGCCGCCGTGGCCCAGCGGCGCTGGCGGCGTTGGCGCAATTGCCGGCGCAACTGCCCAAGGTCCAGCTGCGCCGCCCCGGGCACTTCGCCAAACCCGGCCAGTGCCGTACGCAAGCGGCGGGCGTCGGCACGCCAACCCTCGACCTTGGCCGCGGCCTGCGGGTTGGCCGCCAGCCAGGCCTGCACTTCGGCCCGGCGCTCAGGCTCCAGGCGGTCGTCGACGTAAGCGTGCAGTTCGTCTTCGCTGGGGATCAGGCGCGTCATTTCAGTCTCCGCAAGGCCGGGGGCTGGGGGCTGCCCTCGGTCAGTTCGCGCAAGGCATTGCGGGCGCGCGACAGGCGCGACATCACAGTGCCAATAGGGATACCCAGGGCCTGGGCGGCCTCCTTGTAGCTCAAACCCTCGATGCTGACCAGCAGCAACAGCGCCCGCTGTTCTGCCGTGAGCCGGGCGAAAGCCTGCAGGTCGGCCTGGGCCAGGACAATGGCCTCGAGATTGCCGCCAACCGGCTCGTCGTCGCGCTCGCCACGGCCGAACCAGGAAAGCCAGCGCGCATGCAGGCGCTCGCGGCGCTTACCGTCGAGGAACAGCCGATAAAGGATGGTGAACAGCCAGGCCCGCAGGGCATCGGCGTCGCGTTGCTGGTCGCACCGGCTCAAGGCCCGCTCGACCGTGGCCTGCACCAGGTCGTCGGCGCTGCCCGGCTCGCGGGTCAGCCACACGGCAAAGCGGCGCAGGCGGGCCAGCAGCTCGCGCCACTGGTGGTCGTCCAGATCATGCATGGCAAAGTCCCGGCCTCTGGGGCTGTCAGTGTAAGAGGCAGACGCCTGTGAGGAAAATCTATTCCCGGCAAGGGAATAAGTTTTTCCCTGCGCCGTCGTACCGGCACCTTCACCGAACCGGACAATGACCATGAACTCACCCCTGCACGGCCCGGCCAAGGCCCTGCGCCTGGCCGCCATCGGCGCCGTGATGCTGGGCGCGGGCGCCGCCTTTGCCTACGCTGCCGGCTGGCTTGGCGAAACCCGCCTGACCCCGCAGCGCATCATCGACACCTTCGAAGCCCAGGCCGGGCATTACCCGGGTTACCGCAAGAACCACGCCAAGGGCCTGTGCGTCAGCGGCTACTTCCAGCCCAGCGGGCAAGCCGCCAGCCTGTCCACAGCACGGGCTTTCAGCCAGCCGCGGGTGCCGGTGATCGGCCGCTTCGCCATCGGCGGCGCCAACCCGTTCGCGCCGGATACCGGCATACCGGTGCGCAGCCTGGCCATCGAGCTGAGCACCGACGACGGGCAGATCTGGCGTACCGGCATGAACAACCCGCCGGTGCTGGCGGTAAGCACACCACAAGCCTTCTATGAACAGGTGCTGGCCGGGGCGCCAGACCCGGCCACCGGCAAGCCGGACCCGGGCAGACTGCAGGCGTTCTTCGCCGCCCACCCGGAAAGCGCGGCGTTTCGCCAATGGGCGGCAGGCTACAAGCCCAGCAACAGCTTCGCCAGCACGCAGTACCACAGCATCAACGCCTTCCGCCTGATCGATGCAAGCGGCGCGGCCCACCCCGTGCGTTGGCAACTGGAGCCGCAAACAGCGTTTGCCGCCCTGCCTGCCCAGGTCGATGACAAACAGTTCCTGCAGCACGACCTGCAGCAAAGGCTGGCCCAAGGCCCGCTGCGCTGGACCCTGCGCCTGGTGCTGGCGGAACCTGGCGACGCGGTGGACGACCCTGCCAGCCCCTGGCCTGCCGAACGGCGCAGCGTGGACGCCGGCACGCTGGTACTGGAGCAGGTCGACGGCCCCGAGCAAGGTGCCTGCCGTGACCTCAACTTCGACCCACTGATCCTGCCCCGGGGCATCCAGGCCTCCGCCGACCCGATCCTCGCCGCCCGTTCGGCCGCCTACTCGGAATCCTTCAACCGCCGCAGCCGCGAATCGCTCGGCACCGGAGCCCACCCATGAAAACCGACGCCTTCCACCCCCTCGTCCGCCTGTTGCACTGGCTGATGGCCGTGCTGATCCTGGCCATGTTGTTCATCGGTGTGAGCATGGTCGCCGACCTGTCGCCGCGCCACCCCGTGCTGATCGGGTTGCACAAGGCAACCGGCCTGGCCCTGCTGGTGCTGGTGCTGCTGCGCATCGCCGTTCGCCTGGCCTTGCCCCACCCAGCCCTGCCGCACGACCTGCCCACACTGCAACGCTGGGCCGCCGGGGCCTCGCACCTGCTGCTTTATGGCCTGATGCTGGCCATGCCGCTGCTGGGCTGGGCCATGCTGTCGGCCGGTGGCTATCCCCGCCCGCTGGGCTTGCCGGCGATTGCCCCGCATGACCTGCAGTTGTACGCCGTGCTGCGTCAGGCCCATGGCTGGGCAGGCTACCTGCTGTTCGCCACGGTGCTGGTGCATGTGGGGGCGGCCTTGATGCACGCGTGGGTGCGCCGTGATGGCGTGTTGCGTAGCATGTGGCCTGGCCCACTGCGCCGCAGCGAATGACGCTCGGCAGCCCAGGGGGTCGACAATCGATAATAATTCCCAACAAGATCGGCTTTCTATTTGCCGTACCGCCCTGGACTGCCCTATGAATGTCGCAAAGGATCCTGCCACACTCGCACCCGCCAGCGCCCTGGACTTGCGTCCGCTGCTGCTGGCCAACATGGCCTGTACCATGTCGATGATGGCCTTCGTCGCCCTGATCGGCCCGATCGCCCGCCAGCTCGGCATGGCCACCTGGCAAGCCGGTGCCGCCGTGACCGTGGCGGGCGTGGTCTGGGTGCTGCTGGCCCGGCCCTGGGGGCGCGCCGCAGACCGCCTGGGCCGTCGGCGCATCCTGCTGCTGGGCAGCGCCGGTTTCACCCTTGCCTACTGGCTGCTGTGCCTGTTCGTCGAAGGTGCGCTGCGCTGGCTGCCGGGGGCGACCCTGGCCTTTATCGGCCTGATGGTCGCGCGCGGCTGTATCGGCGCCTTCTATGCTGCCATCCCGGTGGGCTGCAATGCGCTGATCGCCGACCATGTCGAACCGCAACGCCGGGCCCGGGCCATGGCCTCGCTGGGAGCGGCCAACGCCGTCGGCCTGGTGGTGGGGCCGGCGCTGGCAGCGCTGCTGGCGCGGCATAGCCTGAGCCTGCCGTTCCATATCATGTCGCTGCTGCCGGCCAGTGCCTTTCTGGTCCTGCTGTTCACCCTCAAGCCGCAGACGCTGCCGCACAGCCATGCCCCCAGCCCGGTGCGGCTGAACGACCCGCGCCTGCGCCGACCTTTGCTGGTGGCGTTCAGCGCCATGCTCAGTGTCACGGTATCGCAGATCATCGTCGGCTTCTTTGCCCTCGACCGCCTGCACCTGGGCCCTGCCGAGGCGGCCCAGGCAGCCGGCATCGCCCTGACCACGGTGGGTGTGGCGCTGATCCTGGCGCAGGTGCTGCTGCGCCAGCTGGAATGGCCGCCGTTGAAGATGATCCGGGTCGGCGCCACGGTTTCGGCCCTGGGCTTTGCCTGCGGCTCGCTGGCGACCACAGCGCCTTGGCTGTGGGCTTGCTACTTTGTCGCGGCGGCGGGCATGGGCTTCGTCTTCCCGGCGTTTTCGGCGCTGGCGGCCAATGCCATGCACGCCTCCGAGCAAGGCGCCACGGCCGGCTCCATCGGTGCTGCCCAGGGCATGGGCGCAGTGATCGGGCCGCTGGCCGGCACCTTGGTTTATGCCGTCGATCCACGCTTGCCGTTCCTGGCGGTGGCGGCGCTGTTGCTGCTGGTCGGGTCATGGCCGATGCCCCGCGATCAGCGGGCCTGACAAGCACAGCGCGCAAGCGCGCAGAGTGTGTTTTAATGCGCATCGCTCATTATTATTGACACCTCTGATTACAAGGCGGCTATGGACACGGGGACGCGACTCAAACTGGTGCGTGAACGCAACAACCTCTCCCAACGGGAACTGGCCCGCCGCAGCGGGCTGACCAATTCGACGATCTCGCAGATCGAGCAGAATCGCGTCAGCCCTTCGGTCAGCTCCCTGAAAAAACTGCTCGAAGGCATTCCGATGAGCCTGGCGGAGTTCTTCAGTTTCGACGAGCCGGTGCGCGAAGAGCGCTACGTGTTCCGTGGCGGCGAGCAGCCAGACCTGGGCCGCAACGGCCTGCGCATGCTGCTGGTCGGCGCCAGTGTCGAAGGCCGGCAGATGCGCATGCTGCGGGAACTGTATGCACCGGGCGCCGATTCGGGCGAACCGATCGTGCATGCCGAGGGTGAAGAGTGTGGCCTGGTCACCCGCGGCACCGTCGAGTTGTGGGTCGATGGCCAGGTGAGCGTGCTCAACTCGGGCGACGGGTACTACATCCCCACTACCCTGCCGCACAGTTTCAAGAACATCGGCCCGGACGAGGCCGAGATCATCAGCGCCAATACCCCGGCGAACTTCTGATTGGGTGGCGCAGGGGCTGCCCTTTCCCAGCCCCGACGTACGCGGTCTTTGTGGGAGATTGCCCAGCCCTTTGGGCTGCGCTGTCGCACAGGGAACAATATTCGAGAGCGTGTCACAATCCCTTGTGGGAGCGGGCATGCCCGCGAACACCGGCGCAGCCGGTGCCATACACCGCGTTGACCGTTTCGCGGGCACGCCCGCTCCCACACCGCTTGCGCACTCAGCTGGAACGGCTGTCGGCGCCCTGACGCAGGGCCTCTTCGACAAAGTCCAGGCGGTCCTGTCCGAAGAACATCTCGTCACCGACAAAGCAGGTCGGCGCGCCGAACACCCCGCGCTCCACTGCCTCTTCGGTCGCGTGCCTGAGCGCGGCCTTCACCTCGTCATCACCCGCCAGCGCGCGAAATGCCTGCGGGTCGAAGCCGCCTTGGCTCAGCGTGTCGTCGAGGACGGCGTTGTCGCCCAGGTTGCGGCGCTGCGCAAACAGCCCATTGAACAGCACCGCCAGCAACGCCTCGAACCGCTCCGGCGAACGCAGCTGGGTGCCCACTGCCCCGCGCATCAGGGTCAAGGTATTGACCGGGAACCCCGGCGGCAACTCGAACGGTACCCCATAGCGCGCGGCGAAGCGCGCCAGGTCGGTGAACATGTAACGGCCCTTGGCCGGGATCATCACCGGCGAGGCGTTGCCGGTGGCCTGGAAAACCCCGCCCAGCAGCATCGGCCGGTAACGCAGCGTGGCACCCTGGCGGGCACACAGGCCAGGCAGTTGCGTCCAGGCCAGATAGCTGGCCGGGCTGCCCAGGTCAAAAAAGAAATCGACAGTCTTGTTCATGTGGTTACGGTCCTTGCTCGGTGAAAGGGGCTTACCAACGTTCCATCCAGGGGCGCAGGTCCAGCTCGAAGGTCCAGGCGTCGCGGGGCTGGGCGTGCAGGAACCAGTAGCTGTCGGCGATGTGGGCCGGGTCGAGGATGCCATCCTGGTCCTTGAGGGAGTAGCGCTCGGGGAAAGTGTCACGGATGAAGGCGGTGTCGATGGCCCCGTCAACCACCACGTGGGCGACATGGATGTTCCGCGGCCCCAGCTCGCGCGCCATGCTCTGGGCCAGGGCGCGCAAGGCGTGCTTGGCCCCGGCGAATGCCGCAAAGCCCGCCGCGCCACGGGTGCCGGCAGTGGCGCCGGTGAACAGGATGGTGCCGCGCTCGCGCTGGACCATGCGCCGGGCCACCGCCTGGGCGGTGAGGAAACCGGCAAAACAGGCCATCTCCCAGATCTTGAAGTATTTGCGCGGGGTTTCCTCGAGAATGCTACAGGGCACATTGGCACCGATATTGAACACAAACGCTTCGATCGGGCCGATATCACGCTCGATGGTTTCGACCAGCGCCGCCACCTCCTCCTCCTTGCGCGCATCGGAGCCGAAACCGTGGGCCTGGCCGCCGGCAGCGCGGATTTCGTCCAGCAGCGGCTGCAGCTTGTCAGCCTGGCGCCGGGTAACACAGGCAATGTAGCCCTCGCGGGCAAAGCGCTTGGCGATCTCGCCGCCGGTAGCATCCCCGGCGCCAATCACGAGCACCACTTTTTGTTGTTCTGTCATGCCTGCCTCCATTGGTGAATGATCGTTTAGTAAACGAACGCTATGTTATGATCGCCGCCACCGTCAAGCCCGCCTGCAGAGGCAACTGAATGCGCTACACCAACGAACACAAGCAGCAAACCCGCGAGCGGCTGCTGGCCAGCAGCGGCGCGCTGGCCAAACGCGGGGGTTTTTCCAGCACTGGCGTGGCCGGGCTGATGAAGGCGATCGGCCTGACCGGCGGCGCCTTCTACAACCACTTCCCATCCAAGGACGACCTGTTCACCGAGGTAGTGCGGCAGGAACTGTGCAACAGCCCGCTGGCGCGCCTGGCCAACCAGGGCGCCAGCCGCGAACGCCTGGGCCGGTGCCTGCAGCAGTACCTGAGCCTGGCCCACCTGCACAATGCCGAAGGTGGCTGCCCGCTGCCGCCATTGGGGGTGGAGATTGCCCGGGCAGAAGCACCCGTGCGCGCCGTGGCCGAGCATTGGCTGGTGGAGCTGCACCAGGCCTGGAGCGCGACCCTGGAGGACGACGAATTGGCCTGGGTGCTGATCAGCCAGTGCGTCGGCGCCTTGCTGGTCGGGCGCATGCTGGCCACTGAAAGCGTGCAGTCGCAGGTACTGGACGCCAGCCGCAACTTTGTCGAGAAGGCCCTGCATGAAGCGGATTAGTCTACTGCTGGGGCTACTGCTGAGCCTGCCTGCACTGGCCGAACAGGCCTGCCCGCCAGGGCAGTACCAGGTGTGCCTGATGGGGTGTTTCTGTGCGCCCATCGACCCCGGCCAGGCCGGGCAGATTTTCAAGGACGTGGAAGTGCTGGCTTCGTCCAGCCTGACCTACGCCCTGCAGCAGGCCCGCGACGAAGCCACCGCCAGCGGCGTCGAGCCGATCCCGTTGCATATCCGTGCGCAACTCGAACCCTGGTACGACTTTGCCGTGCTGGACGCGGCGCGCTTCCGGGTGGGTGACGAACAACAGATGAGCGCAGCCAATGCGCTGCTGCAGAACCCCGACGTGAACGCCGTGACGCTGATCGACACGATCATCTTCCGCCGCCCCGCCGATGCCGAGGACAACGTGGCGTTGTGGGCACACGAGCTCAAGCATGTGCAGCAGTATCAGCAACTGGGTGTGGAAGAGTTCGCCCGGCGCTACACGCGCAACTACGACGACCTGGAAGCGCCGGCCTACAAGATCGAGGGCGAGGTAAGCAAGGCGCTGCGCGAGCGTGGTTCGGGGCAGGCTAGATAAGCCAGGGGCTGCTTTGCAGCCCTTCGCCGGCAAGCCAGCTCCCACAGGGACTGCACAGGCCTTGAGAGCTGTGCGGTCGAGGTGGGAGCTGGCTTGCCGGCGATAGGGCCCTGTCAGGACGCCGCAGAAACTTCTTCAGCCACCTGCTCACGGCTGGCATAACGCTGCGCCAGCACCGCACAGACCATCAGCTGGATCTGGTGGAACAGCATCAGCGGCAGGATCATCGCGCCAATGCCACTGCCGACGAACAACACCTGCGCCATTGGCACCCCGGTAGCCAGGCTCTTCTTCGAGCCGGCGAACAGGATGGTAATGCGGTCCTCCAGGTCAAAGCCCAGCAGCTTGCCGAGCAGCCGGGTACCGTACAGCACCACTGCCAGCAAAATCCCGCACACGGCAAACAACCCGGCCAGGTGCTGCGGCGATACCGTGTGCCACAGCCCGGTGACCACCGCCTCGCTGAACGCGGTGTAAACCACCAGCAGGATCGAGCCCTGGTCCACCACCTTGAGCCAACGCGCATTGCGCTTGACCCACGCACCGATCCAGCGCCGGGCGACCTGCCCGGCCACGAACGGCACCAGCAGCTGCAGGGTGATCTTCAGCACCGCATCCAGGCCGGAACCGGTATCGCCGCTGGCCCCCAGCAACATCATCACCAGCAACGGCGTGAGGAAGATACCCAGCAGGCTGGATGCCGCCGCGCTGCAAATGGCCGCCGGCACGTTGCCACGCGCCAGCGAGGTGAAGGCGATGGCCGACTGCACGGTGGCCGGTAAGGCACACAGGTAGAGCACGCCCAGGTACAGCTCGTTGCCCACCAGCGGCACGAACAGTGGCTTGAACGCCAGGCCCAGCAACGGGAACAGCACGAAGGTGCAGGAGAACACCAGCAAGTGCAGGCGCCAGTGCCCGGCACCGGCGATGATCGCCTCGCGCGACAGCTTGGCGCCGTGCAGGAAGAACAGCAGGCCGATGGCCAGGTTGGTCAGCCAACCAAAGTACACCGCGCCGTCGCCCGAGCAAGGCAGCACGGTGGCAATCAGCACCACCCCGAGCAAGGCCAGGGTGAAATTGTCGAATAACATGCGCAAATACTTCATCACAGTTTCCGTCTTGTCATTGTGCAAGGGCAGACGATAAGGTCTTCGGTTTTTCGCCGCTAACGCCGGAACCCCCACCGGTGTCGCTCAACGGACACGCTCCAGCACAGGACCCGCTCATGCCCCTCTCCCGCCTGGCTGCACTTGCAGCCGCCATCACGCTCACCCTGGGCTACAGTGCCGCCCAGGCCGACGACCAGTTGCAGGCCAAGGTCGACCAGATCATCCGCCCGCTGATGCAGGAGCAAGGCATCACCGGCATGGCCGTGGCCATCTATGCTCGCAACCACGCGCACTACTTCAGCTATGGCGTGGCCAGCAAGGCCGACAATGTGCCGGTCAGCCGCGACACGCTGTTCGAGATCGGCTCCCTGAGCAAGACCTACACCGCCACTTTGGCCGCACTGGCCAGCGCCGAAGGCAAGCTGGACCTCGATGCCCCGGCCAAGCGCTATCACCCGGCCCTCGCCGGCGCCCCCATCGGCGACGCAAGCGTGCTGGAGCTGGGCGCCTACAGTGCCGACTGCCTGCCATTGCAGTTCCCGGATGCGGTGCAGACGCCGCAGCAGGTGGTCGATTTCTTCCGGCACTGGCAACCCCGCGCCAAACCTGGCACCCAGCGCTGCTACTCGAACCCCAGCCTGGGCCTGTTCGGTGACCTGGCCGCCCGCGCGCAGCATCAGCCGTTTTCCACGCTGATGAGCGAGGGCCTGCTGAAACAGATGGGCCTGGAAAACACCTATCTGCAGGTCCCGGCCAGCGCCCAAGGGTTGTATGCCCAGGGCTACGACAGTGCCGACAAGCCGGTGCGTGTCGGCCCCGGCCCTTACGCCGACGAAGCCTACGGCATCAAGACCAGCGCCAGCGACCTGCTGCGCTATGTGCGCCTGCACATGCAGCCGGAGGGGCTGCCACCGGCGCTGGCGCAAGCCACGGCCATCACCCAGCGGGGCTACTTCCAGGTCGGCGCCATGACCCAGGGCCTGGGCTGGGAGCGTTACCCCTACCCGGTCACGCTGGGCACACTGGTCGATGGCAACGGCCCGCAGCTTATCCGGGAACCGCAGGCAACCACGCGCTTGCATCCAGCCCTGCCGCCGCTGCCGGCAGCCTGGTACAACAAGACCGGCTCGACCAATGGTTTCGGCGCCTACGCCGCGTTCGTGCCCGCCGAACAGCTGGCCGTGGTGTTGCTGGCCAACCGAAATTACCCGAACGAAGCCCGGGTGCGCGCGGCCTTCGACATTCTGTCCGGGCTTTAGTGCGGGCAGCGATTGTCGAACAAAACGACACGATGTAGTGGCTAAAAATATTCACTACAAAATGGTTGACGCCGTTCATCGCCCTTGGGCATGATGAAGCCGTCTCCCCGATCGGGAGCGGTGGCAAGGGTGTTCCAGACGGCCTGCGCGGTAACGCAGGCCGTCCGTGGAGAGGGAAACTGTCCAAAAGGCAGCGTGAGAAAGCCCCTGTTGCGATGCTGCTGTAGCAGCCTTGGTAGTGCGCTACACCGTGGTAGCGCCAACTGTGAAAAATCACCTACGAATGGGTAATGGGGGCTTTATGATGAACTTGAACAACAATCCGACTATCGACCAATTGGCCCAGCTGTTCGCCGTACGCAAGGACAGCCTTGACGACCATCTGCTGTGGGTCAGCCAGACCGGTGAAGTGCGCCTCGACCGCCTGCCACCGAACACCGTCGAAGATGAATTCGAAGAGCACCTGCCCAGCATGCGTGCCCGCTTCAAGGTCTACCGCCGTGGCCAAGGCTACGTCGGCAAGAAGGCCGCCGCCGACACCGAGTTCGTTGGCCGCGTCCTGCAGACCCTGCAACAAGAATGGCCCGCTGCCCGTGAGCAGCAGGCAGTCAAGGTGATCGAACCGCTCAACTGAGGGTTCCCACCCTTACCTGAGCCCGGCCCGCATAGGCCGGGCTTTTTCATGCCTGGCGCCGCTGGCTGCGGGGCGCTGGCAGCGGCAAGGCGCCGGTTGCCATCGCCCGGGCACGGTCGACACCCCACACCAGGGCGCGGGTCATGGTCTCGCCTGGCCGTGCGGGGTAATACTCCTCCAGCAATGCTCGCCCATCCCCGGCATACAGCCCCAGGAACAGCTGGGTCGCCCCCAGGCGCGACAAGCGCACCTGCACGTCCAGCGTGGTGCCGTCACTGAGTGCTTCGTCGTGGCAGCGGCTGTGCAACTGGGCGTCGGCCCATTGCCAATAGGTCTCTTCCCTGACTCGCATGAGCATTCAATCCTCCGTTGCTGGAATGCCGCGCAAGAAAACCACAGCCTTGGCCATCCTGCGAGCGCTACCCGGCAATGCCATGAGGCGGATCAAGAAATGGCAATAAAAACCCCGCCATTCGGCGGGGTTGTGCTGGAGCGGGATCACTTCTTCAGCGGAACCCGCGGCATGAAGCGGCCTTTTTTGCTGCGCTGCAGGTGTGCAGGCTGGAGCTGTTCGGAATCATCCAGCGTCATGTGGGCGAAGCCCAGGCGGAATGCCGCCTGGCCGCAACGCACCTGGCTGTTGATGGGGAACGCGTCGTTCAGGTCTTCGAAAAAGGATTCGCTCATGCCCTGTCTCCCTCCAGTGGCGGACGCGTCGGCAACCAGAACAGTTGCTCCACCAAACGCGACCTGTGAAAGTGAGACTAGCTGGTCATTTGCGGACCGCCCGGACCGAGGCCCTGGACCCGACCAGCGGCAGACGCTCTACTTCAGGCGCACCGCTGTGCCGGTAGCAAATACCACGACCATGCCGCCCTGTACCGACGGCATGCTGATCTCGAAATCCACCCCCACTACCGCATCGGCTTGCAACTGGCGTGCCCGCGCCTTCAGTTCTTCGGTGGCCTGTTCCCGGGCTTCGCGCAGTGCGCTTTCCAGGGTTTGCGAACGGCCACCGAAGAAGTCGCGAAAACGTGCAAAGAAATCGCGCACGAAGTTGATGCCCTGCACCGATTCGGAGCTGACCACGCCCAGGTATTCGGCAATCGGGCGGCCTTCGAGCTGGCTGGTGGTGGAAATGATCATGGGGTGCACTCCATTGGCCTGGCAAAAGAGGCCGATTCTAACAGAGCGCAAATCCCCCCGCAGATATGCCGTCATTGTGGGAGCGGGCGTGCCCCGCGAAGCAGGCAACACGGTGGTTGGCACGGGCTTCGCCCGTGTTCGCGGGCACGCCCGCTCCCACAGGGCTTGCGATTTTCAGTCGGGCAGTGGTTGAAGGATCAACTACGCGCTGACCGCGCGCAGCCGTTGGCCAATGCGGGCGCCGAACACGTTCACCAGCAACCCTGCCATCACCAGCAATGCGCCCCAGCCCTGGGTCGCGGTCAAACGCTCGCCCAGCAACAACGCCGACGAACTCAGGCCAATCACTGGCACCAGCAGCGAGAACGGCGCCACCTTGCCGGCCGGGTGGCGCGACAGCAGCTTGCTCCACAGGCTGTAGCCGAGCATGGTGGCGACAAACGCCAGGTAAGCCAGGGCCAACACCGAACTCCAGCTGATATTGGCAAGGGCATGGCCAATACGCTCCGGCCCCTCCAGCCACCAGGACAATGCCAGGAACGGCAGTGGCGGAATCAACCCGCCCCAGATCACCAGCGCCACCAGGTCAACCGAGCCAAAGCGCCGGGTAATGATGTTGCCCATGCCCCACATGGCGCCGGCACACAGGGTCAGCACCAGCGCCAGCATCGGTACATGGCCGCCGTCTTCGCTGCCGATAAGCGCCAGGCCGCTGGCGGCCACCAGCAGCCCCAGCACGCTGGCCAGGCGCAGCCGCTCGCCAAGGAACAGCGCGGCAAAGCCGAGGGTGAAGAACGCTTGCGACTGCAGGATCAGCGAGGCCAGCCCTGGCGGCATGCCGCTGTACATGGCCTGGAACAGAAAAGCGAACTGGCCCAACGAAATGGTCGCACCATAGGCGATCAGCCAGCGCCAGGGCAGCTTGGGGCGCTTGACCAGCAGGATCGCCGGGAACGCCACCAGCAAGAAGCGCAATGCCCCCAGCAACATCGGCGGCAACCCATCGAGGCCAACCTTGATGACCACGAAGTTGACTCCCCAGGCAACAATCACCACCAGGGCGATGAGCAGGTCCTTGAGCGGCATTGCGACATCCTTCTTCAAGCTTTCTAGACATATTTCGTTACAGCATAAGGCTATTCCTTCGACAGGGACCAGCACAGTTGCAACCCATCATTGCGCAACAGCATGACTGTTTCACTCGCAAGAGATGACTTGACCGCACTTGTATATACATGCTCATATCATGCGAGGTCATCCGCCTTGCGTCCCGCCGATGACTGACTCGCTTACACAAAAACAATGAAGCGGAGCCACTGAATGTCCAGCAAACCCGTACTCGAGCGGCGCTCGATCGACTACATACCCGAGACTGAACGCCATGGACGCGTGTACAGTCAGTTCACCCTGTGGCTCGGAGCCAACTTGCAGATCACGGCAATCGTGACCGGCGCCCTGGCCGTGGTGCTCGGTGGCGACGTGTTCTGGTCGCTGATCGGCCTGCTGCTCGGTCAATTGATCGGCGGCGCGGTCATGGCCCTTCATGCCGCTCAAGGTCCTCGTCTGGGGTTGCCGCAGATGATTTCCAGCCGCGTGCAGTTCGGGGTCTACGGCGCGGCCATACCGATGGTGCTGGTATGCCTGATGTACCTGGGCTTCACCGCCACCGGCACGGTGCTCTCCGGACAGGCGATCGGCCAATTGCTCGACGTCAGCGACAGCACTGGCATCCTGATTTTCGCCAGCATAATCGTGCTCGCCACCCTGGCCGGATACCGGGTGATCCACTGGATCGGCCGAGTCGCCAGCGTGCTGGGCATCATTGCCTTCGTCTACCTGTTCAGTCGCATCATGATGCTGGCCGACATCGGGCAGTTACTCGACAACCGCCACTTCAGTTGGGCATCGTTCCTGCTCGCCGTATCACTGGCTGCGTCCTGGCAGATCGCCTTCGGCCCCTATGTAGCCGACTACTCGCGCTATCTGCCAAGCAGTACATCGCCAGTGAGGACCTTCCTCGCCGCAGGCCTGGGCTCGGTGATTGGCGCCCAGGCATCAATGATCCTCGGGGTGTTCGCCGCCGCCATCGCCGGTGCCCAGTTCTCCGGTCACGAAGTGGCCTACATTGTCGGCCTGGGTGGCGCCGGTAGCACCGCAGCGCTGCTGTATTTCTGCATCGCCTTTGGCAAGGTGACCATCTCGACGCTGAACTCTTATGGCAGCTTCATGTGCATTGCAACCATCATCAGCGGCTTCCGCGGCCACCTGGCGATCAGCCGTGCGCAACGCCTGCTGTTCGTACTGGGCATCGTCGGCGCCGCCACTCTGGTGGCCTTGCTTGGCCAGCATTCGTTTCTCAGTGCGTTCAAGTCGTTCATCCTGTTCCTGCTGACGTTCTTCGTGCCATGGAGCGCGGTCAACCTGGTCGACTACTACTTCATCACCAAGGAGCGTTACGACATCCCCGCCCTCGCCGACCCGCAAGGCCGATACGGCCGCTGGAACTGGCCTGGAATCATCGTCTACACCGTGGGCGTGCTGATACAGATGCCGTTCATCGACACCAAACTGTACACAGGGCCGCTGGTCGCGCACCTGGGCGGTGTGGATATCTCGTGGCTGATCGGCCTGGTAGTGCCGAGCGTGCTGTACTACTGGGTGGCGCGGCGTCGGGCGCAAGAGGCACCGCCAGCGATGATCGTGCCTGACGCACACTGAGCCCTCTCGCCATCAACGTAGAAATTCTTGCCCTCGCGCCGCAAACGCGATGCGAGGGCAAGACGGCTTTCACCGCGAGCGCGCCAATGTCAACGACGATAGTCCGGCGCGACTCGCTCCAGCATCCGCAACAACGCCGCCCACGCCAGCTGCAGCGCATCCGGATCCGCCAGCTCGCCCTGCTTCAACCCCCGCCCCGGATCATTGAACTGCCGCTCGGTATGCCTACACACTTCGGCGGGCGGTAACATCACCTGCCCGGCACTCTGTGCCGCCAACTGGATCTCGCACGCCTTCTCCAGGTAGTACATGCGCAGGAACGCTTCGGCCACGCTGCGCCCGGTGGTCAGCAGGCCATGGTTACGCAGGATCATCACCGGCTTGTCGCCCAGGTCGGCTACCAGCCTTCGCTGCTCATCCATGTCCAGCGCAATCCCTTCATAGGCGTGGTACGCCACCTTGCCATAAAACTCCATGGACATCTGGTTGAGCGGCAGCAGCCCACATTCCAGCGCCGCCACCGCACAACCTGCCCGGGTGTGGGTGTGCAGCACACAACGGGCATTCTCGCGGGCAGCATGGATGGCGCTGTGGATGACGAAACCGGCCGGGTTGACCGGGTGCGGCGTCGCTTCCACTGGCCGGCCTTGCAGGTCGATCTTCACCAGGCTGGAGGCCGTGATCTCATCGAACAGCAAGCCGTACGGGTTGATCAGGAAGTGGTGCTCCGGCCCCGGCAGGCGCAGGGAAATATGGGTGAATATCAGGTCGCTCATGCGGAAATGGGCGATCAGCCGATAGCAGGCGGCCAGCTCCTGGCGCAGGCTTTGTTCCGTTGCGGTCATCATTGTTATTCCTTTGCAGAACGCTATTTGCTGGCCCACGCATTGAAGCGCTGTTCCAGCTCTTCGCCATGGTCGACCCAGAATTCCACATTCATCGCCAACGCCCCCTGCAGGTTCTGCGGCGAAGTAGGCACCCAACTGGCCAGGGACGGGTCGAGCTTCGCTGCCGCCTGGGTGTTGGTCGGCCCATAGGGGATCTGCTGCACATAACGCACCTGGGTGTCCGGCTGGTTGGCGTAGGCAATCAGCCGCTTGGCCTGGTCGACATGCCGCGAGCCCTTGATGATCGCCCAGTAATCCATGCCATACAGGCTGCCAGGCCAGACCACTGCCAGCGGGCTGCCCTGCTGGGCCGCCACGGCGATGCGCCCGCTGTAGGTCGAGGTCATCACCACGTCACCCGCCGCCAGCCACTGGGCAGGCTGGGCCCCGGCGTCCCACCACTGGATATGCGGCTTGAGTTCGCTGAGTTTGGCAAAGGCACGCTCGACCCCGGCCGGAGTGGCCAGTACCTTGTAGACATCCTCGACCTTGACCCCGTCGGCCATCAGGGCGAACTCCAGGTTGTACACCGCACGCTTGCGCAGACCGCGCTTGCCCGGGTACTTGCTAACGTCCCAGAAGTCGGCCCACGACGCAGGCGCCTGGGCCAGCTTGCTGCGGTCATAGGCAATGGCCACGCTCCATACCAGCGCGGCCGAGCCGCAGGCTTGTGCCGCATCGGCAATCAGTTCACCCGCATGGCCCATGCGCTGCCAGTCCAGCTGCTCATAAATGCCCTCGTCGCAGCCACGCATCAGGTCAGGCCCTTCGATCTGCACCACGTCCCAGTCGACATTGCCGGTGTCGGCCATTACCTGGATCCGTGCCATTTCGCCGTTGTACTCGCTCTGGATCAGCTTGCTGCCATCCTGGGCACTGAACGGTTTGAAGATCGCCTCGTCCTGGGCTTTCTGGCCGGCACCACCATAGCCGACCACGACCATCTGCGGTGCCGCTTGCGCACTGCCCAGGCCCATGGCCAGCAACGCTGCGCAAAGGCTGCTTACACGTGGGAATACCTGCATCGTAGTTGCCTCCTGCCGGTGCCCGAGGGGCCCGTTTTCTTGTTGTTGTGAGGTCACGCCCTCGCCATGAGGGTGAGAAAAACCTAGTCGTCGACCAGTAAAAAAACAAGTTGATTTTTAACTGACGCTACACTTTCATACAAAAACAAGAACAACACCGCACCGGAGCCGCCTGTATGCAGACCGCCTTCCCTCACCTGTTCGAAGCCTTGCAGATCCGCGGCAAACGCTTGAAGAACCGCATCATGTCCACCGGCCACGACACCTGCCTGCCCACCGACAACCTGGTCAACGACAAGCTCATCGCCTACCAGCGCGCCCGCGCCGCCGGTGGCGTCGGCCTGATCGTGCTGCAGGTGGCCGGGGTGCATGACAGCGCCCGCTACACCTCGCATGTGCTGATGGCCACCGACGATGCCTGCATCGACGGCTATCGCCAGCTTGCCGAGGCCTGCCATGAGCATGGCACCGTGGTGCTGTCGCAACTGTTCCACCCCGGGCGGGAGATCATGGAGTCGGCGGACGGCTTGCTGGCGGTGGCCTACTCGGCGTCCGCGGTGCCCAATGAACGCTTCCGGGTGATGCCGCGCGCGCTGGACCAGGCAATGATCGACGAGATCGTCCAGGGCTATGCCAGCGCTGCCCGCCGCCTGCACCAGGCCGGGCTGGATGGCGTTGAAGTGGTGGCCAGCCATGGCTACCTGCCTGCGCAGTTCCTCAACCCGCGGGTGAACCAGCGCACGGATGGCTACAACGGTGAGCTCGAGCAGCGCCTGCGGTTCCTGCGCGAAGTGCTGGCCGCCGTACGCGCGGCCACCGACGAGCAGTTCATCATCGGCCTGCGCATCAGTGCCGACGAGCGCGACAGCCAGGGGCTGAGCGAGGACGAATCGCTGGCTGCAGCGGTTGCCTTGCAGGGCCAGCTCGACTACCTGCACATCGTTGCCGGCACGTCGGCCTCCCTGGGCGGCGCCGTGCATATCGTGCCGCCGATGGCCATTCAACCGGCCTACCTGGCCCGGGAGGCCGGCACCTTCAAGCAGCACCTGGGCATCCCGCTGTTCGTCACCGGGCGTATCAACCAGCCCCAGGAAGCCGAACTGATCCTGGCCCGTGGCCAGGCCGATGTCTGCGGCATGACCCGTGCGCTGATCTGTGACCCGCAGATGCCGAACAAGACCGAGCAGGGCCAGGTCGAGGACGTACGTGCCTGTATCGCCTGCAACCAGGCTTGCATCGGGCACTTCCACCGCGGCCTGCCCATTTCCTGCATCCAGCGACCGGAGACCGGCCGCGAGTTGCAGTACGGGCAATTGACCCCCACCACCCACCCCAAGCGCATCCTCGTGGCCGGTGGCGGGCCTGCCGGCATGAAAGCCGCCGCCGTGGCCGCTGCGCGCGGTCATCAGGTCACGCTGTACGAGGCTGGCCCGCAGCTCGGTGGCCAGGTGCTGCTGGCCCAGTTGCTGCCACGGCGCAGCGAGTTCGGTGGCGCCAGCACCAACCTGCAGCGGGAAATGGCCCTGGCGGGCGTGGAAGTGGTGCGCAATACCCGGGTCGACCGCGCACTGGTCGAACGAGAACGCCCCGACCTGGTGATCGCGGCCACCGGTGCCACCCCCTACTGGCCGGCCTTCGAGCGCACCGGTGAGCTACAGGTGGTGGATGCCTGGCAAATACTGCGCAATGAAGTAAAACCGGGGCGCTCGGTGCTGGTGATCGACTGGCGCTGCGACTGGATCGGCCCAGGCATCGCCGAACGCCTGGTACGCGAGGGCCACCAGGTGCAACTGGCGGTCAATGGCACCCATTGCGGCGAAAGCCTGCCGCTGTACGTGCGCGACCAACTGGCCGGCGAGCTGCATCGCCTGGGTATTCCCGTCACACCATATGCCCGCCTGTATGGCAGCGACGACAACACGGTGTACCTGCAGCACACCGCCAGCGGCGAACCGATGATCTTCGAAGGTATCGACACCCTGGTACTGTGCCTGGGCCATCAACCGGAAGACCGCCTGGCCACGGAGCTGGCCGGCCTGGTCGAGGTGCGCCGCATTGGCGACTGCCTGGCGCCGCGTACCGCCGAAGAAGCGATTCACGATGGCCTGACGGTTGCCTGGGCGCTCTGAGACTGTACATACTGCGGCTTTTCACGATGGACCGACGTACATGAGCCAACTCCCCCAGCCCCCCGCCAGCGAAGCCGGGGGCGCCGCGCCGCAGTTTCTCGGCAGCCGCATTCGCGGCCTGCGCAAACGCCGTGGCATGACCCTGGCGGAGCTGGCCACGCACAGTGAACTGACCGCTGGCTACATCAGCCAGCTGGAGCGCAACCTCTCCTATCCATCGATTCCGGCGCTGTTCAACATCGCCCGCAGCCTGGGGGTGACCATCCAGTGGTTCTTCGCCAGCGAAGCCACCACTGCACCCGAGGACCAGGGCTATGTGGTACGGCGCAACAGCCGCCTGAGCGTGCATTACGAAGATGGCATCGTCGATCAACTGCTCACGCCCCAGCCCAACCGCCAGCTGGAAATCCTGCATTCGCGATTCCCTCCGGGCAGCTACAGCCAGCAGAGCTACAGCCACGACGGTGAAGAGGCCGGCTACATCCTCAGCGGCAGCTTCGAGCTGTGGGTGGGCGAGCGGCATTTCCAGCTGGGTGAAGGGGACAGTTTCAGCTTCTCGAGCCAGGAACCGCACCGCTATGGCAACCCCGGCGAGGTGGATGCCGTGGTGATCTGGGTGATCACGCCGCCAACATTCTGAAGCATGCTCGCTCCCCAACATCCAGCAACAGGGTCTACCTTGTTACCCGAACTTCAGAGGAGCACAACCATGAAGCAGATCCTGATCATTGGCGCGGGCTTTGCCGGCCTGTGGAGCGCGCTCAGCGCCGTCCGCCAGCTTGACCTCCATGGCCGCAAGGATGTCGAGGTCACCTTGCTTGCACCCCAGGCCGAGCTGCATGTGCGCCCGCGCTTCTACGAGCCCGACGTCCATGCCATGGCCGCGCCGTTGCAAGAGCTTTTCGATGCCGTCAACGTCCGCTTCGTGCAGGGCACGGCCTTCCACATCGATGAAGCGGCCCGCCGCGTCAGCTACCGCACCCGCAGCGGTACCCAGTGCGCCCTGCCCTACGACCGCCTGATCATGGCCTGCGGCAGCGTGCTCAACCGGCCCGACATGGTTGGCATCGAGCATGTGTTCGATGTCGACAAGCTCGACAGCGCCGCGCGCCTGGAAACCCACCTGAAGTCTCTGGCAAGCCTGCCCGACACTCCGGCGCGCAATACCGTGGTGGTGGCCGGCGGTGGCTTTACCGGCATCGAGACCGCCACCGAACTGCCGGCCCGCCTGCGCGAAATCCTCGGGGAGGACACGGCGTTGCGCGTGGTGGTGGTCGACCGTGGGGCGAGGATTGGCGCGGCCCTGGGTGACGGCATCCGCCCCGCCATCGAGCAGGCCTCCGAGGCCCTGGGCGTGGAGTGGATCTGTGGCGCCACGGTAGCCTCGGTCGACCCTGCCGGCGTGCTGCTGGACAACGGCCAGCGCATCGACGCCAGCACAGTGATCTGGACCGTGGGCTTCAAGGCCAACCCGCTCACCGAGCAGATCAGTGGCGAGCGCGACCGCCAGGGCCGCTTGCATGTCGATGGCAATCTCAAGGTGAAAGGCAATGATGCCGTGTACGCGGCAGGTGATGTGGCCTATGCCGCCTGCGACGAGCTTGGCAATTACGCGGTGATGTCCTGCCAGCATGCGATTCCGCTGGGGCGTCATGCGGGCAACAATGCGGCGGCCGAGCTGATTGGCGTGGCACCGAAGACCTACAGCCAGCCCAAGTACGTGACCTGCCTGGACCTTGGGGCCTGGGGGGCGGTGTATACAGAAGGGTGGGAACGCACGGTGTCGCCACCGGAAGACAAGGCCGAGGCCAAGGTGTTGAAGGCGCAGATCAATACCGTGTGGATCTACCCGCCAGCGGCCGAACGTGCTGCAGCGCTGGCAGCGGCTGATCCGGGTATTCCAGTGGCCTGAGGTTGATTGTGGGAGCGGCCTTGTGTCGCGAAAGGGCCGCACAGCGGCCCCAGGATGTCAGCGTTTACACCGAGATCTCTGGGGCCGCTTTGCGGCCCTTTCGCGACACAAGGCCGCTCCCACAGAGTTCGCGCAAGCCTTTGAAGCTTGCGCAAGACAGCAGGATCAGGCAGCAGCAAACAGCTCGTTGGCAATCTGCGCCTGGGCAGCATCGATCGCCTGGCTGCGGTGCTCAGGGCCATAGGCCAGACCATGGGCGCGGACGATTTCCAGGTCGGTGACACCAATGAAGCCCAGGAACACCTTGAGGAAGTCCTCATGCCCGGCGCCAGTCGGCTGGCCAGCGTGCAGGCCACCGGCGGTGGACACCAGCACTACCTTCTTGTTGCCGCACAGGCCTTCCGGGCCGGCTTCGGTGTAGCGGAAAGTCTTGCCGGCGACGGCAACGCGGTCAATCCAGGCCTTGAGCTGGGTCGGCACGGTGAAGTTGTACATCGGCGCACCAATCACCACGGCATCGGCAGCCAGGAACTCTTCCAGGGTTTCCGCGCTCAGCTTGGCTTCGAAGGCCTGGGCTGCGTCGCGCATGTCTTCCGGGGTGCCAGCCGCTACCAGGGTAGCCGCGGAGAAGTGGGCGATGGCGTCAGCGGCCAGGTCGCGGTACACCACTTCCACGCTCGGGTCGGCGGCTTTCCAGGCTTCGACCACTTCGCGGCTCAGTTGGCGGGAGGCGGAATTGTCGCCCAGGATGCTCGAATCGATATGCAACAGTTTCATGGGACTCTCCTGTGAATGAAGACCGCGACGTTGGGCGATCACGATGGGGAGAATCCTACCGACATCAACAATAGCTGATAAGGCAGCAAAAATGCGTTAGTTTGTCCTACAGGTGGAACAGTGAGACATTCCCATGCAAGACCTCAACGACCTCTTCTACTTCGCCCGCGTGGTCGAAGCCGGCGGTTTCGCCGCAGCCGGCCGCCAGCTGGGCATCCCCAAGTCGCGCCTGTCGCGGCGTATCGCCGAGCTTGAAGAACGCCTGGGCACGCGCCTGCTGCAACGCACTACAAGGCAACTGAAGCTCACCGCGGTGGGCGAGCGCTACCTGCACCACTGCCAGGCCATGCTGCTGGAAGCCGAAGCCGCCGACGAGGCCGTGGCCAGCATGAGCAGCGAACCGCGCGGGCGCTTGCGGGTGTCCTGCCCGGTGGCATTGGCCCACGCCTTTCTGCCGGATGTGATCAGCCGCTTTCTCGCGCAGTACCCGCTGGTGCAACTGGACATGGTGCTGCTCAACCGCCGGGTCGACCTGATTTCCGAAGGTATCGACGTGGCCCTGCGCGTACGCGACCTGGGCGATGAAGACCCGGCACTGGTCACCCGCCGCCTGCGCCAGGCGCAGATGCAGCTGGTTGCAGCGCCCGGTTTCGCCGACCACATCCGCGAACCGGGCCAACTGGCATCATTGCCGGTGCTGGGCGCTGCCGAGGCGGACCGGCTGGTACACTTCCGCCTGTTCGGCCCCCATGGCAAACAGCAGGAAATCGCCCTGGAACCGCGCCTCGCCATCGATGATTTCGTAGTACGTAATGCTGCTGTACGGGCAGGCCTCGGGTTTACCGCGCTGCCCAGCATGTTCTGTGAAGAAGAACTGGCGCGCGGCGAACTGGTGCGCCTGCTGCCGGACTGGTCGCTGCCGGGTGGCTACCTGCAGGCGGTGTACCCGCACCGGCGCGGCTTGCTGCCTGCGGTACGGGTATGGATCGACCACCTGGCGGCGTCGTTCGAGGCCTGTGGAGAAAAGTATGTCTGAGCGGAACATGAGCGAAGCCCAGGTGGCAGCGTTCTGCCTGAGCCTGCCGGGTGCGCGGGAAGACTACAAATGGGGTGGCATCCGGGTGTTCTCGGTGGCCGGCAACAAGATGTTCGCGGTGCTCGACCTGGCGGGTGCGGGGTTGTCGTTCAAGGTGGCCGACGAACTGTTTCTCGGCTATTGCGATCGCCCGGGGGTGCGGCCTGCGCCGTACCTGGCGCGGGCGCGGTGGATCAGCATGGCATCGCCCTACCCCATGGGGCGTGAGGAGCTGTGTGATCTGTTGCAGCGCTCGCACCAGCTGGTGGTGCGGCGGTTGCCAAAGCGGTTGCAGGTGGGGTTGGTAATCTAGCTAGCCTGTGCCGGCCTCTTCGCGGGCTTGCCCGCTCCCACAGGGTTCTCACTGCCCTCAAGACCAGTGGAATACCTGTGGGAGCGGGCAAGCCCGCGAAGAGGCCAGCACAGTCAAACATCAACTGAAAGGCAGATACCGCCCACCAAGAAAAAGCCAGTCCGCCCAGAACACCTGGTGCACCAGCACAATTCCCCAGAACACCAGCTGATACGACACCTTGCGCGTCTTGTGCCGATACAGCTGCTGTGCCAGCAGTGCCCCCGGCCAGCCGCCCAGCAGCTCACTGGCATGCAGCACCTTCTCGGGCGTACGCCAGGCCTGGGTACGCGCCTGCTGTTTGTCCTGCCAATACAGCAACAGGCTGATCAGGCTCATTGCCGGGTACAGCGCCAGTGGCCACCAGGCCTGGTCGACCCAGGCCATGCGCGCCGCGCCCAGGCCCGGCAGCAGGCACAGCAGGCCCAACAGCAGCAGCTTCAGGCGCACATTACGTACGCCCTCCCCCCTTTGCCCCCGCGCTGCCTCAGCCATGAGCCGTCGCCCAGTCAACCCAGCCGAACTGCCAGGTCGCCAGGATCAGCAGGCCAAAGGCAATGCGGTACCAGGCGAACACCGCGTAGCTGTGGTTGGCAATGAACTTGAGCAAGCCACGCACGGCAATCATGGCAAAGATGAACGAGGTCACGAAGCCGATGGCAAATACCGGCAGGTCGCCGGGCTGGAACAGGTCGCGGTACTTGTAGCCCGAATACACCGCCGCACCGACCATGGTCGGCATCGCCAGGAAGAACGAGAACTCGGTCGCCGCCTTGCGCGACAGGCCGAACAGCAGGCCACCGATAATGGTCGAGCCGGAGCGCGAAGTGCCCGGGATCATCGCCAGGCACTGGATGAAGCCGATCTTCAGCGCGTGGCTCCAGCGCATGTCGTCCACGTGGTCCACCTCCACACGGTGCTCGCGGCGCTCGGCCCAGAGCATGATCACCCCGCCCACCACCAGCGCAGCCGCCACGGTGATCGGGTTGAACAGGTATTCGTGAATCAGGTCGGCGAACAGCACGCCCAGCACCACTGCCGGCAGGAACGCCAGCAACAGGTTACCGGTGAAACGCCGCGCCGTGGGCTGGCTGGTCAGGCCGAAGACCACGTCGAAGATCTTGCCGCGAAACTCCCACACCACCGCCAGGATCGCCGCCAGCTGAATGATGATGTTGAAAGCCATGGCCCGTTCGCCACCAAACCCGATCAGGTCGGCGACGATGATCTGGTGGCCGGTACTGGAGATCGGCAGAAACTCCGTCAGCCCTTCGACCACGCCTAAGATGATTGCCTGGAAGGCAGTCCAAAAATCCATCGTTCCCCCGATGGAGCGCTGCTCGTGCAGGCCCCTTGTTCTTGATTTGCTTGAAGTTGCCGCACGCGGCCCGGCTGTTTTACAGCGACTGTTGGGCGCAATGCCAGTAGAAAAGTTCACGCCGCCTAAAGGTTTCATCTTGCGCGGCCGAAATCCTGACAGAGCGCCTTTGCAATCGCCTTGTACAAACTGCTGCAGACTATTGGATGGATAGCACTTAGCCATTAGTCGAGTGGGGGCGTGGCGCAAAGCATGCTTGGATGCGCCTGAATAAAAAGAACAATGCGGGAGCTGTGGTATGAAAACCCTGAGATCGATGTCTATCAGCCGCCGTCTGTGGCTGATCCTTTTGGTGGCGGTGGCCATGCTGGTGGTATTGGGCCTGCTGATGCTGCGCCAGATCCACGGTGACCTGTACCAGGCCAAAGCGGAAAAGACCCGCCACGTGGTACAGACCGCAGCCGGTGTGCTGGCCTATTACCAAGGCCTGGAAGCAGCCGGCACACTCAGCCGCGAAGCGGCCCAGCAACAGGCGCTGCAAGTGGTACGCGCGCTGCGCTACGACCAGAACGACTACTTCTGGATCAACGACCTGGGGCCGAAGATGATCATGCATCCGGCCAACCCCAAGCTCGACGGCCAGGACCTGTCGGCCATCCGCGACCCCGACGGCTTTGCCGTGTTCAACGAGATGGTCGCCCTGGCCCGGCAGCAGGACGCCGGGCCGGTCAACTACCGCTGGCCCAAGCCCGGTGCCAGCGAGCCGGTGGCCAAGACGTCCTACATCCAGCTGTTCAAGCCCTGGGGCTGGATCATCGGCTCAGGCGTGTATGTCGACGACGTGCAGGCCGAATTCGCCCGCCAGTTGCGCGACGCCTCGCTGGTGGGCGTGGCCATTGCCCTGCTGATGGCGCTGGTGGTCATGCTGATTGCCCGCAGCATCGCCCGCCCGTTGCAGGAAGCGGTGCAGGCCATGGGCAACATCGCCAGCGGCGAAAGCGACCTGACCCGGCGCCTGGACACTCACGGCCGTGACGAAATCACCCACCTGGGCGAACACTTCAACCGCTTCAACGGCAAGCTGCAAGGGGTGGTCGGCCAGTTGCAAGGGGCGGCCCATGCCCTGGCCCGGTCCGCCGGGCATGTCGGCGACAATGCCGGTGCCGCGCAACAGCACAGCGCCCAGCAATCGCTGCAGATGGACCAGGTGGCCACTGCGGTCAACGAAGTGACCTACGCCGTGCAGGACGTGGCCAAGACCGCCGAACAGGCCGCTGGCGAAATGCGCACCGCGCAACAGCAGGTAGCACACGGCCAGGAAGCCATTCACGGCAGCCTGGCGCAGATCGACCGGCTGTCGCTGACCATCGACCAGGCCGTGCAGGTGATCCGCGACCTGGCCGGGCACAGTACGCGCATCGGTGGTGTGCTGGACGTGATCCGCTCCATCGCCGAACAGACCAACCTGCTGGCGCTGAACGCAGCCATCGAGGCGGCGCGGGCCGGCGAGCAAGGCCGTGGCTTTGCCGTGGTCGCCGATGAGGTGCGCCTGCTGGCCCAGCGCACGGCGCAGTCGACGGCCGAGATCCATACCATGATCGAGCACCTGCAAAGCCAGTCGGACGCTGCGGTCAAGGCCATCGACACCAGCAGCGAGGCCTCACGCCAGACCGTCGAGCAGGCCCGCGAGGCCGGTGCCAGCCTGGATGCCATCAACCAGTCGCTGAACAACCTCACTGCGTTGAATGCTTCCATTGCCAGCGCCACCTTGCAACAGTCGCACGTGGTCGAAGAGATCAACCGCAACGTGCTGGATACTGCCGGGTTGTCCCAGCAGACCGCCGATGCGGCGAGGCAGTCCAGCGATGCCGGGATGGCGCTGGGGCAGCTGAGCGAAGAGCTGGAGCAGTTGTTGCGGCAGTTCCGGGTATAAGACCAGCCCCTGTGGGAGATGGCCGAGCCCTTTGGGCTGCGCTGTCGCCTAGATAACTGAAATTGCAAGCAATCCGCGTACCCTGTGGGAGCGGCTTTAGCCGCGAAGAATCCAACGCGGTGCATGGCACCGGCTGCGCCGGTGTTCGCGGCTAAAGCCGCTCCCACANNGCGGCTTTAGCCGCGAAGAATCCAGCGCGGTGCTTGGCACCGGCTGCGCCGGTGTTCGCGGCTAAAGCCGCTCCCACAGGATCCCTGCTGACTCAAAGCTATGTGCAGTCCTATGGGAGTGGCCTCAAAGGCCCCAACGCCCTACACCTTCGCCGGCCGACCCGCTACAATCGCGCCCCTCCCCCGCAGTCTCCAAGGATCGCCGATGTCCGGCCTTGAACTCATCGCCGCCGTCCTCGGCGTCACCGCTGTCTGGCTCACGGTCAAGCAGAACGCCTGGTGCTGGCCGATCGGCCTGGTCATGGTGCTGATCTATGGCTGGCTGTTCTACGAGGTGAAGCTGTACTCGGGCATGCTGCTGCAAGTGGCCTATGCCATCCTGCAGGTCTACGGCTGGTGGCAATGGAAGCGCCCGGGCCATGCTGAAGACGCCCGCCAGGTCACCCGCCTGCAGCGCCCGGCATTGCTCGCCGGCCTGGCCGGCGGGGTGCTGCTGAGTGCCGCCCTGGGCGCGGCGATGGCCACCTGGACCGACGCCGCCCTGCCCTGGCTGGACGCTACCCTGACCGGCTTCAGCCTGGTGGCACAACTGTGGATGGCGCAGAAGCGCCTGCAGTGCTGGCCGCTGTGGGTGGTGGTAGACATCATCTACGTGGGCCAGTACCTGCACCAGCAGCTGTACTTCACCGCAGGCTTCTTCGCCGTGCTCACCCTGATTGCCGTGCGCGGCTGGCTGGAATGGCGCCGTGACCCGGCGTTGGTGCAGCCATGAGCGCGGCACAATCCATGAAAGTAGTGGTGCTGTGCGGCCCGGAATCCAGCGGCAAGAGCTGGCTCAGCGGGGTGATCCAGGCGCATTTCGGCGGCGTGGTGGTGGCCGAATACGTGCGCCACTTCATCGACCAGGAATGCCGCGACACCTGCTATGCCGACATCCCTGCCATCGCCCGCGGCCAGCTGGCCTGGGAAGACCACGCCCGCGAGCAGGCACCGCCGCTGCTGATTCTCGACACTCATCTGCTCAGCAACATGCTCTGGAGCCACGCCCTGTTCGGCGACTGCCCGGCCTGGCTGGAGCAGGCGCTGCTGGCACGGCATTACCACCTGCACCTGCTGCTGAGCCCGCAAGGGGTGGATTGGGTTGCCGATGGCCAGCGCAGCCAGCCCGAACTGCGCGACCGCCAGCGCTTTTTCGATGACAGCCTGCACTGGCTGCAACGGCATGACCAGGCGTACAAAATAATTGAGGGCAATTGGCCACAACGCCAGTTGCTGGCACTGCAAACAGTGGCTACGCTCATTGGTAGCGATGCGCCATCCTGCCCCACCGAGTGTTAATCTACCGACACACCCCTGTGGGGCGAAGCCCCTGAAAACATGGGGTTTTGCGGAGCGTCGGAGGTAGTGTCAAGGCGCTGAAACACTCCTGCAAAAACCCTTCCAATCAAGGCCAACACGGGCTTTGCCTGCACCGCTCGCCGCTGCCTGTTTCAACCCTGAGACAGAATACGCCGCAGCTTGTCATGGTACTCACCTTAAGCTTTTGATCTGAAAACGCTTCTCAAAAGCGGCACACCTTCTGCTGCCTGGTTCGCATCGCTGAACCGGGCCAGCGCTCATTGAAGGAGTTGCCGTCGTGAGGAAAACTGACAAACGCCTCTATCACCTGTTGCTGATGGGCTCTGTGCTGGGCTCGTTGAGCCTGACGGCCCAGGCCGACAACGGCATCATCGTGATAACCCGTGACGTGCAGACACGCAACGCCGTTGTCCCGCCGTTGCGACCCGACCCCAACCCCACCACCGTCAATACCAACCCTTCCGCCCACATCCTCAAGCAAACCAACGAACTGAGTGATGGCGACTTCGCCAACATCACCAGCGGTGCGGGTATCAGCACCTTGATTACCCAGCAGACCAACAACCTGGGCGGCAACCTAAACAACCAGACCCAACTGCCCAACCTGGCCGGTGGCCGAGGCACGGGCTCGGGCAATGGCATCTCGAACATGGTCAATTCGAGCGTGCAGCGCGGCCTGGCGCCGCTGCAGATCCTGACCGGAGGCAAGTGAGATGAAGCACACGCTGCTGATCCTGATCACGCTGTGCAGTACATCGACCTTCGCGCAATCCCCGGTTCCCGTGATCAACAATGCCGAAATCGACAGCTCGGGCAGCCGTTACCTGGGCAACCTGTCGGTCAACCAGGCGGCTGGCGACCAACAGCAACAGGCCAACGCACGCGCCTTCGCCGTTGGGCCCGAGGCCAGTGCCACCACGCAGATCCGCCAGCGCCTGAACACCCCTGCAGACCCCGCAATGAACGCACGCTCGACCATACAGGGCGACGCCTTCAGCAACGGTAGCGGCGCCCTCGGGATCAACCAGAGCGCCGGCGCCAACACCCAGCAAGCGAACGCACTGAGCATCAGTATCGGTGCCCAGCCGCAAAGCATCGACGACAGCGTCCTCATGCAGCAGAACGTGGCGCTGCTCAACAACTCCGGTCCGATTGACACTTCAACTGGCCATCGCCAGGTCACCACCAGTGACCAGGCCTTCACCGGTAGCCGTGGAGTGATTCAGTTGAACCAGAGTGCCGGGGTGGGAAACCGCATGGCCAACACCCTGAGCATCCGGGTCGCGGATTGACCCTACCAGTCAAGAACGACACTTAACCTAAACGTACGGAGAATCACCATGAAACCCTCGATGGCAATCAAGCCTCTGGTTTTCGCAATTGCTGCGGTCATGGCTGTTGCTGTACAAGCTGATCAGAACGACCGGCGTGGCGGGCACCACAATGGTCACCACAACAACGGGCAGCACACGCCTCCTCCCACCAGGATCCCTGTGTATGCCACTGCCAATGCCATTGACAGCCAGAGCAGTACGGGCAATACCATCACCAACCAAGGCACCATCAACGAAGCCGAGATGAGCAGCTCGGCTTCGGGTGCCAGCGGCAACGTAGGTGTCAACGTGGCGGCCGGTAACGGCAACCAACAGGACAACGCTGCGGCCATTGCCAACGCATCGTCCGAATCCAGCCTGGACAACAGCTTCGTGTTCGGCTCCGCCGAAGCCACCGCTGACGTTCGCCAGTTCAGCAACAACAACCGTGTCGACAACTGGTCCACCCAGAACTCGGCGGTCATGACTGGCTCGGCCGATGGTGCAGAGGGTAACGTCGGCGTCAACATCGCTGGCGGCGACCTGAACCAGCAGAAAAACACCATGGCCATCGCCAACACCGGTGCCCCGCTGGGCAATGCCACTGCCACCGCCTCTGCCGACCAGAACGGCCCAGGCCTGACGGTGAACAACGGCGCCGACCGCACCTACCGGGTAGATACGCTGACCATCACCACCACCAAGAGCGGCTCCAGCTCGCGTGAGGGCACGTTCAACTCGACCGACGACCGCAGCTCGTCCTCGAGCTTCAGCGTGGCCGGCTCGCAAAGCGCCAGCTCCAGTGGGTCCAGTGGCTGGAACTCCAGCGGTTCGAGCAGCATGAACGCCAGTGGTTCGCGCAGCTCCACTGCCAGCGGCTCCAATAGCTGGAATGCCAGTGGTTCCATGGCCAGCAACGCCAGTTCGTCCAGCAGTTCCAGCCTGAACGCCACCCTGGCCGCTGCTGCCGATGCGACCCGTACCGTGACCACCGATGACGGCCGTCGCGAGCGCACCCGCACCGATAGCTTCGATGCCTCGCTCAATGCCTCGCTCAATGTAGATGTCGACCGTTCGCGGGAAAGCTCGCACGACGCGTCGTTCGAGAAGGCGTTCGACTCGTCGTACGACAAGGCCCGCCAATCGAGCTACGAGAAGTCTCGCGACTCCTCGTATGAGAAGGCTCACGAGTCGTCCTATGCCAATGCATCGGAATCGGCGTTTGAAAAGTCTGGCGAGAAATCGTCTCAATCGTCGAACGACGTGTCGAAGAGCTACAGCGAAAGCAGTGCCTACGACTTGAGCAATACCGTGTCCTTCCAAGTGCTGACCCCGACCGGCTGGGCCAACCCTGTTACCAACACTGCAACCCTTAGCGGTTCGGTGAACGGTGGCAGCGGCAACCTGGGTGTGAACGTGGCGGCCGGTGTGGGCAACCAGCAGAGCAACTCGCTGGCCATCTCCAACACCTCGTTCTGATCGCTGTGCTTGAGGCCCCCTTCGGGGGGCCTTTCTTCAACAGAACCGGAAGGCATCCGATCATGCGCATCATTGCCCTGGCGTTTTTGCTGTGCCTGGCCAGCGTGAGCGAAGCGGCACAAATGCCGCTGTCCGTCCTGCCGGGTGGCGCCGTTGTGTTCAAGCCCATCCAGAGCGTACGCGAGCGCAAGTTCGCCGACCTGGTGCAACAGAAGACCGACTTCAGCTGCGGCGCCGCCGCGCTGGCCACCATCCTGCGCCAGGCCTACTGGCTGGACGTAGACGAGCAACAGATCATCGAAGGCATGCTGGCCCACGCCGACCAGGCCCTGGTGCGAACGCAAGGCTTCTCGATGCTCGACATGAAACGCTACGTGGAAAGCCTGGGGATGCGTGCCCGCGGCTACCGGGTGGCGCCCGAGACCCTGCACAGCGTGCGCATCCCGGTCGTGGTGCTGATGGATGTGCGCGGCTACAAGCACTTCGTGGTCATGCAGAAGGTCGACAAGGGCTGGGTGTATATCGGCGACCCGGTACTGGGCCACAAGCGCTACAAGGTCGACGACTTTCTCAAGGGCTGGAACGGCATCATCTTCGCCGTGATCGGCCAGGGCTACGACAAGAACAATGTGCTGCTTGACCCGCCCCTGCCCCTGACCGCCAAGGGCCGGGTGAGCAACTTCACTCCGGTACGCGATGCAGAACTGCTGGACTTCGGGTTCATCAAAAGCGACTTCTTCTAACGACGCTTGCAACGACAAGGAGCACGAGGCTCCGGGGAGCACCCCAATGAAGAATGCATTCTGGCTTGCAATCGCATGCCTGACCGTCAGCCTTCCTACCCAGGCCGAAACCTTCAAGCCCATCGAGCTGAAGGACCATGAGCTGGCGACCTTGCGTGGCCGCTACGTGATGCCGGGGCGGATCGTGAGTTTCGGTATTGTCATGTCCAGCACTTGGCAGAATGCCAAAGGGGACGTGATCGGTGCGACGAGCACGATGCAGATTCAGCAGTCGACCATCAAACCGCAATTCTACGTGTCGTTGATCGACGAAAGCGGCACTGGCACAGCGTCAGCTGGAGCCACGGCACCGGGCACCGGTACCGTTACAGGCGGTGCCGGCCTCAACACCACAGAGGGTGTTACCCAGGTGGTACGCGCAGCTGGCGACAACAATACCGCCTACAACAATGTCGCCATCAATGTTTCCAAGGCCGACCAGGCGCCCACCGTGCAGCCACAGGGCCAGGCACTGGCCAACGGCCAGACACTGACAGGCGCAAACGGCGCAGGGGCGCTGAGTGTGTCCGCCAGCGGCGTAGGGGTGCAGTTCAATATCAGTGCCAGTAACAACCAGGGCAGCAGCGTGCAGCGCCTGGCGCAGGGTGGCCTGATGCAGAACTCGACGCTGCTGGGCAATGGCAACCGGGTCAATAACGTCACCACGCTCAATGTGGTGATGCGCGAAAGCGTGCCGACAGCCGCGTCGCTGAACGGTAGCCTCGATCAGCTCAAAGGTCTTCGCACATTTGGATACTGATCTACGCTCAGTCTCATCAAAAGTAGTCGGCAGGGACGGCAATTCCATGCACCGATCTTTATCGCTCAAAGCTTTTGTGTGTTTGACCACCTTGACCCCGGCCACATTGCTTTACGCCGCAGCCGACCCTCAGGTCGAGGCTCTCAAGCAGGAACTGATGGAACTGAAACAACGCTACGAAGCCCAGCAGCAAGCGCTGATGGTGCTGGAGCAGCGCGTGCGCCAGGTAGAAGAAACCCCGGCAGCCCCCCCACCCAAACGCCTGGTCAGGTCCCCGGCCGAAGGGGTCAAGGGCGCACAGACGGTGGCTTCGGGCGCACCGGGCACCACCGGCAGCTCCTATGGCCAGGCACTGACCGACGACGCGGAGCCTGCGCAAAGCGTGTCCAACCTGTACGACGAGGCCAGCGGCTTCTTCGGTGGCGGCAAGTTCAGCTTCGAGACCGGTGTCACCTATACCCACTACGATACCCGGGCGCTGGTGCTCAACGGCTTCCTGGCACTGGACTCGATCTTCCTCGGCAGTATCAACCTTGACCGGGTGAAGGCAGATAACTGGACCCTTGACATGACTGCCCGCTACAACCTCGCCCAGCGCTGGCAGTTCGATATCAACGTCCCGGTGGTGTACCGCGAATCTACCTACTCTTCCGGCGGTGCGGGCGGCGCCGGGGCGAGCACCTCGGACGAAACCGTAACCCGCGACCCGGAAATCGGCGACGTCAACGTCGGTGTCGCCTACAAGTTCCTCGACGAAGACGAGACCTGGCCTGACGCCGTCGCTACCTTGCGCATCAAGGCGCCGACCGGCAAAGACCCCTATGGCATCAAACTGCGCCAGGTAGAGGGCAACGACAACCTGTCGGTACCGGAAAGCCTGCCGACCGGCAACGGCGTCTGGTCGATCACGCCGGGCATCTCGCTGGTCAAGACCTTCGACCCCGCCGTGCTGTTCGGCAGCCTGTCCTACACCTACAACATGGAAGACTCGTTCAGCGACATCAGTCCACAGGTCAACAGCAAGGTGCCGGGCGATGTGAAGCTGGGCGACTCGTGGCAGATCGGCGGCGGTATCGCCTTTGCCCTGAACGAGAAGATGAGCATGTCGTTCTCGGTGTCCGACCAGTTCGCCCGCAAGAGCAAGATAAAACCGGATGGCGGCGACTGGCAGTCGATCTCCAACAGCGACTACAACGCGGCCAACTTCAACATCGGCATGACCTTCGCCGCCACCGACAACCTGACCATCGTTCCCAACCTGGCCATTGGTCTGACCGATGACGCACCGGACTTTTCCTTCAGCCTGAAATTCCCCTACTACTTCTGATACTTGCCAGCGGCCGGGCCCTCGCGAACGGGCCCGGCTTTTGGTTACCAGCCTTGTCCCGGACCGCCTTCCCTGCCACGGCCTGTTATCATCAAGCACAGTTGCATGACGATTTAATGGCAAAAGGGATGTTTTTGTGAAGAACCTGTCAGATTACCCACGTACCCGGCTTGTCGCCCTGGCGACCCTGGTACTGGTGATCCCACTGGGTACGCGCGCCATGCTGGGTTGGTCCAACCCACTCGGTTACCTGTCCGACCTCGCCCTCGGCAGCTTGCTGGTCTTGCTGCTGCACCGTCGGCCGTGGTGGCTGGCGTTCCCCGTATTGCTGGCCTGGGCGGCCCTCTGGGTGGCTTCGGCCGAACTGGTGAGCGCGGTGGGCCGGTTGCCCACCAGCGCCGACCTGACGTACCTGCTCGACCCGCAGTTCATGGAAAACTCGACCGGTGGCGGCCTGGCCCATGCCTGGCTGCCCTGGGCCATGGGCGCCGGCCTGCTGGCCTGGCTGGCCAGCGCCTGGCGCAGCCGTACCCAACCCAGCCAGCCGCTGCCACGCACGGCCTGGACCATTCCGCTGCTGCTTTTCGGCGCGCATTGGGGCAGCCAGCAACTGGTACCTTCCGACGCCGACCAATGGCGGCAATACAACCTTACCCACCAGCTGCTGTCGGCCGGGGCCGGCAACCTGCAGCGCCAGGTCGAAGGCTGGATGGGCCGTACACAAACCTTCACCCCTCTGACCAGCACCGGCCTGACCCAGTCCGACCTGCATGGCCAGCGCCTGCTCGCCGGGCCAGGCAACGCCCGCAACCTGCTGGTCATCACCGTTGAAGGCATCCCCGGGGCCTACCTGCGGCCCAACCGCCAGGCCCTGCACAGCCGCTTCGACGAAGAGCTGATGCCCAAGCTCAGCCAGTGGGCCGAGCGCGGCATGAACACCCCGGACTATGTGCTGCATACCCACCAGACCATCCGTGGCCTGTACGCAATGCTGTGCGGTGACTACGACAAGCTGGCCAACGGCACGCCCAAGGGCATGGAACTGCTGACCCAGAACGAACGCAACCAGGCCTGCCTGCCGGCGCAGTTGCGCCAGGCCGGCTTCACCACCCACTACCTGCAGGGCGCCGGCCTGCGCTTCATGGCCAAGGACCGCATCATGCCGCACATCGGCTTTGACGCGGTGCACGGCCAGGAGTGGTTTCGCAACAAGAACTACCTGGACTTCCCCTGGGGCAAGGATGACCGAGCCTTCTTCGAGGGTGCGCTGGATTACGTCGGCCGGCTGCAAAAGCAGGACAAGCCATGGATGCTGACCCTGCTCACCGTAGGCACCCACCAGCCCTACTCGGCACCGGCCGAGTACCTGGAGCGCTACGACACGCCGAAACAGGCGGCAGTCGCCTACCTGGACGACGCACTCGGTGCATTCCTCGACAACCTCGAACGCCAGGGCGTACTCAAGGACACCCTGGTGGTGGTGACTTCCGACGAATCCCACGGCATCGACGGTGTGCGCCTGGCCTCGTCCTGGGGCTTCAACCTCACCCTGGCGCCGGAGCAGGCGCAGTTGCCACGGATCAAGCGCGGTACCTATGGCCATATCGACCTGGCCACCTCCCTGCTCGACTACTTTGCCCTGCCCATCCCCATGGCGCTCGGCGGTCGTTCGCTGTACCGCGACTACGACAGCGGTCGCGAGATGATCTCCTACACCAACGGCATGCTGCGTTATCACGACGGCCAGGGTGTGTTCACCGAATGCGACTTCCAGCAGCGCTGCCGGCGTTACGCCAGCGAGGGCTTCATCGCCGACCAGGCACGTTACCTTGGCCCCGGCGACAGCCTGCTCGGCCAGCAGCTCGGTGCCCTCGCCGGGGTGCTCGACCAGTCCCTGCTGCAGACACCACTCAACCTGCGTTACCAGTTCGGTGGCCCATCGCCGATCCGGCTGCGCAAGCGCATCAAAGATGACTGGGCCGACAACCTGATCGGCGCCCAGTACCTGGAAATGCCAGAGGGTTCGCATACCCGCGTACGGGTCAAGGTACGTTCGCTGGACCCCAAGCGAGCAGCCTATATCCAGCTCAAGGCCAAGCAGCTGGAGCAGGACGTACCGCTGGGCTTGCCTGACGAAGTGAAAGTCACCGCCGACGAGCCGCTGGAGATGGAGTTCAGCTTCGACAACCCGACCGCGCGCAAGGCGTTTTCCTTCCATTTGCTGGGCTATGGCGGTGGCCAGGTGGAAGTCAGCGACTTCAGCGTGATCACCGCGCTGCCTGGGGAAGATGAAGCAGCGGATGAACTGACCGAAGGGCATATCGCCCATTCGGGCTGAACAGTACCACTCATCGCCCGGCCGCCGCGGCCTGTCGATTCGACCCGCCCGTGCTCGACTAGTGTGTGAATCCCCCAATGTGGAGACAGCACCATGAGCACGAGCGAAAGCAGGCACCCGGTGGTTTCCCGCAGCCAGTGGCTGGCGACCCGTCGGCAGCTGTGGCTGCACGAAAAGGCCTTCACCCACCACCGCGACGCGCTGTCCGCAGCCCGTCGCGCCCTGCCCTGGGTCAAGGTGGAGCACGACTATCGCTTCCAGGGGCCGGACGGCGAACTGAGCCTCGCCGACCTGTTCGCGGGCCGCAGCCAGTTGCTGGTTTACCACTTCATGTTCGCCGAGGGCTGGAGCGAAGGCTGCCACGGCTGCTCGTTCCTGGCCGACCACTTTGACGGCGCCAACCTGCACCTGGCGCATCACGACGTGTCGCTGGTGGCGGTGTCGCGGGCACCGTATGCCGAGTTCCAGGCCTTCCGCCGGCGCATGGGCTGGCAGTTCCCCTGGTATTCGTCACATGGCAGCGGGTTCAACGAGGACTTTGGCGTCAGCGTTGGCAGCGAGGGCCAGCGGCAGTACAACTATGAGCCATACGAGGGCGATGAAAGCGAGCTTCCCGGGCTGAGTGCGTTCTATCGCGAGCCGGATGGCAGCGTGTACCACACCTACTCGACCTATGCCCGCGGGCTGGACATCCTGGTCAACACCTACAACTTCCTCGACATTGCGCCACTGGGGCGCAACGAGGCCGGGACCATGGACTGGGTGCAGTACCATGATCGTTATGAAGGGCAGCCGGACAAGCCCAACTGCTGCCACAAATAACGTGAGGCAACACATATCCCTTGTGGGAGCGGGCATGCCCGCGAACACCGGCACAGCCGGTGCCAGGCACCGCGTCGCCTGTTTCGCGGGCGCGCCCGCTCCCACTGGGGCCGCGAAATGTCAGCCACGCACACCCAGCATCCCGCGCTCGACGATGAAGTCGATCACCGCCTGCAGCCCCTCGCCTTTCTTCAGGTTGCTGAAGGTCCATGGCCGCTGCGGGCGCATGCGCTGGGTATCGCGCTCCATCACTTCCAGCGAAGCCCCCACATAGGGCGCCAGGTCGGTCTTGTTTATCACCAGGAAGTCCGACTTGGTAATCCCCGGCCCACCCTTGCGCGGGATCTTCTCGCCTTCGGCCACGTCGATCACGTAGATGGTCAGGTCGGCAAGTTCCGGGCTGAAAGTGGCACTCAGGTTGTCACCGCCGCTTTCGACGAAGATCACCTCGAGGTTGCCAAACTTGCGCGCCAGGGCTTCGACCGCCGCCAGGTTCATCGAGGCGTCCTCACGTATCGCCGTGTGCGGGCAGCCGCCGGTTTCCACACCGACGATGCGCTCCGGCTCAAGGGCCCCGGCTTCGGTGAGGATGCGCTGGTCCTCCTTGGTGTAAATGTCGTTGGTGACCACTGCGATCTGGTAGTGATCGCGCATGGCCTTGCACAAGGCTTCGAGCAGCGCCGTCTTGCCGGAGCCGACCGGGCCGCCGACACCGACGCGCAGGGGTTGTTGATAGCTTTGCATGCAGGCAGTCCTCAGGAACGGAACAATCGGGTGTATTGGGTTTCGTGTCGCGATGAGGCAATGGCCAGCAACGGCAGGCCGCCGCCAAGCTGGTCATCGCCCAGGCCCAGTGCCTGGTCGAGGGCCGCGGGCAGCCCCGCCCCCAGGTCGCGCAGCAAGGTCTGGGCAGCCTGCTGGCCGAACGGCACCAGCTTGACCCCGGCCATTACCGCGCCCTCCAGCCAGGCAAAACCATGGCCCAGGGCCAACTGGCGCAGAGGGATCGCCCAATGCGCAGCCAGCCAGGCCATACCGCCCAGCTGGGTGAGTTCGAGGCTGGCCCGCCAGGCCGGCGCCTGGCCCAGTTGCCAGCCGTCCAGCAGCCGTGCCAGCGCCGCGCCGCGCTGCTGTTCTTCCAGGCGCAGCTCGGCGGTTTCGCGGTTGGCCAGCAGAAAGCGGCTCCAGTGGCCGAAGGCCTCGGCGTCCTCGGCCTGGCAGGCGTGGTACAGGCGCGCCAGCACCGGCCAGTCGAGGCAGGCCAGGGTGTCGTCGATCTGCTCGCGCTGCCAGGCAGCGAAACCATCCACGCCCCGTACCCAGCCCGCCTCGACCGCCCACTCCAGGCCTTGCGAGTAGGTGAAGCCACCCACCGGCAAGCCAGGGCTGGCCAGCTGCAGCAGGCGCAACAACGCCAGGTCACTGTCCATCAACCGGCCAGTACCAGCGCGGCGCCGGCCAGCAGGCCACCGCCAAAGGCCTTCTGCAGGCCGCTATGCCTGCGCAACAGGCAACCGACCGCAAAGCCGGCCGCCAGCAACAGGCCGCTGACCGTGACGAAGCCGGCGCTGAACTGCCAGAACGCGCTTGGCGTGGCTTCCACGCCATGGGCCCAGCCATGGAACAGGGCGAACACCGGCATGGCCATGGCTAGCAGCAGTTGGCGGCTGGGCAGTAGCACGGCACCGGCAGCCACCAGCAGCGACACGGCGATCAGGGTTTCCATGCCCAGTACATCGCCGAACAGGTGGCCGCACACCGCGCCGCCGAACATCGCCGCCAGGGTTGCCAGGGGTAGCGTCAGGCTGCGCCGGGTCAGCGCGGCGAGCACACCGGTGCCCAGCAGCATCAGCAGGTGGTCAAGACCGGTCAGCGGGTGCAGCAGGCCGTCCTGCAGCGGGTTGGCGTCGTGCCCGGGGTGGGCGAAGGCAGGCAGAGCCAGCATCAGCAGAAACAGGGCGAAAGTCTTTTTCATCGGTTGCTCCAGGCAGTTCAGGAATGGGCAGGCAGGCGCACGAACGGGTGATCGTGGCCGTGGGCATGGCTGTGGCTGTGCGGCGCGCTCTGGTAGGCGCCCGCTTCAGGCTCGAACGGCGCCTGTTCGGCCTCTACCGTCAGGCCCAGGCCGCGCAACATGTCGTCCAGCACGTGGTCGTGCTGGAAGCGCAACAGGCCGGGCTCGATCTGCAGCGGCACATGGCGGTTGCCCAGGTGATAGGCCGCGCGGGCCAGCAGGTGCGGGTCGGCGCAGCGCACCGTGGACACCGCCTCGGGCGCCGCCAGCACGCGGATCAGCTGGGTGCCCTCGGCATCGGCCAGCAGTTCGCCCCCGCGCAGCAGGTGGCCGCGCTCGAGCATCAGCCCGGCCTCGCGACCATCATCCAGGGTCACCCGCAGGCGGCTCTTGATGCGGCTGTCCACGTCCAGGGTGACGGTGCCGGTTTCGCCCAGCTGGCCGGGGTCGGTGATACGGCGGGTCAAGACAATCATCGGTGCTCCTTCAGAACAGGAAGTAACGCTGGGCCAGCGGCAGTTCGCGGGCCGGCTCGCAGACCAGCAGTTCGCCGTCGGCACGCACCTGGTAGGTCTGCGCATCGACCTCGATCAGCGGCTGCAAGGTGTTGTGGACCATGTCGGGCTTGCGCACCCGGCGGCAGCCGTGGGCCACGCCGATCAGGCTGCGCAGGTTCAGCTCCTCGGCCAGGCCACGGTCCATCGCCGCCTGGGGCAGGAAGGTCATGCGCGTGGCATGCCGCGCCGCGCCCAGGGCGCCGAACATCGGGCGGTAGTGCACCGGTTGCGGCGTGGGGATGGAACCGTTGATGTCGCCCATGGGCGCGGTGACGATCATCCCGCCCTTGATGACCAGGGCCGGCTTGACCGCAAAGAACGCCGGCGCCCACAGCACCAGGTCGGCCAGCTTGCCGACTTCCACCGAGCCCACTTCGTGGCCGATGCCGTGGGTCAGCGCCGGGTTGATGGTGTACTTGGCGATGTAGCGCTTGACCCGGAAGTTGTCGCTGTAGCTGGTGTCCGGCGCCAGTGGCCCACGGCGCAGCTTCATCTGGTGGGCCACCTGCCAGGTGCGCAGCACCACCTCGCCAACCCGGCCCATGGCCTGGGAGTCGGACGAGGTCATGGCAAAGGCGCCCATGTCGTGGAGGATGTCCTCGGCGGCGATGGTTTCGCGGCGGATGCGCGACTCGGCAAAGGCCACGTCTTCAGCGATGCTCGGGTCCAGGTGGTGGCAGACCATGAGCATGTCCAGGTGCTCGTCCACGGTGTTGACCGTGTACGGCAGGGTCGGGTTGGTCGAGGACGGCAACACGTTGGCCTGCCCCGCAGCGCGAATGATGTCCGGGGCGTGGCCGCCACCAGCGCCCTCGGTGTGGAAGGTGTGGATGGTACGGTCGCCGATGGCCGCCAGGGTATCTTCGATGCAGCCGGACTCATTGAGAGTGTCGGTGTGGATCGCCACCTGGATGTCCATTTCCTCGGCCACGCCCAGGCAGCAGTCGATGGCAGCTGGTGTCGAACCCCAGTCTTCGTGCAGCTTGAGGCCCACGGCGCCGGCCGCGATCTGCTCGCGCAGTGCTTCCGGCCGCGAGGCGTTGCCCTTGCCCAGCAAGCCGATGTTGATCGGCAGGCTGTCGGCGGCCTGGAGCATGCGCGCCAGGTACCAGGGGCCGGGCGTGCAGGTGGTGGCGTTGGTGCCGGTGGCCGGCCCGGTACCGCCGCCGATGAAGGTGGTGACACCGCTGTTCAGCGCCTCGTCCACCTGCTGGGGGCAGATGAAGTGGATGTGCGAGTCGACACCACCGGCGGTGACGATCTTGCCCTCGGCCGCGATCACCTCGGTGCCGGGGCCCACTGGCACGTTCACGCCCGGCTGCACATCGGGGTTGCCAGCCTTGCCGATCACCGCGATACGCCCGTGCTTGATGCCGATATCGGCCTTGACGATGCCCCAGTGGTCGATGATCAGAGCATTGGTCAGTACCAGGTCCATGGCTTCGGCGGCCAGCATCTGGCCTTGCCCCATGCCATCGCGGATGACCTTGCCGCCACCGAACTTCACCTCTTCGCCATAGATGGTGAAGTCGCGCTCCACCTCGACCCACAGCGCGGTGTCGGCCAGGCGCACGCGGTCGCCTACCGTGGGGCCGAACATGTCGGCATAGGCCTGGCGGGAAATGCGGCTCATGCCCTGCCCTCCAGCGCGCCCATCACCTTGCCCTGGAAGCCATGGACCTCGCGCTTGCCGGCGTAGGCCACCAGTTGCACGGTACGCGCCTGACCCGGCTCGAAACGCACGGCGGTACCGGCGGGAATGTCCAGGCGAAAGCCCAGGGTCGGTGCGCGCTCGAACACCAGCGCCTCGTTGACTTCATAGAAGTGGTAGTGCGAGCCGACCTGCACCGGCCGGTCGCCATGGTTGGCCACGCTGACGCTGACCGTCGCACGGCCGCTGTTCAGCTCGATGTCGCCGGCGGCGACCTGGATTTCACCTGGGATCATGCGGGGCTCCTGGGCAGTTTCAGACGATGGGGTCATGCACGGTCACCAGCTTGGTGCCATCCGGGAAGGTCGCTTCGACCTGCACGTCGTGGAGCATTTCGGCGATGCCAGGCATTACCTGCTCGCGGCTCAATACTTCGCGCCCCAGGCTCATCAGCTCGGCGACGGTGCGGCCATCACGGGCGCCTTCGAGCACGGCGGCACTGATCAGCGCCACCGCTTCCGGGTAGTTGAGCTTCAGGCCACGGGCCAGGCGCCGCTCCGCCAGCAACGCGGCGGTGAACAGCAGCAGTTTGTCTTTCTCTCTCGGGGTCAGCTCCATGGCGCTCTCTCAGGTGGCCCAGATACGCGGCGGGCAGGCCGGCAGGCCGAGGACGGCCGGGCGCAGCACATGCCACAGGCGTTGCAGGGTGCGTTGCAGGTGTTGGTTGTCATGGTCGAGCACGCGGATCACCAGCAACGACCCAAGCAGGGTCGCGCCGGCCGGGTTGGCCATCTCGTCGAGCAGCGGCCGCACCAGATCCAGCACGGCCTGGTCGGCGGGTGCGGCGCAGAAGGTGGCCAGCAACGGATGCCCGCCAAGCTTGTCCAGGCGCCCGCCTTCGACGCGCAGGCGCTCGTGCAGGCCCACTTCGCCAGGCAGTTCGATGTGCAGGCGGCTGTCGAGGGCACCCTGCTCGAAACGCTCGTTCATCACCGGGCGCCCCAGGCACAGGGTTTCCCAGGCCAGCAGGCGCGCCCCCGGTTCGAGGGTGAAACGGCTGTCGAGGCTGGCGCGGGCGCCGGAGAAGAAGATGCTGTCCTGCGGCAGCCACTCCAGGGTGCTGCCGGCGGCCAGGTGAAAGCGCTGGGCCAGCCGCGCGGTCGGGCCGATGCTGCGGTAGAACTTGCTGGCGCCTGGCATGGTCAGCAGCGCGTGGCTGCCCGGCTCCAGCTGGATATCCAGCTCCAGGCGGTCGCCGGCGACGATCCCACCGGGTGGGTGCAGCACGTAGACATGGCACGGTGCACCTTCCGGATAGAACGGGCGCTGCACCAAAAGAGGTCCGAAATGCCGCCACGCACCAAGGCGGGTCACCTCGTCACGCCTGACGAAACGCAACTGCAGGTGAGCGCTCCAGCCGGCATCGTCGTGTTTTTGTTCGATCTGCTCCGCGAGCGACATCCTGCGGCCCCTGAAATCCGTGGCCTGCTGGCCGTTTAGAAGGGCAGGCACGCACGGCTACGGCGCGCGCGGCCTGACCACTCGATCAAATTCGCAGGCTGGATATAGCAGGTTGCGGGCCAACTCCGCAGGTGAACGAAGATGAAACTTTTGCCCAAGCCGCTCTGGCATCGGGCATACAGGGGGATGGCGCACAAAGTGGGGGCGCACTCAGGCCCTGTTTAGGTGCTGGACTGAGAGAATGCTGGGGCCGCTACGCGGCCCATCGCCGGCAAGCCAGCTCCCACAGGGATCGCGCATGGCTTGAGGTCAGCGCGGTCGGCGTGGGAGCTGGCTTGCCGGCGATGGGCTGCACAGCAGCCCCAAGTGTGACGAAACTCAGTAATCGAAGCGGTCCACCGCACGCCGGCGTTCGTTGTCATCACGCCGGTCATAGATGGCCGTGGTCTGGATGTTGGCGTGATGCGCCAGCTTCTGCGCAATCGACAGGTCGTGCTCTTCGATCACCCGGGTGATGAATGCCCTGCGGAAATCGTGCGGCATGATCTTTACGCCCACCTGCGCACCACGCTGGCGGGCGATGTAGTAAATGGCATGCTTGGTGATGCGCGCCCGGGTGATATGGCTGCCACGGCGGATGCGGTTGAACAGGAACGGGTCGTCTTCGGCCCCTGCCGGCAAGTCCTGGCGGCGCAGGTCCAGCCACGCCTGCAACTTCTCGAACGCCCATGGCGGGGCGTACTTGATCAGCTGGCGGTTGCCCTTGCCCAGCACCTGCAGGCTGCGCGCCTCGAAGTCGACCTGGTCCAGGTCGATGTCCACCGACTCCGACTTGCGCATGCCGGTGCCGTACAGCAAGGCGATGATCGCCGCGTCGCGCACACCCTGCGGCCGTGGGTCGGCCGCGCACACATCCATCAGCTCGCGAATCAGGCTGCGGCGCAGGTTGCGCCCCGGTGGCAGGCGGCTGCCGGTGGCCGGTTTGACCTCGCGGATGCGCAACAACTGCTCGTGATCGATCAGGCCCTGGCGCCAGGCTTCGTTCATCACACCGCGGATGGCGTTGACGTACAGCGACGAGCTGTTGGGTGCGTAACCGTCGGCACGCAGCGCCGCCACCAGGGCGATCACATGGCCGGGCTCGAGCCGATGCCAGGGCACATCGACGATATTGCAGTCGACAAAACCCAGCCGGTCGGCAGCGTCCTGAAGGATGTAGCGCATGGTTTGCTGGCTGGATGGGGCCAGGCGGGCCATGTACTGCAGCAGTGGATTTTTCGAGAGGTCGGACAAAACGTGAATCCTGTAGCGAAGCGTTGGCCAGCGGCGAACCGGCCAGACCCTGAAGCAAGTCAATACGACATACAAGCAGGTCCAAATAACAGCAGAAAACGCATGTCATTCGGACCCGGAGAGGTGCCATCACCTTGATATACAAGGGGTTCGGAGCTGGCACGGATCGTGATCTTACCCCAATTGAGCCTACTGAACGAACGAAGGTCCGCCCATGCTTGTGCAGCCGATCGCTTCACGCCCACGCCAGGCCGTCTGGGGCCTGGGTTTCCGCCCATTCTTCCTGGGTGGCAGTTTGTTTGCGCTGCTCGCCTTGCTGTTGTGGGCCGGCGTACTGGCCGGGGCGCTGGAGCCCACGCCCCCCGGCGGCATGCTTGCCTGGCACCGCCACGAGATGCTCTATGGCTTTGCTGCCGCCATCATCGCCGGTTTCCTGCTGACTGCCGTGCAGAACTGGAGCGGCACCCCAGGCTTGAGCGGGCGTGCGCTGCAGGGTTTGTTCCTGCTTTGGCTGCTGGCCCGGGCGAGCTGGTTCCTGCCATTACCGGGCAGCTTGCTGGTAGTGATCGAGGGCAGCTTCCTGCCACTGGTGGCACTGGCCCTGGCACGGCCGATCGTGCAACGGCGCTTGCGTAACAACTACCCGATCGTCGGCCTGGTGCTGTTGATCGCCGCCTGCCAGTGGCTGACGCTGGTCGGCTGGCTGCGCCAGGACGAACTGTGGCAGCGCCGCGGGGTGTTTGCCGGGTTGTGGCTGGTAGCCGCGATGATGACCGTGCTTGGCGGGCGGGTGATCCCGTTCTTCACCCGGCGCGGCCTGGGCAACATGGCCCCGGCCCCTGCCCGCCCCTGGCTGGACCGGGCCTGCCTGCTGCTGAGCGTGGCGGTACCGCTGGCCTTTGCCTCGGGCTTGGCCGATACGCCACGTATCGCCCTGGCCCTGCTGTTCAGCGCCTTGTTCGCCCTGCATACGGCCCGCCTGGCCTTGTGGCATGACCGTGGCTTGTGGCGGGTGCCCCTGCTGTGGTCGCTGCACCTGGCCTATGCCTGGATTGCCATTGCCTGCCTGGGCATGGCGCTGTGGCATGCCGGGGTGGCGGTGAGCCCGAGCCTGGTGACCCACGCCCTGACCGTGGGCGCCATGAGCGGCTTGATCCTGGCGATGATGGCACGGGTCAGCCTGGGCCACACCGGCAGGCCGCTGCAGGTGCCGACCAGCATTGCCTGGGCCTTTGCCTTGATACAACTGGCGACGCTGGCGCGGGTGGTGCTGCCGCTGTTCACGCCGCTGGGGGTGAGCCTTTCAGTAGTGTGCTGGAGCCTGGCGCTGCTGCTGTTCCTGCAACATTACCTGCCCATCTTGCTGCGGCCACGGGCTGACGGTATGCCTGGCTAGCCTTGATGCCCAGATTGGGGCCGCTTTGCGGCCCATCGCCGGCAAGCCAGCTCCCACCTCGACTGCATCGACCTCAAGCATTGTGCAGTACCTGTGGGAGCCGGCTTGCCGGCGATGGGCTCCCACACCGACCGCGCCGACTTCAAGGCCTGCGCTGTACCTGTGGGAGCTGGCTTGCCGGCGATGGGCTGCGAAGCAGCCCCAAGGTTTCAGCGCAGACGCACAAATTGCCGGGACCGCGTTAACCTCCCGGCGCTGGCCACCACCCCGGGAACATCTGCTGCACCCGGGGTTCGGCGAAGCGCTCGTCGATCAAGACCAGAACGCCACGGTCCTGGTCGCCCCGGATGACCCGGCCTGCCGCCTGAATGACCTTGCGCACGCCCGGGTAGAGATAGGCGTAATCGAACCCCGCACCAAACTGCCGCCCCAGGCGCTGCTTGAACTGCTCGTTGACCGGGTTGACCTGGGGTAGCCCAAGGGTGGCGACAAACGCGCCGATCAGCCGTGTGCCCGGCAAGTCCACCCCCTCCCCGAATGCACCACCCAGCACCGCAAAGCCCACCCCACGGCCATCCGCCACAAAACGGTCGAGAAAGCCCTGGCGGGCCGCTTCGTCCATGCCCGGCTCCTGGGCCCACATGGGTATCTGTGCATGCCGCTCGGCCAGCAGCCCGGCCACCTGTTGCAGGTACTCGAAACTGCTGAAGAACGCCAGGTAGTTGCCCGGCATGCGCTCATACTGCCGGGCAATCAGCTCGACGATTGGCGCCAGCGAAGCCTGGCGTTGCTGGTAACGGGTGGATACCTGGCTGGCGATGTGCACTTCCAGCTGTTCGGCGCGAAACGGCGCGGCCACTTCCAGCCAGGCGGTATCGGCCGGCATGCCCAGCAGGTCGCTGTAGAAATGCCGTGGGCTCAGGGTGGCGGAAAACAGCGTCACGCTGCGCGCCGCCTGCATGCGTGGGCCCAACAGGCGCGCCGGGGTGACATTGCGCAGGCACAGGGTGGCCAGCCGCCGCTTGCGCGGACCCTGGCGCTGGCTGATGTCGAACAGGAAGTGCTCGTCGAACAGCTCGGCAACCCGGCTGAACTGCAACGCCTGGTAGAAGAACTGCAGCACCTGCGGGTCCATTTGCGCAGGCGCCTGGTTCATTTGTTCCTGGATCAGCCCGATGCATTGCTGCAGGGCACGCAGCAAGGCCTCTGGCAGCGACTCGCTGGCCTGGTACGGGGCACGCTGCTCCTTGTAGAGGGCGTTCCACTGCCGGTTCAACCGGTCCAGCGCACTGACCAGCCCGGGCGGTTTGCTCTGGCGCAGGGCCTGCAACTGGCCTTGGTCGAGGCTGGCGCTGTACATGCCGCGGCCGCGCTCGACCAGGTTGTGCGCCTCGTCCACCAGTACCGCGACCCGCCACTGGTTGGCTTGGGTCAGGCCGAACAACAAGGCATGGGCATCGAAGTAGTAGTTGTAGTCAGCCACCAGCACGTCTACCCAGCGCGCCATTTCCTGGCCCAGGTAATACGGGCATACCTGGTGCGCCAGGGCCACTTCGCGCAGCTGGGCGCGGTCGAGCAAGGGCAACGCTGCCGCTGCCTGCCGCGCGGCCGGCAGGCGGTCGTAGAAGCCTGCGGCCAAGGGGCAGGACTCGCCATGACAGGCCTTGTCGGGGTGCTCGCAGGCTTTGTCGCGGGCGATCAGCTCCAGCGTGCGCAAGGCCGGCTGCGGCGTGGCATCGGTGATCTGGCGCATGGCATCCAGGGCCAGGGCCCGGCCCGGGGTCTTGGCGGTGAGAAAGAACAGCTTGTCCAGCTGCTGCGGCACCATGGCCTTGAGCAGGGGGAACAAGGTACCGACGGTCTTGCCAATTCCGGTGCTGGCCTGGGCCATCAGGCAACGGCCGGTACTCACGGCCTTGTACAGGGTTTCCGCCAGTTGTCGCTGGCCCTGGCGGAACGCCGGATAGGGGAAGCCCAGTGCTTGCAGGCCCAGGTTACGCTCGGCCAGGCGCTGCTCCTGCCCTTGTGCCCACGCCAAAAAGCGCTGGCACTGGGTTTCGAAGAAGGCCTGCAGTTCGGCTGCCGTGCAGTGTTCACTGATCAGAGTCTGGCCATCGCTGTCCACGTCCAGGTAAACCAGCGCTACCTCGATGGCCGGCAGTTGCCGTGCCTGGCACATCAACCAGCCGTAGACCTTGGCCTGCGCCCAGTGCAACTGGCGATGGTTGGCCGGTTGGCGCGACAGGTCGCCACGGTGGGTCTTGATCTCTTCCAGGCGGTTGCAGGCGGGGTCGTAACCGTCGGCGCGGCCACGCACTTTCAGGGTTTCGAACTGGCCTTCAAGGGCAATTTCCGACTCATAGCCCGCAGCACGTCGCGCCACCACCCGCCGATGCCCCTCGATCCCCTCCTGGGCGGTGGGTGATGGCGTGAAGCGCAGGTCCAGGTCGCCGACCTTGGCGCTGAATTCACACAAGGCGCGTACCGCCACGCTGTAGCTCACGGTGTTTCGCTCCAGCGCACGTGGCACACCGCGACAGGCAGGCCGTGGGCCCGGCAGAACTCCAGCCAGCGCAGCTGGTTGTCCTGCAGGCGGTCGCCAGGGCCCTTGACCTCGACCATGCGATAGCGACCTTGCTCGGGCCAGAACTGGATCAGGTCGGGCATGCCGGCGCGGTTGTTGCGGATGTCCTGCAGCAGGCGCAGGAAGCACTGTTTCAAATGGGCCGCCGGCAGGCAGGCCAAGGCTTGCTCAAGCAACGCTTCACTGAGCACGGACCAGAACACGAACGGCGACTGCAGCCCTTGCTTGGCGGCGTAGCAGTCGAGAATCGCCCGGTGATGGCTGCCATCGTCCAGCCGCCCCAGGCAACGTTCGAACAGAGCACTGCGGCGTTGCTGGAAGTCGCCGTCGTGCAGGTCCTGCGGGGCGGCCTGGAACGGGTTGAAGAACGCGCCAGGCACCGGGGCGAAGATCGCCTCCCAGCACAGCAGGCCGAACAGGCTGTTGAACAGCGTGTTCTCCACGTAATGCACCGGCCCACCGGCTTCGGCCAGGTGCTGGCGTACCGCCTCCTCCACACCCAGCGCTGCCAGTTCCCGGGGCAGTTCCAGCTCGATCAGCTCCAGGGGCGCGACACGCTGGCGCCGCTGTGGCGGGCCACCGAGCTTGCGTGCCAGGCGTGGCAACATGCGTTCCAGCGCCTGCACTTCCAGGGCATTGGCCGGCGCCGCCGCCAGCTGCAGCGCCAGTGCATGGGCCTGGGGCCACTGCTCGCTGCGCTCCAGCACCCGTACCTGGCGGATGCGCGCCTGGGCATGGCTGCACTGCGTGTACACAGCCATGGCCTGCGCCCAGTCGCCCAGGCGCTCGCATTGCTGGCCCAGGGCGAATTGCAGGCGAGCATGGCGCCGGGCCAACCATGGGTTGTCGCTGTGCAGGCCCTGCATGGCTGCCAGGATCGACAGCGGGTCGTCGCCCTGCTCCAGGCGCTCGGCGCACTGGTGCAAGGCCATGGCCAGGTCGACTTCGGCGCGTTGCTGCAGGGCACGCGAATCGGTGCTGAACGGCACCTGTTCGTAGCGCAACAAGCCGAGGTCGGCGAGGACGAAGTCCGACCAGTCCTGGTACAGGTTGCCGAAGAACAGCAGGCGCATGCGGTCGCACAAGGGTTGCAGGCACCACTGGAGGATGCGCACGCCGCTGTCCGGAAACCACTCGGCCAATGAACGGGCTTGCAGGCCCAGGGGTTGCAGTTGTGCAAGCAGGTCATGCTTGGCAGCGCGAGGTCGGCTCAGCTGCGGGGCAAAACAACGGGCAAGTTCGTCCTTGCGCAGCAGGGCGAACAGCTGCTGCAGTTCCAGTTGCGCGGGCTCCCGTACCCAGCCTAGGGCCAGCAACGGCTGCAGGGCCTGCCCGGTATCGCCGATTTCGGCATAGTCGAGGCGATCGCTGCGAAACAGCTCGCCCTTGCGCATGACCATGCGCACCATCAGGGCCTGTGCCGGGGCGTCCAGTTGGCTGAAGGTGCGGATGAAAGCGAGTTCCTGATCGTCGAGCAGGTCTTCGTAGCGCTGTTCGACCCACAGCAGCACCTGGCGGAAGTTGTGCAGGTAGTAGAACGGGTCGTCGACGGAATGGGCGATCACGGGCTGGGGGTCAGGCGGCTGGAATGGATACTGGTTATACATACAGACCAGTATGCCTGGCAAGTGCCGTGGGTCGCTCAACGATCGGCTGTCGGCTTGGGGGCTGCTTTGCAGCCCAATCGCGACGCAAGGCCGCTCCCACAAGGTATTGCAGTGCTGCTGAAACCAGCGCGATACCTGTGGGAGCGGCCTTGCGTCGCGATTGGGGCGCAAAGCGCCCCCCCGGAATTCACCCCTGTTCCGTCGCCCCGACCATCTCCGCCACCTTGACCTTGGCACTGCCAATCGGCGCCTGCAGCAGCAGGAAGTAAGCAACCGCCGAACACAGCGCCACCACCGCACTTATCATGAACGCCGTGGTGAACGAGCCCGAGTACTGGATGCTGAAGCCGGTGACGATCGGCGCCACCGAGCCGGCAATGTAGCCGCCGAAGTTCTGGATCGAGCCAAACGAGGCCACGCGCTGGCTGTCGACGATGGTGTTGACGATCATCCAGGCAGTGGCACTGGCCATGTTGATGCTGAACAGCGCCAGGCACAGCAGGACGATGCAACCGGTCAGGCCGGTGACGAACGACAGCGGCAGGGTAAACAGCGCCGCCAGCACCAGCCCGGTGATGACGCTGAACTTGCGGCTGGCCAGCACGCTCATGCCGCGCTTCACCAGCACGTCGCAGAAGCGCCCGGCAACGATCGTGCCCGCTGCGCCAAAGCCATAGGCCAGCGACACTACCCAGGCGGTCTTGTACAGGTCCAGGCCGTGCTCACGCTCGAAGTAGCCAGGCAGCCAGGTCAGGTGCAGCCAGAGCATGTAGATCACGCCCATGAAGCCCAGCACCGCACCCCAGGTACTGCGGTGCTTGAACAGGTCGAGCCAGCCGGCGAAGTACGAGGCCTTCGGCGCTTGTGCAGTAGCTGCAGGCGCCTGCTGCCCACTCGGCAACGGCTTGCCCTCGGCAGCAAGCTCCGCCAGGTAGCGGGCCTTGCTTTTGTAGAAGGTCAGCCAGCACAGCGCCAGCACCACGCCGATCACGCCGGTGATGATGAACATGCCGCGCCAGCCGAAGTTGACCATGAACAGCGTCAGCAAGGGTGGCGCCAGGCACGGCCCCAGACAGGTAGAGGACCAGACCACGCCGGTCGGAGTACCGCGTTCATTGGCATCGAACCACTCCGACAGGGCCTTGGCGGCCGACGGGAACATCGGCGCCTCGCCAATCCCCAGCAGCACCCGCAGGCCCATGAAGCCGGCAAAGCTGTTGACCATGCCGAACGCTGCCTGGGCCACCGACCAGCCCAGCAGCGAGGCGCCGAGGGCGATCTTGCTGCCCAGGCGGTCGATGATCATGCCCATCGGCAGCTGGGCAAAGGCATAGGCAATGGAGAACGCCGACAACAGGATGCCCATCTGCGACGGGCTGATCATCATGTCTTTCTGGATCGAGGTGTTGGCGATCGACAGCGCACTACGGTCCAGGTAGTTGACGATGCCGATCAACAGCAGGAACACGACGGTGACGCGTTGGTACTTCTTCATAGGGTTCATGTGATGACCTTTATTATTATTGTTGCCGCGCTGTCAGCGCCTTGGCGGTCCTTCGTTCAAGCTGCGCCCTCCCTGACGCAGCGCGCCGCTCAAGGCTGGCGTGCGGTTGTTGCAACGTCCAGCAGCCCGCGCCGGCCGAGGCTGTCGATCAGCGCACGCAGGCCAAAGTGCCACTGCGGTGCCAGGTTGCTGGTGGTCACGCGGTTGCACAGGGTACCCAGTTGCGGGTTGCTGATGCTCACCACATCGCCCGGTTTGTGGGTGAAGCCGTTGCCCAGTTGGTCGCGGTCCTGCTGGGGGGCGAACAAGGTACCGAGGAACAGCACCAGGCCGTCGGGGTACTGATGGTTCTCGTTGAGGGTTTGCTGCACAAGGTCCTGCGGGTCGCGGCTGATCTGGCGCATGGAGCTGCGCCCGGCGAGGATGAAACCGTCTTCGCCCACCACCTGCAAGTCCACCTCGGCGGCGCGTACGTCATCCAGGCCGAAGCTTTCGTCGAACAGGCGCAGCAGCGGGCCGAGCGCAGTGGAGGCATTGTTGTCCTTGGCTTTTGACAGCAGCAAGGCGCTACGGCCTTCGAAATCGCGCAGGTTGACGTCGTTGCCGAGCATCGCACCTTTGATGCGACCATCACTCGACACCGCCAGCACCACTTCAGGCTCGGGGTTGTTCCAGCTCGACTCGGGGTGGATGCCAATGTCGGCGCCGTGGCCGACCGCCGACAGCGGCTGGGCCTTGGTGAATACCTCGGCATCCGGGCCAATACCCACTTCCAGGTACTGCGACCACAGGCCCTGCTCCACCAGCACCTTGCGCAGCGCTTCGGCCTGGGCCGAGCCCGGCACGATCTGCGACAGGTCGGCGCCGATGCGGCTGGCCAAGGTGTCACGGATCGCATCGGCCTTGGCCGGGTCGCCCTTGGCCTGCTCTTCCACCACGCGCTCCAGCAGGCTGGTGGCGAAGGTCACTCCAGCAGCCTTCACCGCCTGCAGGTCGATGGGTGCCAGCAGCCATGGCTGGTGCGGGTCACGCCGGGCCGGGTCGCTGTTGCCCAGCAAGGCTGGCAGCCCGATCAGCGGCTCGGCCAGCGGCAGGCTGCGCAGGTAGGCCACCGGGTCGGCCACTTCCAGCAGGGCCGAGACGGTGGCTACATGGGCGCTGATATCGTGCACGGCGCCGGCCTTCACCAGCACCACCGCAGGGCCCTGCTCCGGCAGCCAGACCCGCCCTACCCAACTGCCGCTGTCGAACGCGCTGGCATCGTGATTCAGAGGCAGCGGTCGCTTGCCGTTCGCTCGATCAGTCATCTGTGTACCCTTACTGTCATTCATTGGGAAAGTGCCGGCAGTTGCAGCTGCCCGGCCAGGCGGTCAAGGTCGGCCACCAGCTGTGACGAAAGGCTTGCGCCCTGCTCCAGTGCCTGGCGGCGCAAGGCAAGGCCAGCCTGCCCAGGCAGGCGCACCGGGCGCTCGGGATCGAGTGGCCGGCTGGCCAGGACCAGCCGGCCGAGGAAGCTGGTTTCGTCGGTGAACGCTTGCAGGCCGCCGAAGAAACGCGGGTCGATGACCACGGCGGTGGCCGATGCACCCCACTGGTCTGGTGCATCCTTGCGGCCATGACCGGCCAGCCCCGAGGTCAGGGCTTCGACCAGCAGCGCCAGGGCGAAACCTTTGTGGCCAAAAGCCTGGCCACCCAAGGGCAGGATGCTGCCTTGCGGGCTGGCGAAGAAGTCGCGCGGGTCGTCGCTCAGTTGCCCGTCATTGCTCACCAGCACCGGGTGCGGCAGGCGGCTGCCGGCATCGCGGCACTGGCCGACCAGACCGAGGGTGACGGTGGACATGCTGACGTCCAGCAGAATCGGCTCGCCCTGGGTCGGGATGCCCGCGGCAATCGGGTTGGGGGTGTACACCGGGTCGGCGCCACCATGGGCGCAGACCAGCCCTACCGATGGGTCCGAGGAATACAGCATGGCCACCAGGCCCTGGTCGGTGTAGGGCTTGAGGTAGGCTGCCAGGCAGCCGATATGCGCGGCACGGCGCACCACGGCGATACCGATGCCCTGCGAAGTGGCGCCCTTTGCCGCGCAGTCCAGGGCACGGCTGACGCAGTACGGCCCCAGCACGTAGTGGCCATCGAACAGGCTGGAAATGCCACTGTCCGACACCTGCTCCAGTGCCAGCGCGCGGGCCTTGACCTGGCCGCCGAGCATGCCGTCGATGTAGCGGCTGACCAGGTTCAGGCCATGGGTGCGATGGCCCAGCAATTCGCCTTCGAGCAGTACCCGGGTCACTACCTGGGCGACTTCGGCATCGGCGCCGGCCTTTTCGAACAGCCGCTCGACGAAGGTGGTCAGCGCTTGCACGTTGTAATGTGTGGCTTGAGTCATTGCGGTTGCCTCGGAAATGGAACAGGGCTGGCGATCAGGTCACGGCACCGATCTGCCAGGGCACGAATTCGTTCTGCCCGTAGCCGTGCAGTTCACTCTTGCTGCGCTCACCGGAAGCGATGCGCAGCATCTGTTCGAAGATGAACGCGCCGCGCTCCTCGATGCTGGTGGAGCCATCGGCGATGCCACCGCAATTGACGTCCATGTCTTCTTCCTGGTGCTCGAACACCCGGTTGTTGGTGGCCAGCTTGATCGACGGCGCCGGAGCGCAGCCGTAGGCCGAGCCACGGCCGGTGGTGAAGGCGATCAGGTTGGCCCCGCCAGCCACCTGGCCGGTGGCCGAAACCGGGTCGTAACCGGGGGTATCCATGAACACCAGGCCCTGGGCGCGTACCGCTTCCGCGTACTGGTACACATCGACCAGGTTGCTGGAGCCGGCCTTGGCCACCGCACCGAGGGACTTCTCGAGGATGGTGGTCAGGCCCCCGGCCTTGTTGCCGGCCGAGGGGTTGTTGTTCAGTTCGGCGTTCATGCGCTGGCAGTAGTCTTCCCACCAGCGGATGCGGGCCACCAGCTTTTCGCCGACCTCGCGGCTGACCGCACGGCGGGTCAGCAGGTGCTCGGCACCGTAGATTTCCGGGGTTTCGGAGAGGATCGCGGTGCCACCGGCGGCCACCAGGCGGTCGACGGCATTGCCCAACGCCGGGTTGGCGGTAATGCCGGAATAGCCATCGGAACCGCCACATTGCAGGCCGACCACCAGGTGCCGCGCACTGACCGGCTGGCGCTGCACCTGGTTGGCCTCGGCCAGCAGCGCCTTGACCTGCTCGATACCGGCGGCGATGGTTTTGCTGGTGCCGCCGATACCCTGGATGGTGAAGGCGCGCAGCTGGGCGCTGGCCTGCAGGCCCTGGGTTTCCAGCAGGCTTTCGATCTGGTTGGTTTCGCAGCCCAGGCCGATGATCAGCACGGCAGCGAAATTGGGGTGTACGGCGTACCCGGCCAGGGTGCGACGCAACAGGCCCAAGGCTTCACCGCTGGGGTCCACCGCACAGCCGGCGCCGTGGGTCAGCGCTACCACGCCGTCGATGTTCGGGTAATCGGCCAGTACTTCAGGGTGGATGTCGCGGCGAAAATGGTCGGCCACGGCCCGGGCCACGGTTGCCGAGCAGTTCACCGAGGTGAGGATGCCGATGTAGTTGCGGGTGGCGACCCGGCCATCGGCGCGCACGATGCCCTGGAACTGCGCCTCGCGGCCGGGCTGGCTGCGGGTGTCGACACCGAAGGCGTAGTCACGGGCGAAATCGCCCATCTGCACGTTGTGCACATGCACGTGTTCGCCGGCGTCGATGGCCTGCGAGGCAAAACCGATGATCTGCCCGTAACGGCGCAGGGGCTGGCCCTGCTCCACACGTTCGGTAGCAAGCTTGTGGCCCGAGGGGATCGGCTGGCGCACGGTAATCGCCTCGGCGTCCAGGCGCAGGCCTTGCGGCAGGGCCTGGCGGGCGATGAGCACGTTGTCCAGCGGGTTGAGGCGGATGACGGCAAGGTCACCGGACTTGGCAATCAGTTGCATGAGACCTCTCAGGGCGCTGCGGCTGGCTTCTTGTTATGGCTGCGACCACTGTAAGAAGCCTTGGGCAACATTCCCAATGAGATGATCCGATCGTGCGATAACCTTGGGTTATCAAAAACAGGTATCAGAGCGCGTTTATCAATCACATTTGAGGGCCATTGGGGCCGCTGCGCAGCCCTTCGCGGGCTTGCCCGCTCCCACACCGACTGCATTGGCATCAAGCCATGCGCTGCTGCGCAGCGGCCCCATGGGCTTTATCTCTGCTCCTGCTGACGGCGCCGCGCGCCCTCCAGCAAAATCTCGACAAAAGCCCGGGCCGAAGCGCTCAGCGGCTCGTCCTTGCGGGTAACCACGCCGTACTCCAGCGCCGCCAGGTGCAAGGGGCTGCGCAGTTCTTTCAGTTGGCCGCTGGCCAGCTGCGCGGCAACCATCGAGCGCGGCAACATGGCGATCATCGGCGCCGCCTGCAGCAATTGCAGGAACATCGGCATGGATATGGTTTCGACGCTGTCGGCAGGCGTGGCGATGCCGGCAACCCGGAAGGCCTGCTCCAGGCGGTTGCGGATCGGCGTGCCCACCGGGTACAGCACCCACGGCCAGTCGCCCAGCGCAGTCAGCGGCGTGCTTTCCAGCTGGTTGAGCGGGTGCTCGCTGTTGACCACCAGGCTGAACGGTTCCGGCTCCAGGGGCTGGAAGTCGAACAGCTGGCTGAAGCGTTCTTCAGTGAAGCGGCCAATCATGATGTCGAGCTTGTTCTGCTCCAGCATGGTCAACAAGTGATCGCTGGAATGCTCCACCACTTCGATCGACAGCAACGGGCTGCGCGCCTTGATCGCGGCGATGGCCTGCGGCAGCACCAGTGCGGTGGCGGCAAAGATCCCGCCGACGCGGATAAAACCGTGCCCGCCGTTGCGCAGGCGGTTTACCTGATCGACGAACTGTTGCGACTCGGCCAGCGCGCCTTGGGCATAACGCACCACATATTCGCCCAGCTCGGTGGGTGGCATGCTCCGCGGCAGGCGCTCGAACAGGGCGAAGCCGAACTGCTCCTCAAGGTCACGCAACATCTTGCTCAGTGCCGGCTGGCTCAGGTTCATGCGCGTGGCGGTGGCGTGCATGTTGCGGGTGCGCGCCAGGGTGTCGATCAGCACCAGGTGCTTGTAGCGGATCCAGTTGCAAAAGCTGGAATGGGTCATGTCCGGCGGCATTGACGCAGGGCCTCAGGCAAGTGAAAAGGCAGGGCTATTGCGCCCGCAGGTAGTGCAGCAAGGTGTCCAGGGCAACCGAGTTGGGCCGCGAGCGCAGGGTCAACACGCCCAGGTTGGCCATGGCCAGTGGCAGTTCCACCGGCAGGATGGCGACCATGCCATAGCGGGCATAATGCTTGGCCACGTCATCGGGCACCACCGCAATCATCTCGGAGGCTTCGAGCATGGCGGTGGTAGCCAGGATCGAGGCGGTTTCGACGATATCCAGCGACTGCACCATGCCGCCAGCCTGCAACGCGCTTTCGACGCGGCGGCGCATCGGGCTGCCGATGGGGTGCAGGATCCAGGTCAAGGCCACCAGGTCGGCCAGTTGCAGCCCGGCGGCATTGGCCAACGGGTGGCCGGCGCGAGCGATAACACGCATCTGCTCACCGCCTTCGAACAGCTCGATGTTCAGGTCCTGGCTGTCGCTCTGGTCCGGCAGGCGCCCCACCACCATGTCGAAGTCGCCCCGCAGCAAGGCCGGCAGCAAGGTGTCGCTGGTGCCGACCTCCAGGGAAATGCGCACCTTGGGGTGGTCGCGCTTGTAGGCCAGCACCGCCTTGGTCAGCACGCCCGGCACCGGCCCCATGACGCTGCCCACCCGCACCAGGCCCTGAGCCCCGCGCGCCAGCTCGGCAATCTGCGCCTGGGCGTGCTCGAACTCATGCAGCGCGTTCTGCGCATAGCGGATCATCACTTCGCCATACAGCGTCGCTTGCATGCCCCGTGGCAAACGCTCGAACAAGCGTACGCCAAGGCGCTCCTCGAGCTGTTGCAGCAACAGGCTCGCTGCCGGTTGCGTGGTGTGCATCGCCGCGGCAGCACGGCGCAGGTTAGCGAACTCGCCCAAGGCGTTGAGCAGCGTGATCTGCCGGCTGGAGATCTTCAATGCGCCGAGGCTGGCAGGCGCCTGGGCGCTATCGGGTGGCAAGCGAGACATATCGAATCCGGTATCGCTGGTTAAGATTTGGCGATTATGCCTGTATCGCTCGACAACCTACAGTCAGGCCTCCCAGTGCTTGAACAGAACAAGAGTCGACCATGAGCATACGTATTACCCACCTGAGCGTTCGCGACATTCGTTTCCCCACTTCGCTGTCGCTGGACGGCTCCGACGCCATGAACAGCGCCCCCGATTATTCGGCGGCCTACGTGGTGCTGCACACCGACGCCGAGGCCCTGGAAGGCCACGGCCTGACCTTCACCATCGGCCGTGGCAACGAGATTTGCGCGGCCGCAGTGCAGTCGCTGGCGCCGCTGATCGTCGGCCTCACCCTGGAGGAAATCACGGCCGACATGGGCGGTTTCTGGCACCGCTTCACCGTCAGCGACAGCCAGTTGCGCTGGCTGGGCCCGGAAAAGGGCGTGATCCACCTGGCCACCGCCGCGATCATCAATGCCGTGTGGGACCTGTGGGCCAAGCACGAAGGCAAGCCGGTGTGGAAGCTGCTGGCCGACATGACGCCCGAACAGCTGGTGCGCTGCCTGGACTTCAGCTACGTCACCGATGTGCTCACCCCCGAAGAAGCCATCGCCCTACTGCGCCGCCAGGCCCCGGGCAAGGCCCAGCGCGAAGCGCAGATGCTGCGCGAAGGCTACCCCGGCTACACCACCGCGCCGGGCTGGCTGGGCTACAGCGAAGAAAAGATGCGCAAGCTGGCCCGCGAGGCGGTGGAAGATGGCTGGACCCACATCAAGCAGAAGATCGGTGCGGACCTGGAGGAAGACATTCGCCGCGCCCGCATCCTGCGCGACGAAATTGGCTGGGAGCGCACCCTGATGATGGATGCCAACCAGGTATGGGGCGTCGAGGAATCCGTCGCCAACATGCGCCGCCTGGCCGCCTTCGAGCCACTGTGGATCGAAGAGCCGACCAGCCCGGACGACATCCTCGGGCACGCCACCATCCGCCAGCGCATTGCGCCGATTGGCGTGGCCACCGGTGAACATTGCCACAACCGGGTGATGTTCAAGCAGATGTTCCAGGCCGGCGCGCTGGACTTCTGCCAACTGGACGCGGCCCGCCTGGGTGGCCTGAACGAAGTGCTGATCGTGCTGCTGATGGCTGCCAAGTACGACGTACCGGTGTGCCCGCACGGCGGCGGTGTCGGCCTGTGCGAATATGTGCAGAACATTGCCCTGTTCGACTACATCGCGGTGTCGGCCTCGCTGCACAACCGGGTGCTGGAGTACGTCGACCACCTGCACGAGCATTTCATCGACCCGGTGGTGATCCGCCGCGGGCGCTACATGCCACCGCGACGCCCGGGCTACAGCATCGAAATGCATGCGGAGACCCTGGAGCGCTACCAGTACCCCAACGGCGCGGTGTGGCTCGACATCAACCGTTCCTGACCCACCTACCTGGGTGTGCCGCCTTTGCGCGGCACGCCACCAGCAATTTTCACGGGGAAAAAACAATGACAATCCTCACCGGTACTGCAGCGGCGCCCGCCCCTGCCGCCACCACCGAACAGCGCCTGAACGGCCTGCTGCTGCGCAAATTGATGCCACTGCTCATCGTTGTCTACGTGATGAGCTTCCTTGACCGGACCAACATTGCCCTGGCCAAGGCCAGCATGGGCATCGACCTCGGTCTGTCGGCAGCGGCCTATGGCCTGGGCGCCGGCCTGTTCTTCCTCACCTATGCCCTGGCCGAAGTACCCAGCAACCTGATCATGCATCGGGTGGGCGCACGCTTCTGGATCACCCGCATCATGATCACCTGGGGCCTGCTCTCGGCGGGCATGGCCTTCGTCCAGGGCGAAACCTCGTTCTACGTCATGCGCCTGTTGCTCGGGGTCGCCGAAGCGGGCCTGTTCCCCGGCGTGATGCTGTACCTGACCTACTGGTTCGACCGTGAACAGCGTGCCCGCGCCACGGGTTACTTCCTGCTGGGCGTGTGCCTGGCCAACATCCTCAGCGGCCCGCTGGGGGGTGCCCTGCTGGAAATGGACGGTGTGCTGGGCTGGCACGGCTGGCAATGGCTGTTCGTGCTCGAGGGCCTGCCGGCAGTGGCGCTGGCTTATGTGGTATGGAAGAAACTGCCCGATGGCCCGGCCTCGGCGCCCTGGCTGTCGGCCGCCGAAGCCGAGGACATCGAGCGCCGCCTGGCTGCGGAGCGGGCCGCCGCACCGCAGCAGAGCAAGTTGGGGCAGATGTTCCGCGACCGGCAGATCTGGCTGGCGATCGTGGTGTACTTCGTGCACCAGATCACCATCTACACGGTGATTTTCTTCCTGCCGGGCATCATCGGCACCTACGGCGCGCTGTCGCCCTTCCAGGTCGGCCTGCTGACCGCCTTACCGTGGATTGCTGCCGCCATCGGCGCCGCCACCTTCCCACGCCTGGCCACCTCGCCGAGTCGTTGCCGCACCCTGCTGTTCTGCGGCCTGCTGACCATGGCGGCCGGGCTGCTGCTGGCGTCGCTGGCCAACTCGTTCATCGGCCTGATCGGGTTTTCGCTGACTGCCCTGATGCTGTTCGTGGTGCAGTCGATCATCTTCGTCTTCCCCTCCAGCCGCCTGAGTGGCAGCGCCCTGGCGGCAGGGCTGGCCTTTGTCACCACCTGCGGCCTGTTTGGCGGTTTCGTCGGCCCATCGGTGATGGGCCTGATCGAGCAGGCCACCGGCAGTACCCGCAATGGCTTGTGGATCATCGCCGCGTTGCTGGTGGTGGCAGCGCTGGTCAGTACCCGCTTGCGGCAAGGGCAGGAGCAAGTGAATTGCTGACAGGAGGCGTTTGCCTGCCAGGGCCTAATCGCCGGCAAGCCGGCTCCCACAGGTACAGCGACAACCTTGAGTTCATCGCTGCCCCCGTGGGAGCTGGCTTGCCGGCGATGGGTTGCAACGCAACCCCGGCGGCTCAAGGTGTAGCGCCGGCAGGCCGGCCACAGCGCAGTTCCAGCACCTGGGCCAGGCGCTCTACCGCCTGTTGCAGCTCCCCCGGGTGATCACCCAGCCACGCCATCGCCAGACACTGTTGGTAGCGACCCTGCAGGCTGAACTGCTCGCCCGGCAGGGCATGCAGTGCTGAACCAGCCAGCGCTGCTGCAATACCCTCCCACGGCAGTGGCTGGCGAAAGCGCACCCACAGTGTCCGGCCACCCTCCGGCATTTCCAACACCACCCGCTGGCCGAACTGCAACTGCAACTCACGCGCCAGGCATTGCATGCGCTTTTGCAGGTCGGTGCGCAGCCGCACCAGTTGCGCCTCGATTTCGCCTTTGCCCAGCATGTGCGCCAGCGCTTGCAGGCGTAGCGGTGCAAGCCGAAATGCACGCTCAGCGAAAGCCCTGGTCAGGCCGGCATCATGGCCCAGCAGGTAGGCATAGGGCGCCTCGCTCCCCACTGCGGCATCGAACGCCCCCATCACCAACAGCCAACGCGGGTCGACCCAATCGCGCAGGCGCGTATTCGGCGGCCCGCTGTAACAGTGCTCGCTGTCCAGGTCGTTCTCCAGCAACCATACAGGGTGCTGGCCAAGCAGCTGGCCAAGCTGCTGCTGATAGTGCAGTGAAACCAGCCGCCCCTGCGGCATGCCAAGGCACGACGGCATGACCAGCATGCACACCGGCTCGTTGGCCAGCAGCCGGGCCAGGGCGCGCAGGTCCGGGTTACCGCGGGTATCCAGTGGTACCTCCAGCACTCGCATGTCGGCACGGGCCAACGCACGCAGCACCTGCCAGCAACAGGGCGAGTGCACCACCACGGTCCCGCCTTGCAGGGCCAGCGCCGCCAGCAAAGTCTCCAGCAACGCCTGCACATCTGGCGCCAGCTGGACGTCCTCGGCACGCCAGTACTGGTTGGAGGAACGGGTATAGCGTTCGGCGACGGCATTGCGCAGGCGGGCGCTGCCGGGCGCGTCCCACGGGGCGACACTGTGCGTGCGCTGACGTGCCAGGCGCCGCTCGTGGGTGAACAGGGTGCGCTCAAGCATCGGCTGTGCCGGCAAGGGTGCCTGCCGGGGCATGGCCGCAGCATCCCCCTTGGCAGCGCCCTGTACGTAATAGCCCGACCTGGGCAGGCACTGCACGCGGCCCTCTTCTTCCAGCAGGCTGTAGGCACTCTGCACGGTGGCCAATGACACCCGTAACCGCCGGGCCAACACGCGCAACGACGGCAATCGGCACGGGCCACTGCGTGGCGCCTGGTCGATCAGGGCTTCCAGGTAGCGATAGACCTTGCGATAGGCGAACTCGCCGGAGCCCGATTGCTCCATCAAGGCGGCCCCGCATGACCACGCCGCCGCCCCGCTGCCCGCCGTGGCAGCAACCTCAGCTGTACATCGCGACGGGCCAGGTGGCTCATGAGGCGCCAGGAGGCCAGCGGCAGGCCTCCGCCATAGATCAACCGGAGTTGCCCCAGCGGCAGGCCGCTGGTATTCACCAGCCAGTTTTTCACCGCTTCAGGGCAGGGTTTACCCTGCAAGGCTCGATGCAGGTACGGCAGCGCCACCAGCATGTCGGCATGCCAGCACTGCAGAAAACGCTCCAGGTTCTTCCCCTGCCGGGCAAACGGGCTGAACAGCAGGCACACCTGTTGGATCTGGTTGATGCCATATGCCTTGCCGAACTGCAGCTGATGCGTGTCGCGCCGCTTGTTGGCGCCCGGCTGGCCAGCCAGCCGCAATGCCGGGCGACTGGCCTGCGGCTCGAGACTGCGTGCATGCAGCTCCCGCAGCTGCACCGGGGCCAACGGCTCGACGAACGCGGCCAATGGCCAGGCGTCCTGCCCCCCCTCGAAGCGACAACCGAGCATGAGATCCAGTTGCTGCTCTTCGAGCAATGGCGGCAGCAGGTCGTCAATGGCAATCAACCGCACCGGCGTACTCTGCGGCACGCTCGCCGAGGTCGGCCCCGCCAAGGCACCCGATGGCAACCCGATACTGCCGTGCAGGCGGCTCAGCCCCTGTGCCAGCGTCGCCAGGCACTGGTGCACCACATGCGGGCCACGCTCCCCTGCCAGGCGCAAGCTGCGCCGTGCCCAGGCCAGGTACCGGCGGCGCTGGCGCGCAGGGATGGCGGTGATAAATACATCCGCAGGTGAATGGGCCTGCAGCGCAAAGCCCACGGCCGCTGCCAGTTCCAGGTGCAGGCGACACCCCAGCAGCGCTTCGGGCCTGGCGTCGACCAGGTGACCGAACATCAGCATGGCGTCCCTCGCCAACAGCCAGTTGTCGGGCGCGGCAGGGGCATGCCGGCTGAACGGCACCACTTCACGCCCCTTGATCATCTGCAGTTGCACCCGCGGGTCATCCTGCAAGAACAGCGCATTGAAGCTGCGCTCATGGCATTCGAGCGTGGCACTGTCAGCCACGGGCAGGCTCACCACCAGCACCCGCAGCTGGAAGGTTACCGGCGCACGCAGGGCGATACTCAGTTGTGCGGCACGCAGCATGGCCAGCAGCCGGGCGCTGCGGCGATCGTTGCCTTGCAGCACCAGCAAGCGGCAGGTACCGATGTAGTCGGGCCCGCCTGCAGCAACCAGCAGCCGTTGTATCAGCAATTGCAAGGAAGCACGCTGCGCTTGTGACATATGACTGAGCAAGCGCTCGAGTACTTGCTGGTAGATATAGTGCATTGCCTGGTCGTGAATAGCAGTCACGAGATCACCTCATCAACTTCATGCAGCCAGCGCACGTTGATCAGAGGACCTGAACATCAACATGCCCTGAACTTTTTCAGAAGAAATTTCCTACAACTAATTGGAAGTAATGACGTAACCATCACTGTCGCCATGACATCGAGAAAAACGCATCGTCGCGACGCCCCGCCGCTGCCATACACCGCCCTGGCCTGGGCATAGCCATGCTCATTCCACGCTCCTTGCGCAAACTATCATTGAGCCATTATCGAGGGATGCAAAGCGAATAGAAGATACAGATCAGGGTAAAAAAACCATTCAGCGGAAGTGAGAAAACACATTGACTGCCAGGCGGGAACAGTACAAGACAAAAAACTTGGCGGGATATTTCGGCAAGCCACGGAGCAAACAATTAAAAGATAGTCCGTGTCGTATTTACTTGTAGGAAATTTCTTTTTTTAACGTAAACCCAGTCTGTATTGGGCACAAAAAACCCGGGACTCTGCCCGGGTTTCCTGATAGATGCAGACTGCTGTCAGCGTTGCGCCATGTCCAGCACCACACGCCCGCCGCACGGGCATTGGTCCATGTAGCGATGCGCCTCGACCACCTGCTCGAACGGGTACACCTTGATGATCTGCGGTGTCAGCAACTGGTCGGCAGTGAACTGGTTGATATCACGCAGTGCGCGCTGCAGCGCCACCTGGTCCTGGCTGATACCCAGCTCCGGCTTGCCGGTGAAGTTGCCAATGCAGTGCACATAGAACTGGATGTTCTTCTGGAACGCCGCGCAAGCCGGGAACGGCGTCTGATTGCCGCCTTGCAGGCCATACAGCACCAGGCTGCCACGCGGTGCCAGGACATCGCCCAGCAGCGACATCTGCGGCCCGCCCATGCCATCGAGGACCATGTCCACGCCACGGCCATCGGTGTACTTGCCAACCTGCAGCAACAGGTCCTGCTCTTCGGTGACAATCACCTTGTCGGCGCCCAGGCCCAGCAGGTACTCACGCTGATCCGCCTCTTTTGTGGCGGCAAACACCTTCAGCCCCAGGGCCTTGCCCAGTTGCACGAAGGCAGGGCCCGCGCAGTGGCTGGCGTCGGTGACCAGCGCAGTCTGCCCGGCCTTGGCCCGGGCCAGGTCGACGTAGGCGAAATAGGCGATCAGCAGCGGCGTGTAGTGCACGCTGGCCTCGATCGGGGTGAGCACATCCGGATAACGGGTAATGGCCGAACGCGGCAGCACGATGACATCGCCATACACCGGGTGGTCGTTGGCACTGGTGGCCGGGAAGCTGGCAACCCGGTCACCCACCGCAATATCCTCGACCCCTTCGCCGACCGCGGTCACCACCCCGGCCATCTCGTGGCCGATCCCCGCCGGCAGGCGTGCCTGGGACGGTGCCAGGTTCTGGCGCCAGAGCACGTCATACCAGCTGACGCCAACCGCCTCGACGCGGATCTGTACCTCGTCGGCAGCAGGTGACGGTTCGGCCTGCTCCTCGCAACGGAGCACATCGGCAGCGCCGAACTTGTGGAAACGGATCATGCGGGACATCGCATACCTCGCCTTTGTGAACCTCTAATTACCACGGACTTTATCCGGGCTTTGCCGGTTAGACCATCAGTGGTCATTAATAGTCGACATGCTTGTCATCGATTGGGCACCTGACTTTCCCTGCGATTGGTCCCCCTAAACCCGTGCAGGGTACCAGCCTTTGGCCTTAAGATTCACCTCTGCCCCACTTTAGGCGAAGCGCACCGATGAATCGAAACGACCTGCGTCGCGTAGACCTCAACCTGCTGATCGTGTTCGAAACGCTGATGCACGAGCGCAGCGTGACCCGTGCCGCGGAAAAACTGTTCCTCGGCCAGCCCGCCATCAGCGCGGCCCTGTCGCGCCTGCGCAACCTGTTCGACGACCCGCTGTTCGTGCGCACCGGCCGCAGCATGGAGCCCTCGGCCCGGGCCCACGAAATCTTCGCCCTGCTGTCCCCGGCGCTGGACTCGATTTCCACCGCCGTCAGCCGCGCTGCCGAATTCGACCCGGCCACCAGCAATGCGGTGTTTCGCATCGGCCTGTCGGACGACGCCGAATTCGCCCTGCTGCCGCAGCTGCTCAAGCGCATCCGCGCCGAAGCGCCGGGTATCGTGCTGGTGGTACGCCGGGTCAATTACCTGCTGATGCCGACGCTGCTGGCCTCGGGCGAGATCTCGGTGGGGGTCAGCTACACCAGCGAACTGCCAGCCAACGCCAAGCGCAAGGTGCTGCGCCGCAGCATGCCGAAACTGCTGCGCGCCGACAGCGTGCCCGGCGCCATCACCCTGGACGACTTCTGCGCGCGGCCGCATGCGCTGGTGTCGTTTGCCGGGGACCTGTCGGGGTTCATCGACGAGGCGCTGGACGAGATTGGCCGCAAGCGCCACGTGGTGCTGGCGGTGCCGCAGTTCAACGGGCTGGGGAGCTTGCTCGCGGGCACCGATATTGTCGCTACGGTGCCGGACTACACGGCGGATGCGTTGACCGCGGCGGGTGGGTTGCGGGCTGAGGATCTGCCGCTGGATGTGCGCAGTTTCGAGCTGCACATGGCCTGGCGCGGGGCGCAGGACAATGACCCGGCAGAGCGGTGGTTGCGGTCGCGGATACAGATGTTCTTCGGCGACCCGGACAGTCTTTAGGGGCTTCGCGCCGATCGCGTCCCTGGAAGTGGTGTAACTCATCCTGCGGCGCTATTGAGCGTCCTCCCCGCCTATCCTTGATCAGCAGAAAACCAAGATTGACCGAGTAAGGATTATTCCTTACCATCCGATCAATACATCCGGGAGAACACTCATGCCTGCCATCCACGAAATCGCCACGTTGACCTCGAAGGGACAGGTCACACTGCCAAAATCCGTTCGCCAGCTACTGGGCGTTGACACAGGTGGCAAGATTGCATTCGACGTGCGCGGGGGTGAAATCGTGGTCAGCCGCGTAGAAACCACTCACGAAGACCCTGCCATCGGTGCGTTCCTGGGTTTGCTGGAGGCTGATATCCGAAACGGACGCAACCTCACCACCCTGCCGGAAGACTTAGCGCAAACCATGCTCGCCAATGCAAACCACCCTGTAAACCTGGACGAAGATATCGACGGTGAGGTCGCGATCTGATGCTGCGACATGGCTGGACACTGTTGTTCCATGAGGGTGTGACTTTACAGCTACGCAAATTGCAAGAAGCCGCCGCCCGGGCCGAGCAGAACGATCCGCAAGGTTTTGAAAGCAACGCCAACGTCAAGCTGCTTCGGGCATTGAGCCATCTGATCATGGAGGCTGTGCCTGCCGACCCGGGCCGTGATGAGTTCCGCCAAGGCAACACGCTGGGCACCGCCTACAGACATTGGCGCCGCGCAAAAATCGGCAGGCGCTTTCGGCTGTTCTTTCGCTACGACTCAAGGTCCAAGGTCATCGTCTATGCATGGGTCAACGACGAAAACACCTTACGGTCCGCAGGCAGCAAATCCGATCCCTACGCCGTATTGAAGATGCTCGGCCGCGGCAACCCTCCTGATGACTGGGATGCGCTGATTACTGCAACGCGTAGCGACTGGGATGAGCCCAAAGCATGAGCTGCGCGACTGGTGAGGGATTGCACGTTTGACACCGGCCCTCCCCTCGGTGCGTGCACTGTAATCCACTCGCAGCTGCTGTAAAAAAGGGTACATCTGGAGTACAAAATCAACTCCCCATTCGTAACCTTTTGATTTATATGGATGTCCAAATGTTCTTTGGGGATCCTGACAGCCTCTGAGCACGATCCCCAGCACCTCATCGCGCAAATAGCCCAGGCTATGGATCAACAGTGCATAGTGCACCACACAAAGCCCGGCATCATTCGCCATCAGGGCATTGTGCTGGCGCACGAACAGCGGCACGCCGAGACGTTCCTCGATGGTGCTTAATGCACCACACCAGCCAATACAAGCTGACGAAAGACACCCACAATCGGTCGCAGATCAACACGATGCCAGGCGGCCCAGCGGCCGATGCTTTGCTGCAACCTCGGCCCAGCATGGGCTTTCACGCTTGGCCGGCAATAACGCCACGCCCCCCCTGTGAGAGCGGCTTCAGCCGCGAAGCAGGCGCCGCGGTATCACATGGATTTCATCAGTCCCGGTCAATCTTGGCATTTGACAAGGCTAAGGACAGGGTCGATACCAATGACATCTCTGCCAAAGGAGTCACCCATGTCGAAGCTTTATCCCAGCATTGATCCTGAGGGGCTGGTCGAGTACTCGGTGGTGTACAGCGACCGCTCGCTCAATCACATGTCGCAGACGTTTCAAGGCGTGATGAAGAACATTTCCAGGACCCTGAAACAGGTCTATAACGCCCAGGCTGTTGCGGTAGTGCCCGGCAGCGGTACATTCGGCATGGAATCGGTAGCGCGCCAGTTTGCCACCGGTCAGCAATGCCTGGTGATACGCAACGGCTGGTTCAGTTATCGCTGGAGCCAGATCCTTGAGATGGGCAACATCCCGGCGGCCACCACGGTGCTGAAAGCCCGACCGGTCGACACTGGTCGCCAGGCTGCCTACGCTCCGCCCCCTCTGGACGAAGTGCTGGCGGCGATAAAGGCGCACAAGCCGCAGATTGTCTTCGCCCCCCACGTTGAAACCTCATCCGGGATTATCCTGCCCGACGATTACCTGCGGGCCGTCGGCGACGCTGTGCATGCGGTGGGCGGCCTGTTCGTGCTCGACTGCATCGCCTCAGGCACGATCTGGGTTGATATGCAAAAGTGCGCAGTCGACCTGCTGATCAGCGCTCCACAGAAAGGCTGGAGCGCCTCCCCTTGCTGCGCCCTGGTGATGCTCAGTGCCTTGGCTCTGGAGCGCATCGAGCAGACGCAAAGCAGCAGTTTCGCCTGCGACCTGAAAAAGTGGCTGCAGATCATGCAGGCCTACGAACAGGGCGGGCATGCCTACCATGCGACCATGCCCAGCGACTCTCTCGCGCGATTTAACAAAGTAATCAACGAGATGCGAGCCTACGGTTTCGACAAGGTCCGCGGCGAACAGCAGGCTCTGGGCGATCGGGTGCGCGCCATGTTGGCCGGCAAAGGCATCAAGAGCGTGGCCGCCGCCGGCTTTCAGGCCCCGGGCGTAGTGGTGAGCTACACCGATGATGCCGATATCAAGAGCGGTAAGAAATTTGTCGAGCACGGCCTGCAGATAGCCGCCGGAGTGCCGTTGCAATGTGACGAGCCGGCCGACTTCCAGACCTTCCGAATCGGTCTGTTCGGGCTCGAAAAACTGCACGATATCGAGCGCACGGTCAGCACCCTTGAGCAGGCACTGGACGAAGTGATGGTGAACTGAGGCCTCATCCTGGCATTTGCCGCTTTCGTGTCCTCGGTGATCGAAAGCGGCACGCCACCGGCACAGATGGTCGGCGATTCGCGAGCGTCTGCGTGAACTTGGCCTGGAACCTTGCGACTGCTTGTCGCCCCCACTCATGGATGCACTCGCGGTTCACGCCGCCAAGCAAAAAGGCACTTACCGCGAATGATGCTGATCTGAACCCTTAAACTGCTTGCAGTTGCCGGTCAGCGTGGTAAGACGAGCGCACCAGCGGCCCGGAGGCCACGTTTCTGAACCCCATCGCCAAGGCCTGCTCGGCAAGCATGGCGAAGGTGTCAGGGTGCACGAAGCGCTGCACCGGCAGGTGGCTGCGAGACGGTTGCAGATACTGCCCCAGGGTCAGCATGTCAACCTGATGCTCACGCATGCGCTGCATCACCTCGACCACCTCGGCATCGGTCTCGCCCAGGCCGAGCATCAGGCCGGACTTTGTCGGTACCGCCGGCAGGCGTTGCTTGAAGCGCTCCAGCAGGTCCAGCGACCACTCGAAGTCCGAGCCCGGCCGTGCCGCCCGGTACAGGCGCGGCACGGTCTCCAGGTTGTGGTTGAACACGTCTGGCGGCTCTTGCGCAGTGATGTCCAGAGCAACGTCCATACGGCCACGGTAATCCGGCACCAGGGTTTCCAGCTGGATACCCGGCGACAGCCTGCGGATCTCGCGCAGGCAATCGGCGAAGTGGCGGGCACCGCCATCGCGCAGGTCGTCACGGTCCACCGAGGTGATCACCACATACTTCAGGCCAAGGTCGGCAATGGCGATGGCAAGGTTCGTCGGCTCATCGGCATCCAGTGGCTTGGGCCGGCCATGGCCGACATCGCAGAACGGGCAACGGCGGGTACAGATATCGCCCATGATCATGAACGTCGCCGTGCCGCCCGAGAAACACTCGCCCAGGTTCGGGCAGGACGCCTCTTCGCACACGCTGTGCAGCTTGTGTTTGCGCAGCAGGGCCTTGACCCGTGCCACTTCCGGCGTGGTGGGAATCTCCACGCGAATCCAGTCGGGTTTGCGCGGCACCTGCTCGGTGGGCAGGATTTTCACCGGGATGCGCGCCACCTTGTCGGCGCCGCGCAGTTTCACCCCGGCCTGCAAGGGCTGCGGGCGCTTAGGGGCAGTCTGGATTTCACTCATGCTCATGCTCCGACAGTCTGGCCTTTAGCCACGGTAGTAACGTTGCGCCACGAACGGTGTGCGCACCACCTGCATCGGCACTTGCTTGCCGCGCACCTGGGCGAACACTTGCGTGCCCAGCGCTGCCTGCTCGCTCTGCAGGTAGCCCATCGCCAGCGGCGCGCCCAGGCTGGGTCCGAAACCGCCACTGGTGACCCGGCCGATCACCTGCTCCCGAGCATCGACGATCACTGCCCCTTCACGCACCGGCACGCGCTCTGCAGGCAGCAGGCCCACGCGCTTGCTGGCCACGCCTTCCTGCTGCTGGGCAAGGATGCGCTCGGCGCCGGGGAAGCCGCCAGCGCGCTCACCCTCGGCACGTCGGGCCTTGGAGATCGCCCAGCCCAGGCTGGCCTCGATCGGCGTGGTGTGCACCGCCATGTCATGGCCGTACAGGCACAGCCCGGCCTCCAGGCGTAGCGAATCACGGGCCCCCAGGCCGATGGGCTGGACCTCGGCTTCGGCCAGCATCGAACGGGCAAGCATGGGCGCCGCCTCGACCGGTACCGAGATTTCGTAGCCGTCTTCGCCGGTGTAGCCCGAGCGGCTGACGTAACAGTCGACACCCAGCAGCCTCACACTGGCGAACTGCATGAAAGTCATGCCGGCAACCTGGGGCGCCAGTCGCGCCAGTACCTTGGCCGCCGCCGGGCCTTGCAGGGCCAGCAAGGCCCGGCTGGCAAACAGCGACTCGACCTCGCAATAACCTTCCAGGTGCTGGCGCAGGTAGGTCAGGTCTTGCTCCTTGCAGGCGGCGTTGACCACCAGCAACAGTTCGTCGTCACCCAGCCTGGCCACCATCAGGTCGTCGAGGATGCCGCCATCGTCATTGGTGAACAGCGCATAGCGCTGCATGCCCACCGGCAGGTCGATGATGTCGACCGGCACCAGCGCTTCCAACGCCCTGGCGGCCTCTGCGCCACGCAGGCGGATCTGGCCCATGTGCGAAACGTCGAACAGACCAGCCTGTTCACGGGTGTGCAGGTGTTCCTTGAGCACACCCAGCGGGTACTGGACCGGCATGGCATAACCGGCGAATGGCACCATGCGTGCCCCCAGCGCCAGGTGCAGGTCGTGCAGCGGGGTTTGTTGCAGTTGTTCTGTGGTCATGGCTGGCTCCTGGCCTTCGATGATATGGGCTGCCGGCACACTGCCGGCAGCCGCCAAGCCCTGAGGTCAGGCCGGATAGACAGGGAACAGCTTGCACAGCGCTGCCACCTGGCGCGCCACCTGGGCCTCGACGTCGGCATCACCGAGATGGTCGAGGATGTCGCAGATCCAGGTCGCCAAGGCGCGGCATTCTGCCTCCTTGAGCCCACGGGTAGTCACTGCCGGGGTACCGATGCGCAGGCCCGAGGTCACGAACGGCGACTGCGGGTCGTTGGGCACCGCGTTCTTGTTCACCGTGATGTGCGCACGGCCCAGTGCCGCGTCGGCATCCTTGCCGGTGATGCCCTGGCGGATCAGGCTGACCAGGAACAGATGGTTGTCGGTGCCACCGGAAACCACGTCGAAACCGCGCTGCATGAACACCTGCGCCATGGCCTGGGCGTTGCTTATGACCTGGCGCTGGTAATCCTTGAAACCAGGCGCCAGGGCCTCCTTGAAGCACACCGCCTTGGCCGCGATCACGTGCATCAGCGGCCCGCCCTGCCCGCCTGGGAACACCGCCGAGTTGAGCTTTTTCTCAAGCTCCGGGTCGGCCTTGGCCAGAATCAGGCCGCCACGCGGCCCGCGCAAGGTCTTGTGGGTGGTGGTGGTGACCACATCGGCATACGGCAGCGGGCTGGGGTACAGGCCTGCCGCGACCAGCCCGGCGACGTGGGCCATGTCGACGAACAGGTAGGCCCCGACCTTGTCGGCGATCTGCCGGAAACGCGGGAAGTCGAGGGTCTTCGAGTAAGCCGAGAAACCAGCCACGATCATCTTCGGCTGGTGCTCGACCGCCAGGCGCTCGACTTCGTCGTAGTCAATCAGGCCGTTGGCATCGATGCCGTATTGCACGGCGTTGTACAGCTTGCCCGAGGACGACACCTTGGCCCCGTGGGTCAGGTGGCCGCCGTGAGCCAGGCTCATGCCCAGCAAGGTATCACCGGCCTGCAGCAGGGCCAGGTAGACCGCCGCGTTGGCCTGGGAGCCCGAGTGTGGCTGGACGTTGGCATAACCGGCACCGAACAACTGCTTGGCGCGGTCGATGGCCAGCTGCTCGACCACGTCGACATGCTCGCAGCCCCCGTAGTAACGCTTGCCCGGGTAGCCTTCGGCGTACTTGTTGGTCAGTTCGGTGCCCTGGGCCTGCATCACCTGGGGGCTGGTGTAGTTTTCCGAAGCGATCAGCTCGATGTGGTCTTCCTGGCGCTGCACTTCACGGCCGATGGCCGCGGACAGTGCAGGGTCGAAATCGGACAGGGTCAGGCTCTTGTGGAACATGGGTGAGATTCCTTGTTGTTCGGTCGGCAAGCACGGCCCGGAAGCGTCCGGGCCAGCAGGGTCAGGCATCTTGATAGCTCGACAGCGGCGGGCAGGCACAGGCCAGGTTGCGGTCGCCGTAGACGTTGTCCACGCGCCCCACCGGCGGCCAGTACTTGCTGTCGCGCAGTTCGGCCAGCGGGTACACCGCCAGCTCCCGGGCATAGCCGTGGGGCCATTCGCCCACCAGCTCGGTGGCGGTATGCGGGGCGTTCTTCAGCGGGTTGTCGAGCTTGTCCAGGGTGCCGTTTCCCACGGCGCGGATTTCCTCGCGGATGCAGATCATCGCTGCGCAGAAGCGGTCCAGTTCTTCCTTGGACTCACTCTCGGTCGGCTCGACCATCAGCGTGCCAGCCACCGGGAAGGACATGGTCGGGGCATGGAAGCCGAAGTCGATCAGGCGCTTGGCCACGTCCTCGACGCTGATGCCGCTGCTGTCCTTGAGCGGGCGCAGGTCGAGGATGCACTCGTGGGCGACCAGTCCGTTCTCGCCGGTGTACAGCACCGGGTAGTGTTCCTCCAGGCGGCGGGCGATGTAGTTGGCATTGAGGATCGCCAGCTGCGAGGCGCGCTTGAGCCCTTCCCCGCCCATCATGCGGATGTACATCCAGGTGATCGGCAGGATGCTGGCACTGCCATAAGGCGCCGCGCTGACCGCGCCCTGCGGGCTCGCCAGATGGGCGTGACCGGGCAGGAACGGCGCCAGGTGCGCCTTGACGCCAATCGGGCCGACACCGGGGCCGCCACCGCCATGGGGGATACAGAAGGTCTTGTGCAGGTTCAGGTGCGACACGTCGCCACCGAACTTGCCCGGGGCGCACAGGCCGACCATGGCGTTCATGTTGGCGCCATCCAGATACACCTGGCCGCCGTGCTCGTGAATGATGTCGCAGATGCGGGTGATGGCATCTTCGAACACGCCGTGGGTCGAGGGGTAGGTGATCATCAGCGCAGCCAGCTGCGCCCTGTGCTGCTCGGCCTTGAGCTGCAGGTCGGCGACATCGACGTTGCCACGCTCGTCGCAGTTGACCACCACCACCCGCATGCCGGCCATCTGCGCCGTGGCCGGGTTGGTGCCATGGGCCGACGACGGGATCAGGCATACATCGCGCCCTGCCTCGCCACGGCTGGCGTGGTAGGCGCGGATCGCCAGCAGGCCGGCATACTCACCCTGGGAACCGGCATTGGGCTGCAGCGACATGGCGTCATAGCCGGTGGCCGCGCAGAGCATGGCCTCCAGTTCATCGGTCAGCTGGCGGTAACCCTGCGACTGCTCAGCCGGGGCGAATGGGTGCAGGGCGCCGAACTCGGGCCAGGTGATCGGGACCATCTCGCTGGCGGCATTGAGCTTCATGGTGCACGAGCCGAGCGCGATCATGCTGCGGTCCAGGGCCAGGTCCTTGTCGGCCAGGCGGCGCAGGTAGCGCATCAGTTCGGTTTCGCTATGGTAGCGGTTGAACACCGGGTGTAGCAGGAACGGGGTCGCGCGTAGCAGTGGCACGGGCAGGCAATCGCTGCTGCCGGCGGCCAACGCGGTGAAGCTTGGAAGCGCCTGGCCGGGTTCGGCGAACACCTGCCACAGGGCCTCGACACTGGCCTGTTCGCAGGTTTCATCCAGCGACACACCAACCCGCAGTTCGTCAATCAGGCGCAGGTTCAGGCGTGCCGCATTGGCGGCAGCCAGCACATCGGCCAAAGGCCTCGCGGTGACCACGCTGATGGTGTCGAAGAAGTGCGCCTGCTCGACCTTGTGCCCGAGCTGTTTCAGCCCTTGCACCAGGATCGCGGTCAGGCGGTGCACCCGCCGGGCGATCTGCTCCAGGCCCTGGGGACCGTGGTAGACCGCATACATGCTGGCGATGTTGGCCAGCAGCACCTGCGCGGTGCAGATGTTGCTGGTGGCCTTTTCGCGGCGGATGTGTTGCTCACGGGTCTGCATGGCCAGGCGCAGGGCCGGCTTGCCGAAGCGGTCGATGGATACGCCGACCAGGCGGCCGGGCATGTCGCGCTTGAACGCATCGCGGGTGGCGAAGTACGCCGCATGCGGGCCGCCAAAGCCCAGCGGCACGCCGAAGCGCTGGGCGCTGCCCAGCACCACATCGGCATCGAACTCACCCGGTGGGGTCAGCAAGGTCAGTGCCAGCAGGTCGGCGGCCACAGCCACCAGCGCACCCGCCGCATGGGCGCGTTGTACCAGGGCGCGGTGGTCGGTGATGGCACCAGTGCTGGCCGGGTACTGCAGCAACAGGCCGAAATAGCCGTCCAGGGCTTGGCCATCCAGCAACGCTTCATCAGCGATGACCACTTCGATACCCAGTGGCTGGGCACGGGTACGCAGCACATCGAGGGTCTGCGGGTGGCAATGGCTGGACGCGAAGAATGCCGGGGCCTTGTTCTTCGCCAGGCGCTTGCAGAAGGTCATGGCCTCGGCGGCGGCGGTGGCTTCGTCGAGCAACGAGGCGTTGGCGATCTGCATGCCGGTGAGGTCGCTGACCAGGGTCTGGAAGTTCAGCAACGCCTCCAGGCGGCCCTGGGAGATTTCCGGCTGGTACGGCGTGTAGGCGGTGTACCAGGCCGGGTTTTCCAGCAGGTTGCGCAGGATCGGCGTGGGCGTGTGGCAAGGGTAATAACCCTGGCCGATGTGGTTGCTGAACAGCTGGTTGTTCGCAGCGATGGCCTTGAGTGCGGCCAGGGCTTCAGCCTCGCCCTGCCCCTTGCTCAGCTCGAGCACGCTGCTGCCTTTGATGCTGGCGGGGATGACGCTGTCGATCAGGGCTTCCAGTGAGTCATGGCCGACCAGCGCCAGCATGGCGTCGATGTCGCCCTCGCGCGGGCCGATGTGGCGGGCGATGAATTCGTTGTCAGTGCCCAGCGGGATGGATGCGTTGGTCATCTCTGCCCCCTGGCTCAGGCGTTGTCGGCCAGGAAGCGGTCGTAGCCGTCCTGGTCCATCAGGCTGTCGAGCTCCGACGGGTTGGCCGCCTGGATGCGGAAGAACCAGCCGTCCTGCATGGGCGAGGTGTTGACCAGCTCGGGGTCGTCGGCCAGGGCCTGGTTGACGGCCACCACGGTGCCGCGCAAAGGCATGGTGATGTTGCTGGCGGCCTTGACCGACTCGAGCACCGCGACTTCGTTGCCCTCTCCGTACTCGCCCGGCTCCGGCAGTTGCACGAACACCACGTCACCCAGGGCCTGCTGGGCATAGCTGGTGATGCCGACGGTCAACTCGCCAGTCGCTTCCAGACGCAGCCATTCGTGTTCAGGAGTAAAACGCAGCGTGCTCATGGATCTTCCTCTCTTGTTATCAGATAGGTCCTGATGCAGGACCGACTGATACAGAGCAAGGGTGATGCCAACTCACTAAAACCCTTATAAATCAATGTCTTACTGTTCTATTTCGGTCCATCCCAAGCCTGCGCGATGGAGCGTATTCGCTCCGTGGCCTGGCCCCGGCAGCCAACCCTGACAGCACGGGCCAATGAAGCCGGGACCACGCCCGCCTGGAGCACAATCACTCCAGCGGAGCGTATTCGCACCGGGCCGGCTACGAGACCCGACTGGCGATGCCGTACTTGCGCAAACGCTGGCCGATCGCCGTGTGCGAAGTCTGCAAGCGCACCGCCAGTTGCCGGGTCGAGGGGTAGCTCGTGTACAGCTTTTCCAGCAAGGATTTTTCAAATGCCTGCACGGCCGCTTCCAGGCTGACGATCTCCTGCCCCTCGGTTTGCTGGCTGCTCAGGGCGGTGCCAGCCAGCTCCAGGTCATCGCAGTCGATCACGTCCCCTTCGCTGATGGCCGCCGCACGGAAGATCACGTTCTGCAACTGGCGCACATTGCCGGACCAGCGATTGCCCAGCAGCAGCGGATGGGTGGCCAGCGCGAGCCGGCAAGGGGCGCGCTGGATCTGCGCACAGGCCTGGCGCAGGAAATGCTCGGCCAGCAGCAGGATGTCCTTGCCGCGCTCACGCAGCGGCGGCACCTGCAGGTTGAGCACGTTGAGGCGATAGTAGAGGTCTTCGCGAAAGCCGCCCTCGATCACCATGTTTTCCAGGTTGCGGTGGGTGGCGCAGACCACCCGCACATTCACCTGCACTTCGCTGCCACCGCCCACCCGGCGAAAACTGCCGTCATTGAGAAAACGCAGCAGCTTGGCCTGCAGGTACGGCGACATCTCGCCCACTTCATCGAGAAACACCGTACCGCCATCGGCCAGTTCCAGCAGGCCCGGTTTGCCGCCCCGCTGGGCGCCGGTGAAGGCACCGGCGGCGTAGCCGAACAGCTCGCTTTCGGCCAGGCTCTCGGGCAACGCCGCGCAGTTCAGCGCCAGGAACGAGGCATCGCGCCGGGCACTCAGCGCGTGGCAGGCACGGGCCACCAGTTCCTTGCCCGTACCGGTCTCGCCCTGGATCAATACCGGCGCCTCCAGGCTCGCCACCTTGTGCAGGCGGGCCTTGAGCGCCTGTAGCGCCGCCGACTCGCCCAGCAACGCCCCCAAGCCTTCGCTGTTGTCATGCAGCAGCGAGGCCAGGCGCTCGCCGATGCGGCTGGGTGGGTACAAGGTCAGCAGGCCACCCACCAGGCCATCGGCGCCACCGCTGATCGGCGTGGCCTCCAGCAGCAGGGCCTGGCCCTGAAAGCCCACCTCGCACATTGGCAGGCGGAAGCCCTTGTCGATCAGGGTCTGGGCCAGGTCCGGCTCGGCAAACAATCTGTTCAACGGCTCACCGGCCGGCTCGCGCCCCACCAGGGCGACCAGGGTCGGGTTCGCCAGCAGCACATGACCGCCAGGGTCCACCGCCAGCACCGGGTCGCTCATCGCCGCCAGCAATGCCTCCAGCTGCAGGCGCCGGCGGTGGCCGGGGAGGAAGTCGACCAGCGCCACCTCCTGCACGCCGTCCACCTCCATCAGGGCAGCGTAGAGTTCGTCCAGCACCACCGGGGACAAGGTTGGGGCATCGATGTAGACGTTGGGCGGAATCATCTCCACCGCATCAAGATTGAGGTTGCGCGCCCCAAGCAGCGAGAGGATTTCCTGAGTGATACCGACACGGTCGACAAAGTTGACGTGGATTCTCATAAAGATTCCCTGCTTGGCAAAAAGACGACAGGGGGACAGCGCAGCGCGCCGTCCCCCTTGGGCAAAACGTGAACAAGGTGATCAATCGGCATCGAATGACAGCTGCATGGCCTGCTGCCTTTTCCGCCAGATCGATCGATAGGCCAGGCCCAGCACGGCAAACCAGACCGGCATCAGGTACAGCGCGCTGCGGGTGTCGGCCTCCAGCGCCAGCAAGGCCAGAATGAAGGCGAAGAACACCAGGCACACCCGGCACATGAACGTGCCGCCCGGCATCTTGTACGTCGACGCCTGGTGCAACGGGTCACGCTGCTTGCGGTACGCCAGGTACGACAGCAGGATGATCGACCAGACGAACATGAACAGCAGTGCCGACACCGTGGTGATCAGCGTGAAGGCCTCGAGCATGTTCGGCACCAGGTAGATGACCAGCGCCCCGCCCGTCAGGCACACACAGGAAAAGATCAGGCCGTTGGAAGGTACCGCGCGGCGGGACAGCGCACCGAACTTGCCAGGCGCATCGCCATCCACTGCCAGGCCGTAAAGCATGCGGCTGGTCGAGAAGACGCCGCTGTTGGCCGACGACATGGCCGAGGTCAGCACCACGAAGTTGATGATGCCCGCGGCTGCCGGCAGACCGGCCAGTACGAACAGCTCGACGAAGGGGCTCTTGTTGGCCACCACTTCACGCCAGGGCGTGACGGCCATGATGGCGACCAGCGCGAGCACGTAGAAGACGATGATGCGCAAGGGAATCGAGTTGATCGCCCGTGGCAGGTTGCGTTCCGGGTTCTTGGTTTCGGCGGCGGTGGTCCCCACCAGTTCGATGCCTACGAAAGCAAACACCGCAATCTGGAAGCCGGCAAAGAAGCCCATGGCGCCATGGGGGAACATGCCACCGTCATTCCACAGGTTGGCCAGCGATGCCGCATGCCCGGCCGGCGACTGGTAAGCCAGCGCCACCATGTAGAACCCGGTGCAGACCAGCGCGCAGATGGCGACGATCTTGATCATGGCGAACCAGAACTCCATTTCGCCGAACATCTTCACCGTCATCAGGTTCAAGCTGAGCAACAGGCCGACACACGCCAACGCCGGTATCCACAAGGGGATGTCGGGGAACCAGAACTGCGAATAGGCAGAGATGGCGATCACGTCGGCGATACCGGTGACAATCCAGCAGAACCAGTAGGTCCAGCCGGTGAAGAACCCCGCCCACGGGCCGAGCAGGTCAGCCGAGAAATCGATGAACGACTTGTACTTCAAGTTGGACAACAACAGTTCGCCCATTGCCCGCATGACAAAGAACAGCATGAAGCCGATGATCATGTAGACAAAGATGATGGAGGGCCCCGCCAGGCTGATGGTCTTGCCAGAGCCCATGAACAGGCCGGTGCCGATAGCACCGCCAATGGCGATCAACTGGATATGGCGGTTGGACAGGTTACGCTTGAGTTCGTGTGCGTCACCATCAGGCGGGCGGTGACCGTGGGGCAAGTTATTCATTGTTTTCTACCTTGCTAGTCTAATTGTTTTTATAACGTCACAAGTTCAAACCTCGAGACCGGATGAACAACTTTCAAGTCCGATCGCGTGCAAGGTAGGGAGCAAGCTCTGTGCCAAACGCCAATAGCGCTAGTTGGCGGGGTTTTATTCAATCAGGGCTTTCGTGGCTGTAAAGAAGTCACTCCAGAAAACCGTGCCAATCAGGCGTTCGAGCAGCCCCGGGCACACTGAGCGCTACCCCTCCCCGTTCTGTATCGAAATCATTCCAATGGAGCGCATTCAGTCCGCCAGGCTGACGCGATCCCCTGCAGGAGCGTCAGCCCGGCTATTTAGCGGACAGGCATCTCGCGCAGCGGCGCACGGCTGCGTTGCTGCTCCTCCCAGCCCCCAACCAGGCCAACCGGCACATCGCTCGGTGCCAGCGGCTGGCGCCCGCGCACCAGGTCGGCAGCGCGTTCGGCCAGCATGATGGTCGGCGCGTTGAGGTTGCCATTGGGCTCGCTCGGGAACACCGAGGAGTCGATCACCCGCAGCCCCTGCAGGCCATGCACACGCAATGTCGAATCGACCACTGCCATGTCATCCTCGCCCATCCGGCACGAGCCGCACGGGTGCATGGTGCTTTCCATGTTGGCGCGCACGAATGCGTCGATTTGCTCATCGGTCTGCACTTGCGGCCCAGGCGCCAGCTCCTCGCCGCGGAAACGGTCCATGGCCGGCTGGGCGATGATTTCGCGGGTCAGCCGCACACAGCGGCGAAAGCCCTCCCGGTCTTCCTCGCTCTCGAGGTAGTTGAAGCGGATTTCCGGATGTTGGTACGGGTCGGCCGACAGCGCCCGCACATGGCCACGGCTCTTGGGCTTGTTGGGCCCGGTCAGCACCATGAAACCATGGCCCTTGAACGGTTTGTCGCCGTCATAGCGCATGGCCGCCGGCAGGAAGTGGAACTGGATGTCCGGCCAGCGCAGGCCCTTGGATGAGCGGATGAAACCGCCCGCCTCAAAGTGGTTGCTGGCGCCCAGACCGTCCTTGAACAGCAACCAGCGCAGACCGATCATCGCCTTGCCAAGCAGGTTCATCTTGCCGTTGAGGGTCACCGGCTCCTTGCACGCATACTGGATGTAGATTTCCGAGTGGTCCTGAAGGTTCTCGCCCACCCCAGGCAAGGGGTGGCGCACCTCGATGCCAGCCTTCTTCAGCACGGCCTCGGGGCCGATGCCGGACCGTTGCAACAAGTGCGGCGAACCGATCGGGCCGGACGCCACCAGCACCTCGCGGTTGCACAGGACCTTGTGGGTCTGGCCGCCGTGATCATATTCCACGCCCACCGCCCGCTTGCCATCGAGCAGGATGCGCCGGGTCATGGCATGGGTGATCACGGTCAGGTTCGGCCGGCTCATGGCCGGGGGCAGATAGGCGTTGGCCGTGGACCAGCGCACGCCATCCTTGACCGTCATGTGCATGGCACCAAAGCCTTCCTGCATGTAGCCGTTGCAGTCGTCGGTCTTGATATAGCCGGCTTCGGCACCGGCCTCGACCCAGGCGCCGTACAGCGGGTTCTGCATGTTGTTGCCGTTGTTGGTGGCCAGCGGCCCCATGCCGCCGCGGTAGTCATCACCGCCAAACTTGTACTGCTCGGCACGCTTGAAGTACGGCAGGCAGTTACGGTAGCTCCAGTTCTTCGCCCCCAGGCTTTCCCATTCATCGAAGTCGCAGGCATGGCCACGGATGTAGACCAGCCCATTGATCGAGGACGAGCCGCCCAGCACCTTGCCCCGCGGGCAATGCAGGCGGCGGTTGTCCAGGTGCGCTTCGGCGACGGTCTCGTAGCGCCAGTTGTACTTCTTGGTGTTCATCGGCAACGAGAAGGCACTGGGCATCTGGATCAGCACACTGCGGTCGCTGCCGCCGAACTCCAGAACCAGCACCGAGGTACCGGCGTCTTCGCTCAAGCGGTTGGCCAGGACGCAGCCAGCAGAGCCTGCGCCGATGATGATGTAGTCGTATCGCTTGGTCATGGTTCTAGTCCTGTACACGAAGGCCGGCAGCCTGGATGTTGTGTTCATTGCGCTTTGGGTAGCCGCCCCAGCCCAGGCGCGTCGCCAGCAGCCGGGTCAGGCCGTAATGCACCAGCCCGGCCAGCAGGCAGGACGGCAGCGAGGCGGTGGCGAAAGTGAAGAAGTCGGTATGGGCCAGGGTCTGCGGGTTGAACACCACCACATAGATCGCGAAGCCCGCCACCAGCGCCAGCAGCGCGATGGGGTTGAAGCCTTTGCAGTAGCGCAACGGCGACACGCTCTGTTCGGCGTAGAGCTGGCGCAGGTTCAGGCGCTGCTTGCGCAGGAAGAAGTAATCGGCGATGCCGATGCCGGCCAGGGCGCTGTTGAGCGCGGAGGTCCACACCAGGAAGATGAAGAAGCCGTCGTAGATCCCCGGCAGGAACACCACGATCAATACCGGGATGATGCAGAACAGCCCGATCAGTACCCCCCAGCCCACGCTGCGCAGGCGCTCGCCGCCCAGCTGGCGCAAGCCGATCACCGCGGTGTAGAGGATGTTGACCATGCCGGTCAGGTTGGCCAGCGCCAGGAAGCTCAGCGCGATGACGCCGAACCCCATGCCGCCGGCCAGGCGCATCCACGCGGTAGGGTCGCTGCTGCCCAGGGTAGTGGCGGCGAACAGGCTGATTGACTCGCCCAGCGACGCCGCAGCGAAGATACCCACCAGGTTGGGCCAGAAGGCCGTGCGCTGGTTGCTGCACAGGCGCGACAGGTTGCCGATGTAGGGCCACCAGGAGAAGCCCGCGGCGATGTTGATCTCCACCGCGACCATGAAGTTGACGTGCGGGTTCTCGAACGGTGGCTGCAAAGGCGGCATGGCCAGCAGTTCGTCGAAGCTGTAGCGACCGGAGATGAAGTACATCAGTGCCAGCATGATCAGGATCAGGCTGGGCGCGATCACCGCGCTCAGCCGGCGGATCATGTCCGGCCCGCGCATGGCCACCAGCGCCGCCAGCACGATGGCCAGCAAGCCTCCCGCGGTTACCAGCCAGCCATCACCATTGGGCTGGCTCTGCTGCACCAGGGTTTCCAGGTTGTCCAGCGCCCGCCCGCACATCAGCCCCAGCACCGCCAGCCAGCCCATGGTCAGCACCACCACCGAGAGGAAGTACACCAGGCGGCTGCCATTGAGGCCGAACATGCTACGCAGGAAGGTGAACTGCTCGACGCCGTACTTGCCACACGGCAGACAGGTGGACGACGCGGCGAGGACCACGCCGATGATGTTGCCGATGATGATTGCGGCAATCCCTTGCAAGGGCCCGACGAACAGCGCGGTGGCGCCGCCGATCAGGAACACCCAGGTGGCCACCGCCAGCGCCGAGTTGGCGTAGGCAAACCCCCAGAAACCCCAAACCCGCTCATTGGGCAGCAAGGGGGTGTCGCCACGTTCCGCGCTCAGGCGAAATTCTTGCTCGCGGGAAGCACTCATGGCTGGCCTCCCAGGTAGTACGCGCCGGCAACCATCACCAGCGTCAGCAGGGCCAGTGCCACCACGTCGGCCACCGTCAATGCGCCCGGCCAGTGCGCTTTGTTCTCCAGTTCTTCATAGGCACGCAAGCGCCTTTCCAGGTCTTGCGCTCGCTCGATATCCACTTGGCTGTTCATCGGCATCACCTCGACAGGTTCTTGTTCTTGAAATTCGATGCGTTCGATAAACCTGCGCCGCTCGCCAACCTTCAGCGGCGCAGGACGGCCCTGTTACCTCAGGGCAAGGTGATCCAGACCGCCTTGGTCTCCAGCAGGAACTCCAGTTGTTCTGCGCCCATGTCCTTGCCATAGCCCGACTGCTTGTAACCACCGAACGGCATGGACGGGTCCAGGGTGCTGTGGGCATTGACGTACACCGTGCCCGCACGCAGGCGCGGAATCAGCCCATGGACCTTGCCCAGGTCGTTGGAGTAGATCGCCGCCGCCAGGCCGAACTCCGAATCGTTGGCCAGGGCCAGCGCCTGTTCCTGGGTGTCGAACGGCTGGGTCACCAGCACCGGGCCGAAGATCTCCTCGCGAACCACCCGCATGTCGTTGCTGCAGTTGGCGAAGATCGTGGGCTGCACGAAGAAGCCCGGGCCGTCGAGCGGCTCGCCGCCGTAGTACACCTGCGCGCCTTCGGCCTTGCCCAGGGCGATGTAGTCCAGCACCCGCTGCTGTTGCTGGAGCGACACCATGGGGCTTATGAAACAGTCCGGATCCAGGCCCGGGGCTATCTTCAGGGTGGCGGTGTACCTGGCCAGCGCTTCGAGGAACGCCGGGTAGACACTGCGTTCGACATACGCACGGGTGCCGGCGTCGCACACCTGCCCGGAGTTGAAGAACACCCCGTTGGCCACGGCTTGCGCCGCTGCCTCGATGTCCGCATCGGCGAACACGATCACTGGCGACTTGCCGCCCAGCTCCAGGGTCAGGCGTTTCATCTGGTCCATCGCCGATTTGCCCACCGAGCAGCCGACCGGTGTCGAACCGGTAAAACTCAGCTTGTCGATGCCCGGGTGACGGGACATCGCCTCGCCGACCACGCTGCCGCGCCCGGTCACGATGTTCACCACCCCGTCGGGAATACCCGAGGCCTGCACCAGCTCGGCAAAGCGCAGCGCCGACAACGAAGTCAGCTCTGCCGGCTTGACCACCACCGTGCAACCGGTCGCCAGCGCCGCACCGAGCTTCCAGGCCATGGTCTGCAGCGGGAAGTTCCACGGCACGATGGCACCGACCACCCCCACCGCCTCCTTGCGCGTGTACGCCAGGTAATTCCCAGGCAGCGAAGGCTCGACCGTGCGGCCGTGGATCTTGCTGGCCCAGCCGGCGAAATAGCGCAGGGTATCGACCGTGCCCTGGATATCGACCGCGCGTGCCTGGGCGACCGACTTGCCCATGTCGATGGCTTCGATCTGCGCCAGCTCGTCGCCGTGGGTCTCGATCAGGTCGGCCAGGCGATGGATAAGGCGCTCGCGCTCCAGTGGCTTGAGCTGGCTCCAGGCACCGCCATCGAACTGCGCACGTGCTGCGCGCACGGCGCGATCAAGGTCATCCGCAGTGGCCATGGGGATGCGCGTCAGCACACCCTCGGTGGACGGCTCGACCACCTCGGCACTGCCGCCGTCGCTGGCCTCAAGCCAGGCGCCGGCAATGAACATGCGCTGCGGTTTGCCGAGAAAGTGCTGGGTCGCCTCGGATACACCAAAGGCCTGCAAGTAGTCTTTTACCTTGTGGTCCACAGGACAGTCTCCGGGTCAGCGGGCTTTGGCGCGCGCGTGGAAGATGAAGCCGATGCTGTTCATCAGCAGTTGCGCGGCGAGGATCGAGGTCATGCCGGTGGGGTCGTAGGCCGGGGCCACTTCTACCAGGTCCATGCCTACAATCCGGCCGTGGCTGCGCTGCGCCAGAGCCTGGATGATTTCCAGCACTTCGTAGTACAAGAATCCGCCATGGCTCGGCGTGCCGGTGCCCGGGGCGATGGACGGGTCGAAGCCGTCGATGTCGATGGTGATGTAGTAGTTGCGGCCTTCGGGGATTTTCGCCAGCACGCCCGCGCAGCCCAGGCGGCGCACGTCACGTACCGACAGGATCTGCGAACCGGCCTCACGTGCGGCATCGTAGTCGTCGCGGTTGGAGGACGACACGTTGCGGATGCCCATCTGGGTCATGCCGACAATGTGTTCCAGCTCCGAAGCGCGGCGCAGCGGGCTACCGTGCCCGTAGCGCACGCCATGGCGCTCGTCGACGAAATCCAGGTGGGCATCGAAGTGCACGATATGGATCGGCCCATGGCCTTCGAACGCCTTGATGACCGGGGCGTGCACCGAATGGTCACCACCCAGCACCACCGGCATGGCCCCCGCGGCAAGGATCTGCCGCACCGCCGACTCGATGTTGGCGTTGCTGCTGGCCATGTCGGTGTGCACGATATCGGCATCGCCAACGTCGACCATGCGGACCTGGTCTTCGGTCAGGTAGGTGGTGTCATCCTCGAAGTCGTAGGCGCCGGCATGGCCGAAGGAGAACAGGGTCGATGCCTCGCGAATGCCGCGGGGTCCGAAACGTGCCCCCGAACGCCACTGGGTGCCCATGTCGTTGGGCGCGCCGAGGATTGCCACATCGGCGTCGATCGCCGCCCAGTCGGTGCACACCGGGGCCTTGGCAAACGTGCAATGGCCCACGAAGGGCAGGTTCAGGCGGCCGGACTCGTAACCGTGCTTTGCCATGTTCTGGTTTCTCCAGTTCTTGTTCTGTTTCAGGAGACGGGGCGACTGCTCGACCACCGTTGCGATCCACTATGGCAACCGTGCCAGCAAGGAAAAATGCGCAAGTGCAGATACATACATCGCCCTATCCGAAGTATCTGCCGGTGGTTAAACCCGGCGATACCAGGCATTGCAGCGGCCAGGTACTCATGGTTAGCTTGCGCGACAAGAACAATGCACGGGTGTTCATATCAGCACTGGCGATGTGACACCCGGCCGGGAGGCTACGGTGATCCAGCTGCACGATGTCGACCTTAAACTGCTCAGGGTATTCACCACGATCGTCAGGTGCGGCGGCTTTTCTGCGGCACAGGCCGCGCTCAATGCCGGCCAGTCGACCATAAGCGAACAGATGTCGCATCTGGAAACCCGCCTGGGGGTCAAGCTCTGCCAGCGCGGGCGCAGTGGCTTTCGCCTGACCGAGCAAGGGGTGGCCATCCATGAAGCGACCCTGCGCCTGCTCAGTGCCGTGGAGAGCTTCTGCATGGACGCCGACGTGCTCAAGCAGCACATCAGCGGCAAGCTCAACCTGGGCATCATCGACTCCACCCTGACCGACCCCGTCTCGCCCCTGCCGCGCACCACCCAGCGCTTTGTTTCGCGTGGGCACGATGCCCACCTGCACATCTATATCGGTGCCCCGGCGGAACTCGAAGAGCGCGTGCTCGACGGCAGGCTGCACCTGGCCATCGGCCACTTCCCATTGCGGGTCGCGGGGCTGTCCTACCAGCCGCTGTATGACGAGGCCCTGGGACTCTACTGTGGCCGGCGCCACCCGCTGTTCGCCAGCAACGCGAGCAACGGTCGGCTGATGGAGGACGTGCGCCAGAGCCGGATCGTGGTGCGCGGCTACATGCAGCAGTACGACCTGGAGCAGTTGGGCATCACCAAGGCCGATGCGACCGTGGAGAACATCGAGGCAGCGGCGATCCTGATCATTTCCGGCGCCTATATCGGCTTCTTGCCGGTGCACTTCGCCGAGCAATGGATCAAGACCGGCGACATGCGCCGCCTGGGTGCCAGCCTGCTGGACCTCTGCTCGCCGTTCGATGTGGTCACCCGCCGCGGCGTGTCGCGCCCACCCATCCTGCAGGCGTTCCTCGAAGACCTCGATGCCTGCGCCTCCCAGCCCGGCTCCTCCTGATTCACCCCGCTACTCGAAACGGACGATCCCCGCCCGCCAATACTGCGCTGCCGTCGTTGCCAACCCCCTGCCCGCCGCCCCAACATCAATGACTGGAGAACCTATGAGGGTATTGGTAAGCGTCAAGCGAGTGGTCGATTACAACGTCCCCGCCTGTGTCGCCGCTGACCGGCTACAGGTCGCAGGTAGCTGATCGCGACCGACCGCTTTCGACCCAGGCTGTGTGAAAACGCAAGTAAGTACGTCGAGTAGCGAAAGAAGCTGGGGCACCCTG